>JAEZHF010000098.1 GCA_023416745.1 Bacillota bacterium
GCTTTTTGCGCAGGTAGTTGACATGTTGCAGCAAAAGGGCTTGCTACTAAGGAAAGGAACCATTGTGGATTCCACGCTCATAGAGGCTCCGTCTTCCACGAAAAATCGAGAGAGGCAACGGGATCCGGATGCTCATCAGGTGAAGAAAGGCAACGCTTGGCACTTTGGATACAAAGCGCACATAGGCGTGGACAGAAAAACTGGGTTAGTACACCATTTAGAAGTGACCGGTGCAAATGTCCATGATGTGACGGTAGTCCCCAGGCTACTATCAGGAGAAGAGACGGAAGTATACGGAGACAGTGGCTATCTGGGCGCTGCAAAGCGTGAAGATGCTATAACACATAACAGCGAAGGCAGAAAAATCAACTATAAAACCAACCGCAGACCCTCCCAAAGCAAAAAACGTTCTATTCGATCACAGGCACAGATCAAGCGCCGGGAGCATGAAAAGTCATCCGTCCGGGCAAAAGTCGAGCATGTCTTTGGAGTTGTCAAAGGACTGTTCCGATACCGCAAGACGCGTTATCGAGGTCTGCGAAAACAGACCTCAAAACTGAATATGATTTTCGCACTGGCGAATCTCTATCTGGCTGACAGACCCTGCCTGTCGGCTTGATAGGGATTCTCGTGCGACCAAGTTTTCCACAAACTATATACTTTTGTGGAGTTCGTTTGCGTCCACGGTGTGAAATAGTTAATTCTGCGGTGTTGCCATAGAAGTATCATATATCGAAAGACCCGTTATACAGCTGTTGATGTGGCGTTCAATATTATAAAAGTATCTACCATCATTTGAGAAACAAAAACCGTCGTCCTGACTACCGTCAACCTTTGAAAATCTAAACTTCTTGATAAGCTCCATTGTATCAAGAGAATAAACAGCAAGCCTTCCAACCGTTGATTTAACAATGAATATGTTCTTTCCAGGACAAAACATAGGGGTATAGGCATATTTAATATCACTAAACTTTTAAGTTCATTTCCCCTGTCATCATACACATATACCGTCTGTCCGGTACAGCCAATAGCAAACCTGTTGTTTTTTATGTATCCCCAAAAATTTTTCATTAATTTTAACACTCCCCAACAAAAGACTTTTATCCGAAAAAATGCCAAGCATTTCCGATTAATCTTTTGCTTCTTTTTATTAAAGAAAAGAAGCGGGCGTGTGAGGGCAGCGCCCTCACGGTCTTATGTAACAGAAGTCTCACCTCACGTCGCCGCCGTCACCGCGCCGCCCGCCACCGTAAACACAGCGCCCGGTGCGTTCTTCACCGGCACCGCCGTGGTGATGAAGCACTGCGCCCCCTTGATGCGGGCGAGCAGCGCCGCCTGCCGGGCTTCATCCAGCTCCGAGAACACATCGTCCAGCAGCAGCACCGGGCTCTCGTCGAAATCTGCCCTCGCGATATCGAACGTCGCCAGCTTAAGCGAGAGCATCGCGGTTCTCAGCTGCCCTTGAGACGAATACGCACGAATCTCAGCGCCGCCCAGCGCCACCGAAAAATCCTCGCGGTGCGGCCCATACAGGCAGAACCCCTGCTCGATCTCGGAGGTGAGCGACTTGTCCATCTTGTCAAACAGAGCCTGCCGGATATCCGGCCCGGATGCGCTGCTGCGGTATTTCAAATCCAGCGCCTCGCCGCCCGACAGGTCCTTATGGATATCACGCCCCACATCGTGCAGGCGCCCCAAAAATTCCTGCCGTGCCTTGATGATCTTCTCGCCGTGCTGCGCCAGCTGCTCGTTGTATATCGTCACCAGCTTTTTGAGCTGTGCCTCGGGTATCTTAGATTTCAACAGCGCATTCTTCTGCGCCAGCGCCTTGCCGTAATCCTGCAGCTCGTAAAAGTAAGCCGGATGCAGCTTGGATATCTCCATGTCGATGAACCGCCGCCGAAGCGAGGGGGATTCTTTCAGCGTCTTCAAATCCTCCGGGCAGAACACCACGGCGATGAAGTTCCCGAACAGCTCGCCCATCTTCCTGACCGGCTGAGCGTTCACCTTCAAGCTCTTCTTCTCCGCCGCGGATATCAGCGCCTCGATGGTGAGCGATCCCTGCCGCGTGCTGATGCCGCCTTTGATGTATGCCGCATCGCCGCCGTCGCATATACACTCGGCTTCCCTTTGCGTACGGAACGATTTGCCGTAGCTCAAAAACCCCACGGCCTCCAGTATGTTGGTCTTGCCCGCAGCGTTGCGCCCCTGCAGCACGTTGATGCCATCCGCAAACTTCGCAGAGAGACTCACATAGCTTCTGTAGTTTTTCAGCGTCAGGCTGCTCAAATACATGCGTTGCTCCTCATCCCACCGGCATCGTGTAATACCAAATTGCGCCCCATACATTCACCACGATACCGATCACCGCCAGCGTCAGCGGCAAAGCCACGGAGCTGCGCTTTTTAATATCCTCTTTGTAAATCGCGTCGTCCCCGACAATCACCAGCATAAACGGCAGCATGTCCACCAGATACCGGCTGCCGAACTGCCATCCGCCCATCGTGCGGTGCGACAGCGTCACCAGTATATGCACCAGCAGACACAGCACATAAATCAGCTTCTTGGCGCTGAACCGTCCGCGCGCAAGGCTAACGGCCACCAATACATACGCCGGGTTCACCAAAAAGAACAGCGTACCGTTGTACTGAGGCCAGAACGTATCCGCGCTGCCCGGCAGCTTCAGCACCTCCAGAAAATTCGGGAGTATATACTTCAGCCCGAACTGATCCTCCGCCTGAAACTCAGGCAGATAGTTGTGCCCGAACTCAAACAAGCTGCCAAAGCGGGCATAGTTGTAAAACGCCACCGCCAGCCCCATCGCCGCCAAAGGCAGCACATAGGGAATACACCGCACCAGCGTCACCACAACACTGCGCCCATCATTGATGCGCAGATACAGCAGGTACAGCAGCAGCGGCGCATACACCACATTGAAAGGGCGGCATGCAAACGCAATCCCGAGGCAAAGGAAAGCGAATGCCCACACGGCCTTTTTTCGGCTGTCCATCAACAGTACCGCCAGCGCCGAGAAGAAAAAGCCTTGCGTCTGAGCCGAAAACCACACCCAGCCTGTCGCCGACAGATAGAACAGGTTGGAGCCCAGCGTGAACAGCAGTGCAATTACGGTTGCGTTCAGACCGCTCACACCTTTGCGCATCAGCAGCCGGTAGACGATCACAAACGCCCCCAGCCCAAACAGCGTGTTGATGAGGTTGTCCGGTGTGTTCAGCCCAAAGAAGGGTACCAGCAAAAACTGCACGACGGAGGGAAACGGCGGAAAGCTCACATAATAATGCCCGTTATACTCGGCCAATTCCAGCCACGTGACGTTCTCGGGCAGGTACGTCCGCCCTTCCCACCAGCTTTGCGCCTGCCGCGTATACGAATCGTAGTCGCTGTGCGACGCAACGCCCTGATCCATCACGCCGTACAGCACAATGTACGCGCACACCAGCAGCGCCGCCGCAATTATGAAGTGATTGGTAAACCGTTCCTTTTTGCCGTCCATATCGACCGTATTTTATCACGCCGCACCGCAAAAGAGAAGAGTATAAGAGATGCATGCTCAACCGTTTCGGCTTTTGCGCACCAGCGCCCCGATCCGCCCGCGGAAAAACAGCAGCACGGCGGGCATCAGCAGGAACAGTATCCGCCCGAATATGGTGTTGGCAAACAGTATTAGAGCGCCCAGCCACCGGCTCCTCCCGCTGTACACACCGTATACCGCCTCGCGCGGTATCTGTTTGACCATGCCGCCCGGTTGTGTCCCGGCAGGGTAGTGGTCGATATCCACCACCACCGCGCCCGTCAGCCGCTGCGTAATGCGCGCCACATACACGATGTTGTTGTCACGAAATAGCACGATCTGTGCCGCTTCCAGCGGCACCTGCGCGTCTACCTTGCGGAAGAACACAAGGTCGTTTACCATGATGTCGGGCTGCATCGTGTCCGATTGGAAAATATAGGGGATTGTTCCTCTGATCGTCACCTCGCTGCCCGGCGTCGCGGTGCTGATCAGTATGATGAGCACATTAAACGCCAGCGCCGCCAGAACGAAGACGGCCAGCAGCGCCGTCACTGCCGCGTTCAGCAGTTTGCGCCCCTTTGCGGACAGCACGCCATCACCGCTCTGCTCCCACTTTCCTGTCCGCGCGTCGATACGCACGACGCAAACACCCTCCGGCAATGCTTTGTCTTTGGAGGCGGAACGGCTGTATAGCTGCGCCAGCCGACCCGCATACAGCGCCGAACCCAGCACCGCTGCCGCGAATACCGCTACAGCCAACACAAAGTAGCAGGACCGCGCGGGATCGATCAGGGTGTATATATCCTGCATCGTCACGCGATTGCGCAGCACACCGTAAGCGTTGGTGAACACCTTCATCAGCACCACCAGCACCGCCGCACCGGCTATCAGCAACCGCGCGTCCGGCGTCTTCTTCACCGCCAGCGAGGCCGCTGCACTTAACGCTGTCAGCAAAAACACGTCCGTCAGCCCCACCAGATAGAGCGACGGCAGGTATTCGGAAACGAACGTGTACTTCAAGAACACTGTCAGCAGGGCAGTGAGCGCAAAGCCCGCGGAATAGATCACGAACACCGAGTACAGCAGCGCTGCCAGCTTGCCCGCGATCATCACGGCGGGGCGGTAACGCAGCTGTATCAGCACATACCATGCGTTGCGGCGTATCTCCGAAAAGAACAGCCACTCGCAGAACACGATATAATAAACTGCCACACCGATCAGCGCAATGTGGATGTAGATGTAGATCGTTGAGAAGAAGCTCGGCTGCATGATCTCCGGAGCCGCTTCGGACACCACACTCTCCGTCAGTGTCTGCAGTACGAAAAATACAGCGAAGGACACCAACCCCATGAACAGGGCCAGCGCCAGCTTGCGCCGAAAACCGACGGCGTTGTCAATGTACGCCTGCCGCGACTCCTTCTTAAAATAACCGCTCCGATAGATCATGCCGCCGCATCAGCTCCTCATAAGCGTTGTCCACCGTCTTTTCATTCACGCGCAGGCCGCGCGGTGCAATCCCAGCCGCCGTTATTCTCTGGTATATCTCCAGCGGTGTCACTTCACCACCGCGCACCGTCACCAGCAACCGGCCCTCCTTTTCCTCCAGATCACACCCGGCCAACACCGTCGTCAGATTCTCCTTCAAACTGCCGATGTCTTCGTCCTCGATGATCACAACCGCCTTGTCGAAATGCCGTCTCAGCCAATCCGTCCGCCCCTGATACAATATCCGCCCCTCCGCCACAAAGGCCGTGTGGCTACACGCCCGCTGAATGAGCTCTTTGTCCAGAGTCCCCAATACCAGCGCCTTTCCGTTTGCAGCTGCAAACGCCGCCGTTTTTGCGATGGCTCCCTGCAGCCGCTCGTCAAACCGCCACTCTGGCAGGTTGAACACGATCAGCAGACAGTCCGAATGCGCTGCCGCCAGCAGCGCCACCGCCAGCCGTTCCTCCTCCGTCAGCCAGCGGATACCCGTCAGCGATACATGCCCCAATCCGAAATCGATCAACTGCTCGAACAGCTCCTCCTGCACCGCCAGCCGGTCGCCGCCCTGCCGCTCCGTCGCAAAGCACAGGTATTCCAACACGTTCATGTTGCCGTACAGCATGTCCGCACCGCCGATGTAGAACACATGAGACAGTATCACACGCTTGCGGCGCATCATGCCCCGCTCGGCCAGCACGCACTTGCCGTCCTCATATGGTGTGATGTTGCCCATCACCTCCAGCAGCAGTTGAATTTCGTAACCGGTGCGCGCCGTCACGCCCCACACCTGCCCGCAGTCTACACGCATGTACACGCCATCCAGCACGCGCCGCGGTGTTTTGCCCTCATGCACGAAATGCTCCGCGGACTTGATCCCCGCCATCCGCACCACATTGCGTATTTCCTTGGTCTCCGCCTTTCCGCTGAACCGCCGCATCAACCCACCTCACGTAAACGGTATCTTGGCCGCAAACACGCCGATCACCCTGTCCGGCGTCAGCAGCTCCGCGTCGGGCGAGTTGACCGGGTTGTCGCCCTTCGTGCGGTAAGCCACGTTTCCGCCCGCACTCGTCACCACCTCGATGATGCGGTGCGTCACCACCGCGCCGGTCGTCGTATGGAATGTGACGATCTGTCTCGCTGCGAGTCTTTCAGGTTGTTCCGTCGTTTTACACACGATCACCGAACCCACCGTCAGCGTGGGTTCCATGCTTCCCGTCTCCACCGAATACAGCTGATACACGCCAAATATAGCGGGCGTTTCGCCCTTCGCCTTTGCCGTATACACGCCAAACAGCGTCACCACCAGCATAGCGAACAGCGCGAGGAATACCATCCATTCGGCGACCTTCAGCGCGCGCTTCCATCCCCAGCCACCGGGCCGAGCCGCCGTCCCGCGCACGGCCCGCTCCTTTTCCCGCGCAATTTCACCGCGCATCGCGTCGATCATTTCCTGTGTCGTATACCGTGACTGCTGCAAAACAAGCCTCTCATGTGCGTCTTATCCGTCTCATTAGTGTCTCCAGAAGACGTAAAAAAAGCCGCCGGTTTACGGCAGCTCAGCAAAACGGTGGAAAATACAATTAACGGTCACCAATCGTGATGCGAACAGAGCGACGTGAAAATAGATGAATATGGCGATAGCACCTGCTGTCCCCACCGGATACAACAGATCGATGAATTTTACGCCCTTTTTGCGCAGCGGCAGCCAAAGTATCACGGCTATTAGATTGAAAGCTACGCCGATAATAAAAATGGGGAGAACAGCAGTCTGTATATCCGGAATGCTGAGATTTGCGCCTGCCATCGCGCGAACTGCCAGTACCAGCCAGGTGAGAAATGCGAGGATAAACAGGGCCAGTGAAGTTTTCCGATAACGCAGTTTGTTGAACGCAGACATCATAGGTGTATCCTCCAAGGTTATTATTCTTACGTATGCAAACAGGTGGCAGCAACTTCAGCACAGAAATGGATTTGAATTGAAATATATTGGCATTTTACACCAGACGCTTTATAAATACAAGGAGCCTTGTGACACTCTTACTCGCCGCTAATGCCACAGCAAAAAGCTGCGCTTAAACGCTGGTTATGGAACTGTCACCGCAGGTGTCTAAGAGATAAATACGCCTCAGAAGTTACCATAACCTGCTTTCCGGTAAATAACTCTGCCCATCTTCTTTACATCATCACAGCAGCCCGACCAATTCCTCCCGTATCCCCGCATAATGCGCTGTCGTGAGCCCAAAGTCCATCTCCTTGTACGTCCACGCCGCCCGCCCGATGCCGTGCTTCCCAAACAGCCGGTGCATGTCGCGGTACCATCTTACCGTGTCCTCGGCCGAAGCCTGGTCAATTACGCCGTATTCCCCGCAGTAGAGCGCAGCCCCTTGCCGCTCCGCCGCCTCGATGGCTTCCATGAACATGGCTTCCAGCAGCTCCGCGCCCATCTCGGTACAGCCGCTCCGGAATATCTGCTCCGCCTTCTGCCCGATGACGTCATAAGCCCGCCGGTACTCCTCCAGCGTGGCAGGATAGCCGATCCCAAAATCCTTTGGCATTTCCGCTACCCAATACGCCTTCTGGTGCGTGAACGAAAACGGTTCGTAGAAATGAAATGTGTACACCACGTTCTCATCATACGGCGCGTCCAGCAGCTTAACGCCGCGCACACTGTTCCACTGTATGCCTCCGATGATAATCGGCGTACCGGGTGCGTATTTTCGTATCGCCTCCACAGCGCGTTTCGCCAGCGCGTTCCACGACCCGCTGTTTTCCTCCTCCACGATCTCGTTCAGCAGCTCGAAAACCACCGTTTCCTGCTCGCTGGCATACCGTGCCGCAAGCCGCTCCCAAAGATTGACGAACCGGTTTTGCAGCGCTTCGCTCAAAAACAGGCTGTTTGCCTCGCCAAACGCGTCGTTAAACGAATATCCCGCCGTTTTGTGCAGGTCGATGATCATCCTCAGTCCGTGCTTTTTGCACCAAGAGACACAAGCATCTATATATTTGAAGCCGTCTTCCTTAGTCTCGCCTTCCTCCGTTTCAATCAGCTCATAGTCCACCGGCAGCCGCACATGATCCAGCCCCCAAGAGGCTATCGTTTGAATATCCTCTTCTAAAATAAAGCTGTCGTAATGCGCCTTTTCATGCTTGCATTGAGACAGCCACCCGCCAAGGTTGATGCCCCTGCGAAACCCGTCAATCGTCCTCATTACGCCGCCTTCCTTTTCGATAAAATCGTATAACAGCAATATACCAAAAATCCTCATCATTGCCAAACAAATAAGCACAGCCACCCCACCCCGCCTGTCATTGCGATCGCAGCGATACCCCTGCGGGGCACAGGTAACTTCCCCGGAAAATGCTCTGCTCCTGTTCCGCACACAAAAAACAGCCGCCCCCGCAGGAACGGCTGTCTCTTAACCGCTATATTGCTATCTTACTTCTGCGTACCCGTCACAGACACTGCCACCGCCGCGCCGTAGTCCGCGCCCGCGTAATTGATGTCCACCGCATCGTCACTCGGCCAGTTGACGGACACCGTGTAGGTCTGTGTCTGGCCTGTTGCGCTGAGCGCAAACTCATTGGCGTACTCAATCAAGCCGCTGCCCGTCTTGGTGCCCACCACGTTGCCGTTCTGGTCCTTCACCGTCACCACCAGCGGATCGATCATCGTCTTGCCGTCCGCCGCCGTCACGTTCACGTCAAAGTCCAGAGCCATCGCCGTCTCGCTCACCACAGAACCGTCGTAGTTCTTCACGCTGAACTGCCATTCCACTGTCTCCGTGGGGGCAATCTTCACATTCTGTACAAAGCTGTCCGAGCCGTTCTCCAGCAGTATGAACTCCTTCGCCACCACGCTGCCCGTCGCCAGGTTGTCGATGGACGTTGTGTACATCGCGAGCGTTCCCGCAATGATGGATGTTGTCAGAACCAGCGCCAGCGCTACGATAACCAAAACCTTCTTCATGAAACTTCCTCCTGTGTTTAGTCTTTTATAATTTGTGAGGCTTTAAGCCTCTTTGTCACTCGTTTGCAGCGGTTCTTCGTCCGCCGTGTCTGTATTTGCCGGTGCGATATCCGTTGCTGCGGGAGTCGCCTGCGGCTCAGCCTGCGTATCGCCTTCCTGCACCGCATCCTCCGCGGCCTGTATATCCGTCATTGATTTCTCGGGCTTGTGCGGCTTAGTTGTGGCCTCCGGCATCGGCTGTATGCTGATGTTGTACGACGTCTCCGTCGTATAGCCGGCGAGTGTGCCGCCCATTGCCGCCGCCAGTATCGCGCACACCAGCGCGGCCAGCAGCAGTATCCTGTATTTCATGCCATCACATCCCTAGTTTAAGGTGCCGAATCCGGTGGTCACGCTGGCGTTCGCGGATGCCGCGTTGCTGCCGCCCACCTTCACGTTCTGCGGCGCTGTTGTACCCAGACCCAGGCCGCGACCACCGAATGTCACGCTCTGTCCGGGCAGTATGTCGTCCGTCGCCGTGTTGTTGTACGCCGGATTGGTGAACCGGTACGTCCCGTCAGGCAGGCCGTGCACCATCTTCGCGTTGCTGAATGCGCTCTTTAGTTCATCACCCGCCAGCGAAAAGTCCATGTACCAGTCCTCGATCGCCGTGTCAGAATTGTTGGTGATCGTCACGCTGTAGTTAAACTCATTGATACCGCTCTGTCCGTTCTGCCATGCGTTCGTCGTCTTATACATCACACTTAGGTTACTCGTCTGCGGCGGCGGCTCGCTGCCGGAAAGCGGTGCCTGCGACGCAACCGCGTCGATGTTCACCGTGGTTCCGTAATTGCCGCCTGCGTAATCTATATCCACGCTGTCGTTGCTCGGCCAGCTTATTTCCACCGAATATGTTCGGCTCTGTCCGGCCTCGGCCAGCGGGAACGCGCCCAGCACATCGAATTTACCCACGCTGGTGGTGCTGCCCACCACACTGCCGCTGTCGTCCTTCACCGTCACTGTCAGCGGCGCAATCGCCGTCTTGCCATCCGAGGCCTTCACGTTGAACGTCAGCTTATAGTAAAGGTCCGTTTCTGTGATCACATGGCCGTCAAAGTTCCTGACGCCGAACTGCCACGTCACCGTCTCGGTGGGGGCGATCTTGACGCCCTGTGCGAAGCTGTCCGTCCCGTTGCCGGTAAACACGAACTCCTTCGCCACCACGCTGCCTTGCGCCATATTGTCAATCGACGTGGTATACATGGCCAGAGTGCCTGCCGTCACCGATGTTGCCATCACCAGCAGCAGTACTAATATCAAAATTGTTTGTCTCATTTCATCCTCACCTGTCCGTCGATTTACGCTGATGCCAATCCGTATCGATTACGAATATCATGTTAGCATCGCTACATCTTGCGAGTCAATTTGTATGATTTAGCATATATAGTATAGAATGTTGAAAATTTAGTTTGTTATTCGGTTCAGTAAACAAGGTACGCAAGACGCTTTGAACAGCATTGTATTCTTTGCACGACGTCAAAATTTCTGCTCCGTTTAATACCACTTTGCTATAAAATACCATGCATCATAACGATAATTTCAGCGTCATTTCTATAAAACCGACAGCAAAACAAAAAGGGAATGCGCCGCATTCCCTTTACCATTGTTATTGTTTTTTGTGTCAGTTATTTCACATAGATATGCGTGCTTGGTGCCATGCCTGAGACGATGTCGCTGATGCGGCTGCTTGCGCGCGCAATGTATACATGGGTGCCCGCCTTGGCCGGCTCCAGTGAATATTTCAGCTTAGCGCCTGCTCCGTTCGCTCCCGCGCGAGACGCGCCCTGACAGCATGCAATCGCGTTAGCCACATTGCGCTCCAGCTCCTCCGGAGTTGCACCGGAAATCTCGCGGATCAGCGTGGATGCATCACCCGGGTCCTGATAGATGCCGTCCACCGACGTCAGTATCACCAAAGTGCCCGCCTTCACCAGCATCGCGATCACCGCCGCCGTCTCGTCGTTGTCCACGCACTCCACCACGCCCTGCCCGTTGCCGATCCGCTTCAGCTCCATCTTACGGTTTTCTTCGCTGGACACCGGATCATTGTAGTTGATGATGGGGATGGCGTTTTGTGACGGCGCGCGCCGCAACAGCCTTAATATGTGCTCGCGCTTTTCGGTGTCGTTGAAGTGGCTGTGTTCCACCAGCACCTGCCGTACTGAATACGCAGGCGCCACAAACCGGCGATAGTTCTCCATCAGTATTGACTGCCCCTGCGCGGAATAATCCGTTTTCACATCCTCCACGTCACCCGTCAGTTCGCAGCCTTGACGCTTGATGTAATCGATGCGCCCGATCTCCGTCGCGCCGGAGCTCACCAGCAGCATGCCGGGCCGAAGTGAGGCGGAGAGCCGGGAGAATATATTGTAGTCGATGTCCCCGTCCTCATGACGGATGAGCGCCATCGACCCGATTTTGACCACGATGTCGTATATGCTGTTCACAGCGGTTACAGCTCCTGTTCTGTTTGGCTTTCATTATCTGATTGAGCGGATGTTTCGCTTTTCAAATAACAGTTTATATTGATCCTATGAATAAAAAATACAAGGTTGGAGCAATGAACTCCGACTGGACAAACATTTATATTTCCAAGCTATTGTAATGTTTGTCCATCTTCGTATAAGTATAATCACAGCCCATTCAAAAGTAAAGCGGTATATCTTCGCTGCCGCTGTGCTGGACGGCCAATAATAATACGTCAAATCCGATATCTGTGCGCACACTCTTTGGGTTGATTTATTCTGTCCGGTTTGGTATGCTTCTTAGTGGATTACGGCTGGCGATAATTAATTGAACCAGCCTTAAGGTAGGGGAAAAAACACATGATAATAGCCATCGGATGCGATCACGGCGGCATCGAGCTTAAAGCTGCCATTATCGAACATCTTCAAAAGCAGGGCAAGGAGATATGCGACTTTGGCGCATACAGCTGCGACGCCTGTGACTATCCGGATTACGCGGTACCGGTCTGTGAGGCCGTTCTGGCGGGTAAAGCGGATTTCGGTATACTAATCTGCGGGACAGGCATCGGTATGTCCATCTCAGCCAACAAGATTCACGGCATACGCTGTGCTTTGCTGGGGGACGTGTTTTCCGCCAAAGCCACCCGCGCGCATAACAACACCAACGTGATGGCACTGGGCGGGCGGGTCATCGGCCCCGGCCATGCGCTTGAAATCGTGGACGCGTTCCTTAGAACCGGGTTCTCAGGAGAACAACGCCACCAAAACCGAATTGATAAAATAATGAATCTGGAGAAGCGGTAATATTCGTTTCTCCTTATTTGCATAACCCCCATTATGGGCAATAAAACATACGGAGGCATACAATGGGCAAACTAGTCGTCATGGATCACCCGCTGATCCAGCACAAAATTTCGCTGATCAGGGACAAATCCACAGGCACCAAGGATTTTCGTGCGCTCGTTGAAGAACTCGCGATGCTGATGGCCTATGAGGTCACGCGGGATCTTCCATTAAAAGAAGTCGAAATTGAAACGCCGGTCGCCAAAGCCAAAACAAAGGTGATTTCCGGTAAAACGATCGGCATCGTACCGATACTGCGCGCCGGCCTCGGGATGGTAGACGGCATACTGTCGCTCGTTCCCGCTGCCAAGGTTGGGCACATCGGGCTGTACCGGGATCCCGAAACACTGCAGCCGGTGGAATACTACTGCAAGCTGCCCATGGACGCCACCGAGCGCGACCTCATTATACTCGATCCGATGCTGGCCACAGGCGGCAGCGCCAACGGTGCAATTACGCTGCTCAAGGAACGCGGTGTCACCAACATTAAGCTCGTTTGCCTGATTGCCGCGCCGGAAGGCATTGCAGCAGTTCAGAAAGAGCACGAAGATGTCGATATATTTGTTGCAGCGGTTGACGAGAAGCTGAACGACCATGGTTATATCGTCCCCGGCCTCGGAGACGCGGGTGACCGTCTGTTCGGAACCAAATAGTCAGGAGATCGAAACGAATGGCGATGGATGTATTATCCGAAATCAAATTGGCGGAAGAAAAGGCGCTGGAAACCCGGCGTCTGGCTGCCATAGCCGCCAAGGACGCGCTCAAGGTGGCTGAGCAGGAATACGCGCAAATCATGGACACCGAGCTCACCTCCGCCCGCCGCGCCGCGCTCAGCAGAGTGGACGCTGCGAAGGCCGCAGCCAAGTCCGAGCTGGAAAAACAGCATCAGCAGCGCCTTCAGGATTGCGACGCACTGAAAAAAACCGCGCAACAGCGGCTGGAAAACGCCGCGCAGGTGTTACTGGAGAGGATACTGAAATAGCATGGCCATTCTATCCATGGAAAAAGTCACGCTGATCGCGCATGCCGACAGCAAACAGCGGCTTTTGAAAAAACTGCAGCATCTGGGTGCAATTGAAGTCGTCACCTCGGGCGCTGAAGGCCTGGATGTCTCGTCCGCGCCTGAATCGCTCGCCCGCCTGGAGGCGCGGCTCGGTGAGGTGCGTGAAGCGCTGGAAATCATCCGTCCCTACGACGACAGCAAACAATCGTTCCTCACGCCCAAGCCGCCCATGACGCTGGCGGAGCTTTCCGACATGCCGTCCCGCTTTGCGGAGGCGGATGAGCTGATCGGTAAAATCATGCAGTTTGCGGACGACATGAACTCGCTTAAGGCCCGGCGGCAGCGGCTCAAAAACCGTATCGCCGCGCTCACGCCTTATGCGCATTTTGACGCGCCGCTGGAAAGTGTGGGGGCGGGCCGCTACACGGCCAGCCTTCTGGGCACCATCCCTGCCGACGCTGCGGATAAATACGATAAGATACGGCAGGACTATGCCGAAACCGCCTGGTTTGAAACCTTGAGCGGCGGACACGATCTTGTTCCCATCTATGTCGCGATGCACAAGGGCGTACAGGAAGCACTGGTGGGCGAACTCAAATATCTTGGTCTGGCCGAGGCTTACACCAAGGGGCTCATCGGCACCCCGGCCGACATCATCGCGGACTCAGAGAGCGAATGCGTTTCCATGGACTCTGAAACAAAAGAATATGAGGAGATCGCCAAGGATCTCGCCGCACAGAAGGCTGTTCTCAAAGCGCTGGAGGATTATCTTCTGACCGAGATCGCACGCGAAAAATGCTTTGAACGTTTGGGCGAAACACAGTCTGCCTTTCTGCTTGAGGGTTGGGTGACCGCTGATGATAAGCCCCAGGTCACAGCCGCTGTGCTGGAAGCAGCCCCGGAAGCCTATGTCGAATTCCGTCCGCCGACAGACGACGAAATACCACCCACCGCGCTGAACAACTCGCGGGTTGTCGTCCCGTTCGAAGCCGTTACCAACATGTATTCCGTACCCCATTCAAAAGGCTTTGATCCCAACATGCTGATGGCTATATTCTATTTCCTGATATTTGGCATGATGATCGGCGACTTTGCTTACGGCATTATTCTGACAGCGGGGTCTTTTCTGGTTCTCAAACTTAAAAAACCCACCGGCATGTTCCGTAAAATTACCACGGTGATTATGATCTGCGGCGCATCCACCGCTCTTTGGGGGCTTTTCTTTGGAACTATTTTCAGCATTGAAGGCATCCCGTCCGTCATCAATCCCATCGAAGATGCTATGACTCTGCTGATACTGTGCCTCGGACTTGGCGTGCTTCACATACTTGTTGGTCTGGCTATCGGTGCGTATATGCTGATTAAACAGCGCAAAGTCTGGGATGCGATATTCGACAAAGTATCATGGATCATGCTGCTGGTAGGTGGTGTCATGTTCGCTGCGGGCAGCGCGCTGGCAATAGAAATCGTCGGCCAATTTGGCGTATATCTGGCTCTTGCAGGCGTCGCAATATTGCTGTTCACACAGGGTCGGCACAAAAAGGGTGTGTTCCGCAAGCTGATCGGCGGGCTTTCGAGCCTTTATGGTGCCACCAGCTACATCAGCGATATTCTATCCTACTGCCGAATCTTCGGCATGGGTCTTGCGACCACCGTTATTGCCATGGTGTTCAACACGATCGCTGGCCTGTTTTTGGGTGAATGGTACGGTTATATCATCGGTATCGTGGTCATGACAGTCGGTCACGTGTTTAACATCGCTATCAACACACTGGGCGCATTCGTGCACACGGCAAGGCTGCAGTATATCGAATTTTTCTCGAAGTTCTTTGAAGGCGGCGGGCATGCGTTCTCTCCTTTGAATATACAGACTAAGAACCACAGGCTGGAAGAAAGATAACATCCCCCGCCGGTGGACGCACTGGCAGTCAACACAAAGAACACCCGCTTATGGCGGATGAGTATAAAACAAACCGTTATTTATAACAGGAGGCATACACACATGGGTGACTTTTTTGGACAGTATTTCGGCGCAATCATCTCCACGCTGGGCGCAGCCCTCGCAGTCGGGCTCGCCGGTATGGGTTCTGCAAAGGGCATGAGCCTTGCAGGTCAGGCGGCGGCAGGTCTTGTGGCAGAAGACCCGGATAAATTCGGTCAGGCGCTCGTTCTTCAGTTGCTGCCGGGAACACAGGGTATCTACGGTTTGCTGATCTCGTTCCTGATCCTGATCAACAACGGCGTCGTGGGCGGCGATATCGGTATTTCCGCTGCGCAGGGCTGGGTATATTTCTTTGGTTCCCTTCCCATTGCGCTCGTCGGTTATTCTTCCGCGATTTCGCAGGGTAAAACGGCCGTTTCAGGTATCGCGCTCTTAGGCAAGCGTCCTGAAGAATCGGGAAAAGCGATCACGATGGCTATCATGGTGGAAACCTATGCCGTTTTCGCATTGCTGATTTCAATGCTGACCATCCTTCTCGGCTCCATACAATAATCAAAAAGGACGTGATTAATTTTGGCTGGTGCTGAAAAGCTCATAGAAAAAATACTGGCCGATGCCCAGAGGGACGCGGAGTCCGCCTGGGCCGAAGCCGAAGAAAAGAAGCAGGCTCTGCGCGATAAGACGATGCGCGACATTGACCGCCGCAAAACGGAAATCGAGCGCATGGCCGCGGATTCCATCGTGGAAAACAAAAAGCGCATGGCCGCCGTATACGACCTGGAATACCGCAAACAGCTGCTGTCTGCCAAGCAGGAGATGATGCAGCAGGCGCACGAGCTTGCGCTCAGCAAGCTCCGTGCTCTGGATGACAAGTCGTACCTTATGCTGATGAAGCAGCGCCTTATTGCCTGCGCAGCAGCGGGTACAGGCAGCATCGCTGTCGCACCGGGCGAAACGCGCCTCAACGCGGTGTTTCTTGCGGATGTCAACGCATGGCTGAAGCAGTCGGCGGGGCAGGGCAGCGTCAAGCTGCTGCCCGAGCCGCGTGATATCAGCGGGGGCTTTGTGTACATCAGCGGCGGTATGGAGATCGACGTATCCTTAGAAGCGCTGCTGGACGAAGCGTGGCAGCAGTCCGAGACGGATGTCGCCGTGGTACTGTTCGAATAAAGAGTTGATGGGATAAAACATGGCTGAAACAAACAGCAGCTATCCGTTCGCTTCCGCTAGGGTCAAGGCGATCGAGAACAGGCTGATCACAAAAGAAAAGCTCGGACGGCTGATCGAGTCGAAGGACTACGATGCCGCCATGCGCCAGCTCGCGGAGTTTGGCTACGGCCAGTCCGCCGGCGCCGCGGGCAGCGGCTCCTTCGAAGCGCTCATCGTCCGCGAGCTCACCGATACGGATACTCTTTTGGAAGCGCTGTCGCCCAGCGACGTGTTCACCCGCATCATGCGCGCCGAGAAGGATTATTACAACATCAAGGTGCTCATCAAGCTGCTGCTGCAGGACAAGCCGCTGGATTCCGTCGCGCTCGTCCCCGGGAACCTGCCGGTGGACACGCTTCGGCGCGCCATCACCGAAAACAACTACTACGACCTCCCCGCAACGATGAAGGAGGCGCTCCAATACATCGACCGCCAGTTCACCGTCGCGGCGGACGCGTCCATCATCGGCCTTGCGATGGACCGGGCATACGCCAAAGAGGTGGCCGCGATGGTCAGCGAGATGAGTAATCCGCTGGTCAGCGATTACTTTACGGCGTTTTTCGATATCACCAACATCATCGCGCTGATGCGCATCCGCGCCGCCGGGCTGCCCAAGGAGAGTTTCGAGCGCGCCTGCGTGCAGGGTGGCCGCATCGACAAGCGCACGCTGTCCGACGCTTTTGACCTGTCGGATGAGAGCGTTTCGTCCGCTGTCGCCAAGGGCATTTATTCCACGGGGTTGTCCGCCGCGTTCGACGATTACATGAAGACGGGCAGTCTGTATATGATGGAGAAATCGCGGGACGATTACCTGCTGTCGCTGCTGCGCGAGCAAAAGCACGACATGTTCGGCATTGGTCCGCTGATGGGGTATTATATCGCCAAGCAGCGCGAGGCGGCGGCGGTGCGGCTGGTGATGACGGCCAAGCTGGGCGGTATCGATTCGGATGTCGTCACGCAGCGGCTTAAGGACCTGTTATGATGATGAGGAGTAAGCCATGAACAAGATTGGCGTTGTGGGAGATTCGGACAGCATACTGGGCTTCAAGGCGTTGGGTCTGGATGTCTATCCCGTCTCAGGCGCAGACGACACTTCAGCGACGATATTTCAGCTGGCCGCAAGCGGCTACGCGATAATATTCGTCACGGAGCAAGCGGCGGAGTCTGCTGCCGAAATGATCGACCGCTACAAGACGTCGCCGTTTCCGGCCATCATCCCGATCCCCGGTAATCGCGGCGCCACCGGCATCGGCCTGAAGAACATTCGTGCCAACGTGGAAAAGGCTATCGGCGCGGACATACTGTTCCAGGACGAGTAGTCAGTGCTTTACGAGGGCTCTGCTCTCGTGCTCCCGCATCTTTTTTTGAAGAAAAGATGCAAAAGACACGGGAAATGCTCTGCATTTCCTTGCAGAGACATAAAAAGATAATCCCCATCGAGATTCCAAAGGGATGCATCCCTTTGGCGGTGGTTCGGGGTTCCCGAAAAGACGAAGGCTTTTTGGGGTGAAGGTTCGGAGGCAGAGCCTCCATATAAAAATGAAAACAAGTGGGCTGCGGGGGCTTTGCCCGCGCTGACCACACCTTGCGGGTTTGCAAGTTTCAAAGCGCCTTGGCGCGAGGAACGCCGCAAAACCGGTAAATTACTGGCTGAAAGACGCCTTTCAGCCAAGGAGGAGACGACATGGAAGGCAAAATAGTCAAGGTTTCGGGTCCGCTCATCGTGGCCAGCGGCATGGGACAGTGCGAAATGTACGACGTTGTCCGGGTCAGCAGCCAAAAGCTCATCGGCGAGATCATCGAGCTGCGCGGCGACATGGCCTCGATCCAGGTATATGAGGAAACAAGCGGCCTTGGCCCCGGCGAGCCGGTCTATTCAACGGGCAGCCCGTTGTCGGTGGACCTGGCGCCCGGCCTCATCGAATCGATATTCGACGGCATCCAGCGCCCGCTTGACAAGATCTATGAAATCGCGGGGGACCGTATCACACGCGGCGTGTCCGTCAGCGCGTTGGACACGGAAAAGAAATGGAACTTCATCCCGACTGCCAAAACAGGCGAAACCGTGCAACCGGGTTACTTTTTAGGTCACGTTCAGGAAACAACGCTGGTCAAGCACTACATCATGGTGCCGCAGGGCGTTTCAGGTACGTTAGAATGGCTGGCCGCTGGCGAAACCACCATCACCGAGCCTGTCGCAAAGGTCAAAACAGCCGCGGGGGAGACGAAGGATATCGCCATGCTGCAGCGCTGGCCGGTCCGCCGCGGACGGCCTTACGCCGAGAAACTGCCCCCGGCTGAGCCCATGGTTACAGGCCAGCGCATCATCGATACGCTGTTCCCTATCGCCAGAGGCGGTGTGGCCGCGGTACCCGGCCCGTTCGGCAGCGGCAAGACGGTGGTGCAGCACCAGCTCGCCAAGTGGGCGGAAGCGGACATCATCGTGTACGTGGGCTGCGGCGAGCGCGGCAACGAGATGACGGACGTGCTGATGGAGTTCCCGGAGCTCAAAGACCCGCGCAGCGGCGAACCGCTGATGAAGCGCACCGTGCTCATCGCGAATACGTCGGATATGCCGGTGGCCGCGCGCGAAGCATCGATCTACACAGGCATCACAATCGCGGAATACTACCGCGACATGGGCTATAACGTCGCGATCATGGCGGACTCCACTTCCCGCTGGGCGGAGGCGCTGCGCGAAATGTCGGGCCGTCTCGAGGAAATGCCGGGCGACGAGGGCTATCCGGCTTACCTGTCGTCACGCCTCGCCGGTTTCTACGAACGCGCGGGCATGGTCAAAACATTGGACAAAGACGGCCGCACCGGTTCCGTCACCGCCATCGGCGCGGTTTCCCCGCCGGGCGGCGATATTTCAGAGCCGGTTTCGCAAGCCACGCTGCGCATCGTCAAGGTGTTCTGGGGTCTGTCGGCGTCGCTGGCTTACAAGCGCCATTTCCCGGCCATCGACTGGCTGCTGTCCTACTCGCTGTACTTCGACCGCCTCTCCGGCTGGTACGAGGACAATATCTCGCCCGAATGGGGCGCGCTGCGCCAAAAGGCGATGGAGCTGCTCCAGAAGGAATCAGAGCTGGAGGAAATCGTCCGTCTCGTCGGCGTGGACGCCCTGTCGCTTCAGGACCGCCTGACGCTGGAGACGGCCCGTTCCATCCGCGAGGACTATCTGCAGCAGGACGCTTTCCACGAAGTGGACACGTACGCCCCGCCGGAAAAGCAGTACCAGATGCTCCGCATGATATTAAGATGGGGCGAGCTGGGCGAAAAGGCGCTGGCTGGCGGCGCGCTGTTCTCCAAGCTGATGGATATGACTGTGCGTGAAGCCATTGCGCGCGCCAAATACACACCCAGCGACGAAATGGCCGAGCGTTTCGCGCAGATCAACGAAATGCTTGAATCGCAGATGAGCGCGCTTTATGAGGAAGGGGAGATGAGCATTGCTTAAGGAATACCGCACGATCAAGGAAGTCGTGGGTCCGCTGATGTTGGTGGAAGGTGTCAGCGGCGTCAAATACGACGAGCTGGTCGAGATTGTTCAGGAGAACGGCGAAACCCGCCGCGGCAAGGTGCTGGAAATCAACGGCGAAAAAGCGCTGGTGCAGCTGTTCGAAAGCTCGCAGGGCCTCAAGATCGCCACTTCCAAGGCGCGTTTCCTCGGCCGCAGCATCGAGTTGTCGGTGTCATACGACATGCTGGGGCGCGTGTTCGACGGCCTCGGCGAACCCATTGACGGCGGCCCGGCCATCATCCCCGAAAAACGGATGGACATCAACGGTGCGCCCATCAATCCTGCCGCGCGCGACTACCCGTCCGAGTTCATTCAAACGGGCATCTCCGCCATTGATGGTCTCAATACGCTGGTGCGCGGTCAAAAGCTGCCGGTGTTCTCCGGCTCCGGTCTGCCGCATGCGCAGCTAGCGGCACAAATCGCCCGCCAGGCCAAGGTGCTCGGTGGCGAAGCCAACTTCGCGGTGGTGTTCGCCGCGGTGGGCATCACGTTTGAGGAAGCCGACTTCTTCATCAGCGACTTCAAGAAGACAGGCGCGATCGACCGTACCGTGCTGTTCATCAACCTTGCGGATGACCCGGCCATTGAACGTATCGCCACGCCGCGCATGGCGCTGACAGCAGC
Organism: Bacillota bacterium; assembly: GCA_023416745.1. Classification (GTDB taxonomy): domain Bacteria; phylum Bacillota; class Clostridia; order Christensenellales; family SZUA-584; genus SZUA-584. The sequence goes on from JAEZHF010000098.1 coordinate 20,633, forward strand.
GGAATACCTCGCCTACGAGAAAGGTCTGCACGTGCTGGTCATCATCACCGATATCACCAACTACGCCGAGGCGCTGCGCGAAGTGTCTGCGGCGCGTAAGGAAGTGCCGGGCCGCCGCGGCTACCCGGGCTACCTCTATACCGATCTCGCGACGATGTACGAGCGCGCCGGCCGCATCAAGGGCCGTGAAGGCTCCGTCACGCAGATACCGATACTGTCGATGCCAGAGGACGACAAGACCCACCCGATTCCGGATCTCACCGGCTACATCACGGAAGGGCAGATTATACTCTCGCGCGAGCTGCTGCGCAAGGGTGTAACCCCGCCCATCGACGTGCTGCCGTCGCTGTCCCGTCTGAAGGACAAAGGCATCGGCGCGGGCAAAACGCGCGAGGACCACGCCAACACGATGAACCAGCTGTTTGCGGCGTACGCGCGCGGCAAGGATGCCAAGGAGCTGTCCGTCATCCTGGGTGAAGCGGCGCTGTCCGACGTGGACAAGCTGTACGCCAAGTTTGCGGACGCGTTCGAAAAGCAGTATGTTTCTCAAGGCTACGAGACTAACCGCACCATTGAAGAGACGCTGACTTTGGGCTGGAAGCTATTAAAGATTCTGCCCAGAACGGAACTCAAGCGCATCAAGGACACCTTTATCGACAAATATCTGCCGGCGGACGAGGAATAAAGAATGGCGATAATTCGAGTCAACCCCACGCGCATGGAACTTACCCGCCTGAAAAAACGGCTGGTGACGGCGTCGCGGGGGCATAAACTCTTAAAGGACAAACGCGACGAGATGGTGCGGCAATTTCTTCTGCTTATCCGCCGCAACCGTGAGCTTCGTCTCGAGGTGGAAGCCGCGCTGGAAAAGGCGCTGGCCGGTTTCGTGCTGGCGCGCGTGGCCATGTCGCGCGAAGCGATGGACGAGGCGCTGCTGTTTCCGGTGCGCGAGGTGGAACTTTCCGTATCCCGCGCCAACATCATGAGCGTGGACGTGCCCAAGATCAGCTACCGTGAAAAGAAACGCGAGCAGGCATTTTTCCCTTACGGCATGCTGATGACATCCTCCGAGCTGGACAGCGCCGTTTCAAGGCTTGCCAGTGTGCTGCCTCAGATGGTAGAATTAGCGGAGCTGGAGAAGACGTGCAACATGCTGGCGGACGAGATCGAGAAAACGCGCCGCCGCGTCAACGCGCTGGAATACGTGATGATCCCGCAGCTGCAGGAGACCATCAAATACATCCGCATGAAGCTGGATGAAAACGAGCGCGGCAGCCTGATCCGGCTGATGAAAACCAAAGACATGATCGCCCAGCGGCAGGTGGTGGAATAACTTCGCCGAATGGGCGCAAGGGGTATAATGCGGAAACTCAAACTCATACTGTTGGGACTGTCGGCAGCGTTGCTGCTGTCGGCCTGTGCGGCGCCAAGCTCTCCCGATAATTCGGCAGCCGTCAACGACGAAACTGCGGCGCTCCGCGATCAGGTGGAGTCGCTCACCGGCAGGGTGGAGCAGCTGCAGGACAAGATCAGCGATCTGGAGCAGGAAAACCAACTGCTGCAAAACGACTCCACAGCCAGCGCCTCCGAAGATTTGGCATATCTGCTGGACACCATCAGCCAATCGGGTCAGACTGTCACCTCTTTTCCCGCATTGATTACGGCCATCAACGGTTCGAGCGACGAATTCATACTGACCGTCCAGCGTCAGGATACTGAAAACACTGCACACGAGCAAATTTCGGCAGACCGCTTCACCTACATCTACTACGACGGCTACCTGCTGCCCGAGCTGGACGAGGGCTTCAGCGACTATCTCGCGGGTTTCGAAAGCGGCGCGCCGTTCACCGTCTACCTGCTGGACAACAAAGCCATCTATCTGAACGAGATGATCGATTTCTGACGTGAATTACGGCAATTAAAAAACCAAACCCCGCCTGGCTTCATTCGTGCAAGGCGGGGTTTTCAGTTGCTCTTTTATCACCCATAGCATCTTCCTGACAGCGCTTTAGCATAGGCAATATTGCGTGCTGCCTACATCACCAGCGTCCCGTCGTTGGTGTGCTGAATCATCAGTATGTCCTCTTCCAGCCCGTTTTGCACATTGATGTAGATGATGTAATCCCGTGCCTCAATCTTACCGGTAAACTCCCAGCACAGCTTCTCCTCGCCCGAATCCAGCGGGATCAGCGCCAATCGCGACTTGCTCACCATTAGGCCTTTGGGCACCTTCTCCTGCGCCGCCTTCACGTCCAGCTTGGACTGTGCGAACCGGCGGCTCTTGTGCGACATCAGATAGTTGTTCGCGTCCAGGCCCACCACCTTACCGGATGATATGTCGATCCACACCTTGATGAGGTCGGGGTAGAGCACCACATTCTGCTCCACCGGCGCGAGGTTGATGATCGCCATACCGTTGTAGAACTGCGCATAACTCGCGGCGCTTTCACCGTAGCCCTTGTCTTTCAGATAATTCTGTGCTTCCTTCGTCAGTTCTGCATATCGGGCATCGGTGGGCACGGCCGAGATGCCGCCGCCGTTGTCGCTGCGGTACCATAGCACCTTTCCGCCCTGCTTGGTGATGCTGATCAGATACTCAAGGCCATCCGACACGCCAGAGAACTGATAACACGGTAACTTGCCGTTGCATTCACCGTCGTAGGCCAGTTCCGCAGCATCCACCTCCAGAAACTTGGCCGCCGCAGTCACCGCATCACCCTGCGTCATCTGCTTTGATCCAAGGCCCTGCGGCTTCTTGTTCTCCGTGCTTTCGGAAAACGGCCCGTCGTACTGCAGCCGTGGGAACTCCTGATTGGAGAAATCCAGATTGCCCGCCGCTTCATCCTCAGGAATGAAAACGTCCTCGGCAAATCCTGCGTCATCGGGATACCCCTGATAATATAGCTGCGAGAGGCTGGCGGACACCTCGCCGCACGAGGCGGCCAGCCCGTTGACCGCTTTTATTTCTTCGTCCGTGATCTGCTCTCCCAGCGACAGCTTTTTTAGCAGCGTCCGGCAATAGTCGCCGGTCCTCGCCACAAACTGCGTCAGCATCGAGGTACCGTTATAAGACACAGGCAGCGCGGATATCGAGCTTTCGGTGTCTCCCGTCTGCCGCCACACGTCCATCAGCAGCAGCGTATACTGGTTGAGACCCGTCGCAGCCTCCACTTTATACAGCTTAGTCTTTAAGCTGTCCATGTCCGTCAGCAGTTCTTCAAACGACTTCTGGTAAACGGCGGTCATCTGGTTCTTCAGGTTTCTGTTTTGGTTATCCAGTATAATGGCATACGCCGAAACACCCACCAGCGCTGCACACATCAGGCTTACCGCCGTGATCCGCACCCATCTCTTTTTAAACATGGCCCATCCTCCCTATTCGCAGAAAACGTGATCACCGATCGTGACGATCACCGGCCTCGACCGAATCCACTTGTTGCTCGTCTTGGACGGCGCGTAATAGAACACGGCCCCGCCCGACGGATCCCAGCCGTTCATCGCATCCCGCGCAGCGTCCAGCGACTGCTGATTGGGATTCAGGTTGATTTGTCCGTCGTCCACCACCGAAAACGCGCCCGCCTGATAGATCACCTTGGCAATGCTGTTCGGGAAGCGCGAATCCTCCACTCGGTTTAATACCACTGCGGCCACCGCCACCATCCCCTTATACGGTTCCCCGCGTGACTCACCGTATACCAGCCGTGCCAGCAAATACACGTCGTTGCTGCTGCCCGACGTTCCCTTGCCGCCGCCCGAGGAAGGAGCTGCCACTCCCAGCTTTTCCGCCGTCTGCGCGCCCACGATGCCGTCAGACGTAATGCCATGCTTCTTCTGGAACCATATTACGGCGGTCCTTGTGGCCTCGCCGTATTTCCCGTCCACCTCCCCGGTGTAATATCCCCAATCCTTGAGGCGCTGCTGTATTTCCTTTACCGCGTCACCGCTCGACCCCAGCTTGTAGGAGGCAGCCGGCACCGTCTCGCAGCCGAAAATTAAAACCGCCAGCAATACAAGCAGTATCGCCAGCGGTTTTTTTAGTCTTTCCATCGATGTATCCTCCAGCTCATCACAAAAGTGTGTGACGGCAGGATACGGTTATTTAAACAATTCGCCCAGTGCTTCAGCGAAGAACGAGGTGTACTCCGCTTCGTCTGCCTCCGCTTCCAACTCCGAAATGCACAGCGGGGGGAACATCACGCACCACCAGTTCTGCCCGTCTCCGTCGCCCAGCACCACGCGAAGCGCCTCATAATCACCTTCAGGATAGCGAACCCCGCAGTATTCCTTATCCGGAAAGTGACTGATGCTTAACCTGGCCTGCGCCTTGTAGTCAAATCCGTTTTTCTCAAGCGTATCATTTGCCGTCGCTACTATTATCTCAAGGTTTTCTTCGATATATTCTTTGGCTTCCTGCGCGTTTTCGCATTCCAGTATGCCGTCTTTTGTCAATTCCAGCACCGCGTCGCGCACTTCCATCTTCACCTGCTGATCTGCCTTACTGTCCGAATCGGCTATCACATGCAGCCGCAGTGGTGCGGGTGCGCATGCGTTTGACAGCATCAGCAGCGCCGTCAGCATCAGCAGCGCCGCCTTTTTCCAGTGCCATGTTTTTGAGCCCCTCATATTCCTCCCGATCCTTGTATCATTTGTCATATGCATATGCAGTGATATTATTGCCATACATTTGCATAACTATACACGCGCAAACAGGCATGCCGCATCCGTTCTCTCACAAACCCGGCTGACCGTGAGCCATTACGGCAAAAAAGCCCCTACTTTTATATGTCTTGCAGTTTTAATATATATGTTCAATAACCTATTTATCTTGTGGTTAGGTTTATGCTATAATACAAAATAACTGTGCAAAAGTTGAGGCATTGCAATGCAAAGAGTGCTGCTCACAATTAAAGGATCTCAGCTGGACGACGTTGGTGACGACAGCGTAGAGTTTGTGACCGAAGGGCGCCTGACCAAAAACGCCGAAGGCTATCTGCTCGAGTACGATGAGAGCGAGCTTACAGGTATGGAAGGCGGCATTACCCGCCTTATTTTAAAGGACGGCAGCGTGACGCTGCTGCGCACCGGCGCCAGTGACCTGCACATGATATTCTCTCCGCACAGTGTTTATGAAAGCAGTGTGATGACGCCCGATGGCCAAAAACGCATGAGCATTTTCGCGATGCGCGTGGAAAGCCATCTCTTTGAACAAAGCGGACGGCTTTCACTTGAGTACGAGCTCAGTGTGGGCAATTTAAGCTCGGTCAACAAGCTTGATCTTTCGTTTAAAAGCATGGAAGGCTGCATAAATTAGAAATTATATTATAGCAGAGGTGAAAAGATGGTTATTGAATGGCTCGGACATTCCTTTTTCAAAATTACGCTGAAAAGCGGCCTTAGGATATTGCTGGATCCCTATAACACAGATACCGGCTATGTGCCGCAGGAAGTGGAAGCGGACGTCGTTACCATCAGTCACGCACATTCTGATCATAACGATCTGTCCCACGTCAAGGGAAACTACACGGTCGTCAATTCACCGGGCATTTACACGTTCGGCGAGCTGACAATAGAAGGGCTGGAAAGCTGGCACGACCATAGCCTGGGCGCTCACCGCGGAAGCAATATTATATTCCTGTTTTCGGTTCGGGGCATCCGGCTGTGTCACATGGGCGACATTGGCTGCATTCCGGACGACGCACTGTTTGAGAAGCTCTGCGGAACCGATATACTGCTGATCCCCGTGGGCGGTAAATACACGATTGACGCGCAGGAAGCGCTGGCCATCTGTGAACACCTCGAGCCCAACATCATCATTCCGATGCACTTCAAAACGCCGGACAGCAATCTCGACCTTGCGCCGCTGCACGATTTTCTGGAGGCTGTCGGGCGCGAATACGACGTGTCCCATCACGGCAAGTGCTATCTGAATATCGACAAAGCGTCGCTAAAAAAGCGTACGCGCGTCGTCGTCATGGAATATCTATAATCTTTTTATTATATCTGCTATGGAGGGGTAAATGTCCACGAAATTCATATTCGTCACCGGCGGGGTGGTATCATCATTAGGCAAAGGCATCACCGCCGCATCCTTGGGGTTATTGCTTAAAAGCCGCGGGTTTAAGGTCTCGCTGCAAAAATGCGATCCTTACATCAACGTCGACCCGGGCACGATGAGCCCGTTCCAGCACGGCGAAGTCTTTGTGACGGATGACGGCGCCGAAACCGACCTCGACATCGGCCATTATGAACGCTTTACCGATGAAAACTCGTTCGCGGATTCCAACGTCACAACCGGCAAGGTCTACTGGAAGGTCATCTCCAAGGAACGCCGGGGCGATTACCTGGGCGGCACCGTACAGGTTATCCCGCACATCACCGACGAGATCAAAAGCCGCATATACAGCGTCGCCAGCAAAAACAAGCCGGACATTGTGATCACAGAGATCGGCGGCACCGTGGGCGATATCGAATCACAGCCGTTCCTTGAAACCATCCGCCAGATCAAATGGGAGGTGGGCGAGGAGAACTGCATGTACATCCACGTCACGCTGATGCCGTATTTGCGCAAGGTGGGCGAGCTTAAAACCAAGCCCACGCAGCACAGCGTTAAGGAGCTGCGCACCATCGGTATCGAGCCGGACATCATCGTCTGCCGCACCGAGGTAGAGCTGACGGATGACCTCAAGCGCAAGATCTCGCTCTTTTGCAACGTCAGCCCCAAGAGCGTGGTCCAGAACCTGGATGCCGATACGCTTTATGAAGTACCCATCATGCTCCGAAAGGAAAATCTGGACACTCTCGTCTGCCAGCGTCTTGGTTTGCCGGACGGTTCGTCAGCAATCCCGGACTGGGAAAGAATCGTCGAGATACAAAAAAGCCCCAAAGACAAGGTCAAAATCGCCATTGTGGGCAAATACATCGACCTGCACGATGCCTATCTCTCCATCAGCGAGTCGCTGACGCATGCAGGCATCGCCAACAATCTGGACGTGGAAGTCATGTGGGTCAACGCGGTGGACCTCGAGGTCGCAGAAAAGGTCAGTGGCATACTAGGACAAGCGGATGGCGTGATCGTACCGGGCGGTTTTGGTGAGCGCGGTATAGAAGGCAAAATTAAGGCAATACAATATTGCAGGGAGAGCAAGACACCGTTCTTTGGCATCTGCCTGGGCATGCAGCTGGCTGTTATCGAGTTTGCCCGCAACGTACTGGGCTATCGCGAAGCAAACTCCACCGAGTTCTGTTCGGATACGCCGCATCCGTTCATCGACCTGATGCCGGAGCAGAAGAACATCACCGACATGGGCGGCACAATGCGGCTCGGCAGCTACAAGTGCTGCATCAGCAACAAAGAAACGTTCGCGTACGCGGCGTACAAATCAGAGGAGATTGCGGAGCGTCACCGCCACCGGTACGAGTTCAACAACGTCTACTTCGAGGAGATCACCAACGCAGGCATGCGCGTGGCCGGCGTCAATCCGGATCACGGCTTGGTGGAGATCATAGAGCTGCCCGATCATCCGTGGTACGTGGGCGTCCAGTTCCATCCGGAGTTCAAGTCCCGCCCCGTCCGCTCGCACCCGCTGTTCCGCGAGCTGGTGGCCGCGGCTAAGAAATACAGCGCCTCGCGCAAGGACTCTTAACGGGCAAGTTTTGCAGGGGCGCCGCCTCCGCACCCCCGCTTCTTTTTAAAAAGAAGCAAAACATGAGAAATGCCTTTGGCATTTCTCCGCGGGATTCTCAAGGGATGAGTCCCTTGAGCGGAGGTTTGGAGGCAAAGCCTCCAATATGAAACTCATTCATGAAGCCAAGCCCGGGTTATACCGGGCTTCATGTTTTAGCCGGAAACGGCGGAGGATAAACGTATGACAGAATCAAAAGCCAGAAACTTCATCGAGGAGATCATCGACGATGACCTTGAAAACGGACGCGTCAGCAATATCATCACGCGCTTCCCGCCCGAGCCCAACGGCTACCTGCACATCGGGCACGCCAAGTCCATCGCGCTGAACTTCGGCACCGCCATCAAATACGGCGGCATTTGCAACCTGCGCTACGACGACACCAACCCGGTCAAGGAAGATGAGGAATATATCCAAAGCATCGAACGGGACGTGCGCTGGCTGGGGTTTGAGCCCGCAGCCGTGCTCTACGGCTCCGACTACTTTGAATACATGTTCGAGTGCGCACTGAAGCTGATCGACAAGGGCCTCGCCTTCGTGTGCGACCTCACGGCAGAGGAGATCCGCCAGCACCGCGGCACCCTCACACAGCCGGGCCAAAACAGCCCCTACCGAGACAGAAGTGTGGAAGAAAACCGCAAGCTGTTTCTCAATATGCGAGCAGGCAAATACGCAGACGGCTCCAAGGTGCTGCGTGCCAAGATTGACATGGCCAGCCCCAACCTCAACATGCGCGACCCGGTCATCTACCGCATACTGCACGCGACACACCACCGCACGGGCGACGACTGGTGCATCTACGCGATGTACGACTACGCACACCCGCTGGAGGACGCGTACGAAAGCATCACGCACAGCATCTGCACGCTGGAGTTTGAGGATCACCGTCCGCTTTACGACTGGGTGATCGTCAACTGCGAATGCGAAGCCACGCCGCACCAGTACGAGTTTGCGCGCCTGTCCATGACGCGCACCATCATGAGCAAGCGCTACCTGAAAAAGCTGGTGGACGATAGGTTAGTCTCCGGCTGGGACGACCCCCGCATGCCCACGATATCCGGCCTGCGCCGCCGGGGCTATACGCCGGAAGCCATCCGCGACTTCTGCGAACGCATCGGCGTTGCCAAGTCCAACAGCGAGGTGGAAGCCGGACTGCTGGAGCACTGTGTGCGCGAACATCTGGGCGTCGTTGCGCCGCGACGCATGGCCGTGCTGGAACCGCTCAAGGTTGTCATCGAAAACTACGAGGGAGACGGTGAATTCGTCGAATCCGAAAACCTGCCCAAGAACGAGGAAGCGGGCACCCGTCAAATCCGCTTCTCACGCGAGATATACATCGAACGCGCGGACTTCATGGAAGACCCACCGGGCAAATTCTTCCGCCTCGCGCCGGGCCGCGAAGTGCGCCTTAAGGACGCGTACATCATCAAGTGCGAAAGCGTTGTGAAGGACGCAGACGGCAACGTCACCGAGCTCATCTGCACGTACGACCCCGGCTCCAAGACGGGCGGGCCCACCGCAGGCCGCAAGATAAAGGGCACGCTGCACTGGGTGGATGCTTCAACGGCTTCAGCCTGCGAACTGCGGCTGTACGACTACCTGCTGCTGGACGGCGAGGGAGACTTCACCGAACGCATGAACCGCGATTCGCTTAAAGTGCTGCCTAATGCGCTGATTGAAAGCGCGGGTGCGGACGCCGCTGTGGGGGACAAGTTCCAGTTCCTGCGCCAGGGCTACTTCTGTATGGATTCGGACAGCAAGGATGGCCGTCCGGTGTTCAACCTGATCGTGAACCTGAAAGACAGCTACAAACCTGCCGAAAGCTGATGGACATCAGCATCTTCGAGCTGCTGTTCTTCGCGTTCATCGCGTGCGCCTGGCCGGTGTCCATCGCGCGCATGGTCCGGCGAAGGAGCACCAAAGGCAAGAGCCTGCTGTTCTCCGGCATCGTGCTGCTGGGTTATACGTTCGGTATCATACACAAGTTCCTGTACGATCCGGACGTCGTGGTCTGTGTGTACTTCCTGAACGCCGCGCTGGTGCTGACCGACACCGCCGTGTTCCTGCGCATCCGTCGGCGCTATGAACAGGAGGCCGCGTCATGACGTTCTCAGTATTCGAGACGCTGATGCTGCTCTGCTTCGGCGCTTCCTGGCCGGTATCCATACTGCGCTCGTACCGCGCCCGCAGCGTGCAAGGCAAGAGCCTTGTGTTTCTGTTACTGCTGGAGCTGGCGTACATCTGCGGCATACTGCACAAAACGCTGGTCCGCACCGACATCGTGCTGGCGCTCTACATCGTCAACTTTTTGATGGTGATGGCGGATATCGCACTGTATGCGCGCAATGCCCGACTGGACAGACAGCGGGCCCAAACTAACAACGACTGTAAGGAGATAAACCCATGAACCAAGTCAGGACGCGGTTCGCGCCCAGCCCTACAGGTTATCTGCATATCGGCGGACTGCGCACCGCGCTGTATGCATGGCTGTTTGCCCGCAAGCACGGCGGCGTGTTCATACTGCGCATTGAGGATACCGACACCCAGCGCGAGGTGGAGGGCGCGACGGATGTGATTTATAATACGCTGCGCCAGACGGGGCTGTATTACGACGAAGGCCCGGACGTGGGCGGCCCGTATGGCCCGTACATTCAGAGCGAACGCCGTGACATATACAAGGACTACGCCGGGCAGCTGGTCACACGCGGCGCGGCCTACCGCTGTTTCTGTACCAAGGAACAGCTGGCCGAAGCGCGTGCCGCCGCCGAAGCCCGCGGCGAAACATACACCTACGACAAGCGCTGCCTGCACCTGCCGGCAGAGGAGATAAAAAGAAAGCTGGACGCGGGGGAGCCGTACGTCATCCGCCAGAACATTCCGCGCGAAGGGGAGACCACCTACACCGACGCGGTGTTTGGCGACATCACGGTCCCCAACAGCGATCTGGATGACAATGTGCTGCTCAAAGCGGACGGCATGCCCACTTACAACCTCGCCAACGTGATCGACGACCACCTGATGGGCATCACCCACGTCATCCGCGGCGTCGAGTACCTGTCATCCACGCCCAAGTACAATCATCTGTACCGCGCGATGGATTGGGAGATACCGCAGTACATCCACCTGCCCGTGGTGATGAAGGACAAGCAGCGCAAGCTGAGTAAGCGCCACGGCGACGCGTCCTTCGACGACTTCCTCAAAAAGGGCTACCTCAAGGAAGCGATACTGAACTATATCGCGCTGCTCGGATGGAGCCCCGGCACCGAGCAGGAGATATTCACGCTGGAAGAGCTGGCGGAAGCGTTCTCGCTGGAAGGCCTGTCCAAGTCCTCCGCGATATTTGACGTCGAGAAGCTGACGTGGATGAACGCGCAATACATCCGCGCGCTGTCCAAAGAGGATTTCATCGAGCAGGCGATGCCTTATTTTGAGCAGGCGGGTGTGGAGCACTTTGACCTGAACCTGATTGCCGAGCTGATACAGCCGCGCCTGGAGCTCATGGACGAGATACCCGGCAAGCTGGGCTTCTTAACCGGGCTGCCGGAGTTCAGCCCCGAGCTGTACACCCACAAGAAGATGAAGACGGACGCCGAAGCCGCAAAGCCAGTGCTGCGCGCCGCACTCGCGCTGCTCGAGCAGCAGACGGACTATTCGTTAGACGCGCTCAAGGAAGCGCTGGCCGCGCTGGTCGCCGAGCTGGGCCTGAAAAACGGCCAGGTGCTGTGGCCGCTGCGCATCGCCATCACCGGCACCGAAGTCACACCGGGCGGCGCGGTAGAAGCCGCATGTCTGCTGGGCAAAACGGAAACGCTGCGGCGTCTGCGCCAAAGCCTCACCGCTCTGGAGCAAAACTGATAACTTAGTCAATACAAAACCCCCGCATCATTATCGCTGATTGCGGGGGTTTTTGTCTCATGAGCTTTGTTTCGTCAGTGTCATTCAGACACTCTCACTCTCAGCCAGCGTCGGGCACAACCCAGGCGCCTTCCACCGCTGTATAACGGTGAGTGTCGTGCATTGAAACCGCGGGGGACGGTTCCGTCGCTTCCTGCTGGCTCAAAAACATGATGATACCGCCGATCGCGCCGCCTACAACCGCGACCAGCACAAGCAATATGATGATCCCTCTCTTTGTCATATGCGCACCTCAATATAATAAAGAATAATGGCGTGTTCATTATAGCATAATCGCCGAAAAAGAAACGTCCCGTACCTCACAATTTAAAACAAATATACAATATGCTTCACTTCTTTATATTTCCATAAAAATATGTTAATATTGGATATCGTTGTTCATATTGCGGCCTTATGAGGTGAGAAATGAAAAGATACATTATCCTTATTCTCATAATATTAACGTTGGTCAGTTTATTAGGATGTAAAAAAGATGGGGATATAGTCGATATATTGAATAGCCCCACCCCGGCTAATACAACAAAGCCTATGGTCACTCCAATACCCGAACCGACATCACCCGTTATCATGGAAAGCATACCAGAAGTTTTACAGGAGAAAGAGCCCTATGTAGAACCGAAGATCAACAACGGATCAGCCTATATAAAAGAGTATATGGGCGCTGTTTATTACGCGGATAATGAATATATAAGAATGGCACTGCCTGAACGCAGAATTATTTCTGGGCAGGGGTACTCATGGTATCCGGCGGCGCTTGATATCTATAAGAACGCCCTGTATTATTGCGAAGACGAATCGGATAGTGAAGCGCATAAGCTTTACAGAGTTCGTTTAAAAGATCCAAAAAACACCGAAATACTGGTGACGGATCTGTTGTCCACTAAGTATACGGGATACGGCGGGACTTTTCTGATCGCTGAGGACACAATTTTCTATTTGAATAATGACCGAAAGCTGTGCTCGCGGGATTTGGCAGGAGCAAACGGTAAAATTCTTACCGATATAAAAATTGCGGATATAAAATATCGCAAAGGCTGGCTCTATTTCATCGATTGGGAAAACCGGTATTTATATTGCATGCCAACAAAAGGCGGAAAACCGGAAATTGTTATAGAGGAAACGATAGATGATTACTATCTGACGGAAGAAACGATTGTCTATCAAACCGGTTATTGTACGCCAGCAGAATATGATCTGCTTGAAAAGGATGGAAGCAGCAAATATTATTTCAAAGAGATTGGAGCAAATGGCGAGGTAATGCTTTTGGAGGGAGACCTGAAAGCAGAATTTCCTTATTATTTAACTGCTGGGGAATGTACTGTTCAAATGAAAAAGAAAACTATAACCAACTGTTGTATACTTTGTGGGATGCAAATAAGTATTCGACATGGCTATATGAGTATTCAAATGAAGAAAGCGAAATGTTAACAGACTTAGGGCAACACCGCAGAATTAACTATTTCACACCGTGGACGCAAACGAACTCCACAAAAGTATATAGTTTGTGGAAAACTTGGTCGCACGAGAATCCCTATCAAGCCGACAGGCAGGGTCTGTC
>JAEZHF010000057.1 GCA_023416745.1 Bacillota bacterium
CTTACTTGAAGATATCAAGGTACAGATAACAAATGATATTATTTTAAGACAAAAAATAGTAGGTAATAGAGTGCCTACAGTCTCATATTCTTCGGATGATAAGTTTGGAGTAGGAAATTATTTAACTGACCTGCCAATAGGTGTTACCTCTCGTGCTAAAGTAGAGATGAGTGCTTTTCTTAAAGGGACGGATGCATTAATACTAAATGGTCGTTACGACACAGATAAATATGCTTATGAAGTGGCATTGTGGAGAATGGCAGATATACCGTTAACTTCTTCTGGAACAGAGGAATCCTTGACACTGGATGTGGCTACTATTGATCAAGCTACCAAGCTTTATACTGACAGTAGTAGTGATTATCAGTTTGATCCTAGCAAATATGTGGGTATTGCTAATCCTATTACTTTTTCATTAAGCGAAGAGATGCTTAAAGCTTTTAAAGATAGCGAATTAACTTACGTACCCAATCAAACTGTTGCAGAAGCAGAATATAAAATTTTAGATAAAAATACGATTATTCTTAATGATGCTAACACACCAACTGTTGAGAATAAACGTGATAAAGCAGGTAAGACGCCAGCTATCCAAATAAGTGATATCAAGCCTATTAAAGATAGCTCAGATGATACTCAAGGGTATGTGTTTACTATTGCTGAAGGAACCATTGATTCTTCAGAGTTTCCAAAGGCATCAACAGATAAAAGCTATTATCGTAGCATTATCGAATTAGATGTGAGAAATGTATTAAGAAATACTACAGATTTAAGTAATAATACAGTTTGTGATGACTTAACTTATAAATTTGTCAATACAACAGGTTATGATCAGCTGATTTATATTAGACAAAATGCCATCAATGATGGAGAGGCGGCCACAGTAGTCAAGAAGTTTAATGTAGTTGCTACTAATACTGGTACAGGGAAAAGCAACATTATTCGAGTAGATGATATTATTCCTTATGAAAACTACTTAATAGCGATTATTGTGAGAGAGAAGAATCCTGCATTAGGTGAACAAGGAAAGATTGTAAAAAAAATGATTGATATCTTTAGTTATGATGTGACAACGGATCAAAGGAGGTGATAGCATGAAAAATCTTTTTCAAAGCTATAAAGAAAAACAAGAAGGAAGTGCCATGCTTATCACAACCATTATTTTATTAGTATTAATGGTCATTGTAGGTACTACTGTAAGCATATCAGGTATGCAATTAGACTTAGCTATGTTAAATCGTAATACGAGTAATACCTATTATTTAGCTAAGTCAGCAGTTGAAAAGCAAGTAGATACTATGAATAAAGCAGTCGAAAGCCAAATGTCTAGAATTATTAAAGAAATTAATACAGAGTATATTAATAAGTTAGTGGCTAATGATGCTTCTATTATAAATGACACAACAGACCATCAAATTAAAGTAAAAAATGATGTGATTAGGCCGCGGCTAGAGGATGAAATTTATAACTATCTATTAGATAGTTATAAAACAAGAATTGTAACTACTCCTCCGAGTCTTATTGATAGTTCTACAGGAAAAGAGCCGATTATATATACGGTACAAAGTGACCGAGCACAAAATGGGTATTGTACGGAGATAAAGATAGTCATTACAGATAAAGATGATACAGGCATGGTCATTGCTAAACCAGCTTTGAGAGTAATAGCAACGGCTACTACTAAATCTATAGGAACACCAGTTACTATTTATGATCAACAAAGTGTAGAAGGGATTATCGAAATCAAATTACCTGATATTATAGGTAATCAGATTCATGAGAAGTATGAATATAGATCAACCACAGCTGTACCAGAGTTACTTAATAGTGCCCTACTTTCATTTTCTGATGTAGTTGTGAGTGGTAGTGGAGAATTAATTATTAATGGAGATATGCGTGTAAGTGGTCCTCAAAATATTGCTGCATTTGGAGCGTCTAATAACCAATATCCAGAACATGATCAAAATGGAGGTGTTATTGCCGTTAATGGGGGGAATATTACAGTTAATGGGAATCTTTACACGACTAATAATGTATTAGCCAGCAGTGGATGGGGAGAAAGTACTTATGCTGCTGGAGGAACAATCCATGTTACTGGAGATGTTATAGCTTACACTGTCGGCATTGTGGATGATTTTTATAAAGACTCTGCTAATCAATCCCCTTTTGCAACAGCTAAACAAGTTCAAAATGCTAGCATTACAGTAGGTGGTAATATTATGGTTGATAATGATGTGATGATTGACCGCTGGGTAAATGGAGGAACAATAGCAGTAACTGGTGCCATCTTTGGGGTGAATGGGGGGGCAGACCCTATGCTTGTTATTGATCCAAATCAAAGTAGTGGCATATTTTCACAAGGTCCAGATAGTCAGATTATTGCAAGTTGTATGTATGTAGCGGGTCAACCTTATATTACATTGGCAAGTGACAAAAAACCTCTTAAATTATGGGAAAGTATAGGAGAACCATTTGATGGTATAGCTTCCTTTGAAGGTTATGCTTCCTTTGAAGATGTAGATATTAATCCGAATAATCAGAATTACTTATTATCTACTTCACCTTTTTACTCATTGATTTCAGGTGAAAAGATTAAAACAGACCTAGCTAATACCTTTGCAGCGGCAAAAGTGTCAGCAATAGATATTAACACAAGTGCTGTTGCTATAGGAAGAGCATGTACAGGTGGACTAGGTAATCAATCAAACGCAGTAAGGTTCTTTTATCAAGGTGGTAGTTCTACTAATTTTGGATCATTAACCACGTGTGGTGACATTACAGAGGTTGAAGCTATAATGGGAGATTTGGTGAATTGTTATAAAGGAGATAATGAGAAGGTATTTAAAAATATATCAACTAATCTTCCTGCTGATAATTTTCATGGGCTACGTGGCTATATGACTATTATGCGTTCAGCTTTTTATAAAGGTTTTTATTCAAGTGGCCTAGTAGAAAGAGAGACTTTTGATACAGCTCTAAAGGCTAGTGAATTAACTAACCTATTACCAACTACGTTATCTGATATTAATATGGAGTGGAGTTATGAAACCCCTATCTGTATTAAAAATGGTGGAGAAGTAGATATTTCTAAGTTTTATGTGGCAGAAGGTACATTGACTCATCAGGCATACCCAAGTATTATTATTAATAAAGGAGAAACTAATAAATTAACGATTAAAGCAAGCGATTCTACAAGAAACCAATTTAAAGGTATTATTATTAGTCAGGGTCCAGTTGAAATAGAAGGAGACTTAACTATCAATGGAACAGTTATTATTGGAGGACCTGAAAGTATGCCAAATCCAGGTTCAGAGGATAGAAAAGCTATTTTTACTGGAAATCACGCGGGACTTATTATTAAAAGTGGTACAGTGACACTTACCAATGATAGTAGCAATCCGGCTAACGAGGATGCTCAGACACTTATGACGGTTGTAGCAAAAGATCATGAGCTTTATAGAAAAATATTAGATATGTTATATATAACAGACTATAGCGAGGAGGCTCTTTCAAATATTACTAAAAAACAAAATAGAAATGCTAAAAGCATATTAAAGTACTCAGACAAGTCTATTTTGGAAGTGAATACTGAAGGCATTGAAGTGGCAGTTAAGTCGCTAAAGAAAACACAGTAAGTAGATAGGAAAGGGGAGTAAAGGATGAAGAAATTAGGAAGCATTAGCTTTGTCGTTTTAATGACTTTATGTGTTGGATGTGGAAATGAGGCAAAAGCCCCCGTGGAGCAACCTACTCAAGAAGTAGTTACAGACATTGCTAAGCAAGAAGAGGTGCATAAGTTTGTAGAAAAAGATTTTCAAAACTTTTTCGAAGACTACTTCTCATTTACAGATAGTGAATTAATGATACTTAATCAACAACGTGCCACAACAGATGAAGGTTATTGGAACAATTTGAAAAATGAATATCAGAAACTAATAGGTGATAAGTTAGGAAGTTATTTATCAGATAGTTTGAAGAATAGATTAAAGATTCAATACCTTCATGACCAAATTAATTTACCTAAATTTGTATTAATTAATAATTACATTGTAAGTGGTAAAGGTGAAGTAGATAAAATCGAAATTAAGTCAACTAGAAATTTAGGAGATAGTACGGTTTATGAGGTGGCAGTTATAACTGCTAATAAATGCTATCCGGTAGTTGAGTTTGCAAATCAATATACTTGGGGTAAGACAGAAGGGTATTTTGTTAAGAAGCAAGGGGAGGGTACTACACCATTAAATATTGAAGGTGTTGACCTAGCCCAATTTGTAGGTGAGAACTATATGTATTCTAGCAATCAATCTACAGATGAGGTGAAAATTCAGCAAAACTTTTGGGTAACAGTAGTAGATCAAAAAGACCTAAAAGTAGAAAGTATTAAGACGGCTAGTGACTGGGGAGTAGCAACTGCAGATAAAAATCAAGTACTAGATGGTCAATATATTAATCGAGTAGCTTATCAAGCTGAAGCAAGTAAAGCTGAGGTTGCATTAATGAATAGATTATTTGTTACCCTATTTCAGCAACCAAAGAGTGTATATGAGTATTTAAATACGGCATATCATACTAACGCAGAAACGTTTAAAAAGGTCTTTGAGGAATTAGGTTTCCAAAATAAATTTAATGTCTTAGATGAGAGTTATAAAGAAGCTTATCCTATGGAAATGAATCCATATAAAGATGAAATTGCAGTATTAACGGTTGATGAAAGTGGCATCAAAGTGACACCAAGTATTTACAGTACCATGTATCAACCACGTTTTGTAATAACTGTTCCAGTAGAGGCTTTACATAATAATAATCAGGTAGTATATTATAGCTATAAGTATTATGTAGGCATGGAAAATGATTCGATTGAGTTCCTTCAGTTCATGAGTGCAAAAGAATCAGATAAATATGAATATACTTATGGCACTAAGGAAGAAACATTAATCAAGCTAGCACAGGAGTTTAATGTGGATAAGGATGCCTTAGCAGAAGCAGCTAAAAGTGTTAATATGAGTGTTGAAGAGCTTATTACTGAGACTAAAGAAGATAATCAAACTAATCCTATTAATGTAGCAAAATCTATTAATCTATCTACAGGAGCAACTGACGGGACATCTAATGAAGCCGCTAATACGATTAACGAATAAGAACTAGAAAATAACTTAGAAGAGGCGATAGATGATTAAGAAATTATATCCAGCGGTCTACATTAAGTCCGTTTATGATTTGAATTTACAAGAACTTAAGGAACAGGGAATTAAGGGTATTATCTTTGACATAGATAATACCCTAGTTCCATATGATGAGATTGAGCCAAATCAAGAGATTATACAACTATTTGAGGAGATACAAGCAGCTGGTTTTAAAATTACCCTTGTTTCTAATAATACCAAAGATAGGGTAGTAAAATTTAATGAAAAGTTGAGAGTATTTGCCCTCCATCAATCTCGAAAGCCATTAACTAAAAATTTCAAAAAGGCGATTAGCCTTATGCAATGCACTAAAGAAGAAACTATTATTGTGGGTGATCAAGTATTCACAGATGTATATGGAGGGAATAAGGTTGGTATTAGAACCATCCTAGTTCAACCAATAAGTAATAAGGATGAGTGGAAAACAAAGATTAAGCGTGGTCTCGAGAGAAAAATTATTGAAAGCTATCAAAACTACTTAAAAAGCATGAATAAATAAAGGAATCCTTGTCCATCATCTTAAAAATATATGTTTTAAGATGGAGGAATAGTTTTATGGAACAAAGGGGATACACATTAATAGAAGTAATTGTTGTTATAGCGTTATTAGGCATTGTGTTAAGCTCAATCAATATCAGTACTAAATGGGTTCAAAATGTGCAATTTAAAACAGCAGTTCGTCAAGTTGAAGAGGGACTTATTTATGTAAGGCAGGCGGCTGTGAAAACAGGAAAACAATATAATCTTTATTGTTTTTCAAATAGAGTACTGATAAGGCGAGGGGTAGAAAAGCCAATTTACACAATTTATTTAAGTAAAGGGATGAGTATCCCTGATAATATTACAGGAAAGCATTTAATATTTAGAGGTTCAATGGCTTCACCTAAAACAGGAACGATTAGTATCATACATCAGGGTATTAAGCAACAAGCTGACATCACAGTTTATATTGCTACTGGCAAAATAGCAGTTAAATATAAAGCATTGTAGAGAGTATATAATGGGGTGAAATATGAAAAAATTAGGTGGAGAGTTAGGCTTTACCATGGTAGAAATAATTATTGTAGTTACCATTATGGGGATTATAGGTGCTATGCTAGTACCACAATTTTCAAGAACTACTGAAAAAGCTAAAATAACCACAGACATTAGTTCTATTAAAGCTATTCAAAGGCAAATTAATCGTTATTATGCAGAGTTTGGAAAATTACCAGGGAATTCACCACAAACCATTTTAACTGAGTTGGTTACAAAAGATTATGTTGATGGTTCTTATGTTTCAGGAGGAAATTTAGAGGTAGGTACGTCAGGGGCTCAAATGATTTTTGATGT
>JAEZHF010000055.1 GCA_023416745.1 Bacillota bacterium
ACAGACCCTGCCTGTCGGCTTGATAGGGATTCTCGTGCGACCAAGTTTTCCACAAACTATATACTTTTGTGGAGTTCGTTTGCGTCCACGGTGTGAAATAGTTAATTCTGCGGTGTTGCCTTAGAAAATATGCAAGATCAGCATTGAAAAAACTTGAAACAAAATAATAGAAATCAAATTTTAATTAACAACTGTAAGAGGCGATAATCCTATATGCGCTGCAGGTATGCATTGTGACACCGTCACGGGCGGTCGCGGAGACCCGCCCCTACAGTCGATACAGTTTCTTTCTCGTAGGGGAGGGGTTCCATCCCCTCCCGCAGCTCTGTGACATATTTATTCGCCGTTCATGAAACCATGAGCGGCTTTTATATTCCCCATATAACGTTGCCATAGCAACATACTTATCGCGCGCCAGATGGTAGAATAACAATCACAATTAAGGCAATAACTAATCAGATTTAGATGCAAACTCAAGGATACATCCGGCAAGGGAGCCATTCATGAAGCTGATAAAGACGACGGAGGCGGTGGGGCACGTGCTCTGCCACGACATCACGCAGATCATTAAGGACGTCAAAAAAGGCGTCGCGTTCCGCAAGGGGCATATCGTAACGGAGGCGGACATCCCCGTGCTGCTGTCGCTGGGGAAGGACCACCTGTACGTGTGGGAGAAGCAGGCGGGCATGCTGCACGAGAACGACGCGGCGGAGCTGCTGCGCCGCATCTGCCAGAATGACAACATGGTGTCGTCGGCACCCTGCGAAGGAAAGATCGAGCTCACAGCCGGCATAGACGGGCTGTTCAAGGCAGATACGCAGCGGCTGAACCGTGTCAACGCGCTGGGCGAGATCATCATCGCGACGCGCCACGGCAACAAGCCGGTGAAGCAAGGCGATAAACTCGCGGGCATGCGCGTGATACCGCTGGTGATCGCGCAGCAGAAGATGGACCAAGCGGCAGCAGCGGCGGGCGATACGCCCATACTGCAATTGCTGCCTTTCATACACAGGACGGCGGGGCTGGTGATCACGGGTAACGAGGTATACCACAAGCGCATCCCTGACGCGTTCGGGCCGGTGATCGAAGCCAAGCTGTCGGAATACGACGTGGACATTCTGGGCAGAACGTACATGGACGACAGTGCGGAGCGCATCACGGATGCCATCCGGCAGCACATCGACAACGGTGCGGACCTCATTGTCTGCACCGGCGGCATGAGCGTGGACCCGGACGACACGACGCCCACCGCTATCAAGAACACTGGAACCAAGCTGGTGACATACGGCGCGCCCGTGCTGCCCGGCGCGATGTTCCTGCTGGCCTACTTCGAGGACGGCGGCAGAACGATACCGATACTGGGGCTGCCCGGCTGCGTGATGTATGCCAAACGAACGATATTCGACCTCGTGCTGCCGCGCATCATGGCGGGCGAGCGGCTGACCGCACAGGATTTGACGACGCTGGGCGAGGGCGGCCTCTGCCTGAACTGCGAGGTCTGCACCTATCCGAACTGCGGGTTCGGCAAGTGAGGAGGCGCTGATGGACGGCAAGCTGACGCATTTTGATGAGAGCGGCAACGCGGCAATGGTGGATGTGACGGATAAGGCGGAGACGCAGCGCACCGCGGTGGCCACGGGCGGCATCCGCATGAATGAGGCGGCTTTTGCCGCGATACAGCACGGAACTGTGGAAAAGGGAGACGTGCTGGGGGTGGCGCGCGTGGCGGGCATCATGGCAGCCAAGCGCACGGCGGAGCTGATACCGCTGTGCCATCCGCTGATGCTGACCAGCGTGAAGGTGGATTTTACGCTGCGCCCCGAAACGCTGACGGTGGAAGCGGTCTGCACCGCGAAGCTGTCCGGCAGGACGGGCGTGGAGATGGAAGCGATGACGGGGGTGTCCGTCGCGCTGCTCACGATATACGATATGTGCAAGGCGCTGGACAAGGGCATGGTGATCTCAAATATCCGCCTGCTGGAGAAGTCCGGCGGCAAGAGCGGCTTATATCAGGCGCGTTGATAAATGTCTTAAGACCGTGGAGGCTTTGCCTCCACACCTCCGCTTAAGGGGCGTGCCCCTTAAGATTTCCACCAGGAAAATGCATTTGGCATTTTCCGTGTTTATAAAAAGATACGCAAGTCATGCGCAGTTTGCGATACTCCATTCTGGGCACAGGTGAATCCCCTTCTGAAGTGCGCTTACATGGGATCCCTCGCAATGCTCGGGATGACAAAGGTCACGCGCAGAAAGAGGATTCTTATGAAGATGTTTGGAATTGTGCTGGCTCTGTGCATGGCGCTGGCACTGGTCGGCTGCGGCACACAGACGCCCGATCCCTCCGAGAAGCCGGTTGCAACCGAAGAGTCTGCCAAGCCCGACACGACGGACGACCCGACGCCTACGGCGGAGCCGGTGGAGCTGATGATCGCGGCGGCGGCCAGCCTGACGGAGGTGACGGTGAAGATCACGGAATTGTACAGAGCCGAAGCCCCGAATGTGACGCTGACGTTCACCTACGGCGCGTCGGGCGCGCTGCAGACGCAGGTCGAACAGGGCGCTCCGGTGGACATATTTATGTCGGCGGCGCAGAAGCAGATGGACGCGCTGGAAGAAGGCGCACTGCTGCTGGACGGCTCCCGCACGAATCTGCTGGCGAACAAGGTTGTTATGATCGTTCCTGCGGATTCCGATTTGGGACTCACCAGCTTTCAAGATCTCACGAAGGTGGATGTGAAGACAGTGGCCATTGGCGATCCGGCGAGCGTTCCAGCGGGGCAGTATGCCGAAGAGGTGCTGACGTCGCTGGGCATCAAAGATGCGGTGCTGGCTAAAGCCAACCTCGGCACTGACGTGCGACAGGTGCTGACATGGGTGGAGAACGGCGAAGTGGAAGCGGGCATCGTGTATGCCACCGATGCGGCCACCACGGATAAGGTGAAGGTGGTCTGCGAAGCCCCGGCGGACAGCGTAACAAGAATCATCTATCCGGTCGCGATACTCAAAGCGACAGGCCATGCGGAAGAGGCGCAGGAGTTCATTGATTTTCTGAAAACGCCGGATATCGCGGCGCTGTTTGAGAAGTACGGTTTTGTAATGGCTTAAGTAAGCTGTAGAGGGGATTGAATGGATTATTCGCCGCTTTGGCTGTCACTGCGGGTCGCGTTTCTGGCGACTCTTGTGACATTCATACTGGGAGTGCTCGCGGCCTGGCTGACCGCGAAGCTTAAGCGCGGGAAGGGCATCGTGGACGGTCTGTTCACGCTGCCTTTGGTGCTGCCGCCCACCATGGTCGGTTTCTTCCTGCTGGTGATATTCGGCAGGAACGGTTTCATCGGGCAATTCTTAAGCAGCATCGGCGTGCCGGTGGTGTTCACATGGACGGGCGCGGTGATCGCATCCGCGGTGGTGGCGTTTCCGCTGATGTTCCGCACGGTGCGCGGCGCTTTCGAGCAGCTGGACGAGAACCTCCTCTCCGCAGCACGCACGCTGGGCATGTCCGAGCCCAAGCTGTTTTGGCGCGTAATGATACCGAACTCCCTGCCCGGCATACTGGCAGGCGCGGTGCTGGCGTTTGCGCGGGCGCTCGGCGAGTTCGGCGCAACCATCATGCTGGCGGGCAACATTCCCGGCAAAACGCAGACGGTGTCCGTCGCGATATACACAGCGGTGCAGGCGGGCAACTGGGAGCTGGCCTACCGCTGGATGTTCATTATCGTGGGCATCTCGTTCGCCACCATACTGCTGATGAACTGGTTCTCAAACCGCTCGTTTCGCTCGAGGAAGGGGGCGGTGACAAGATGGCGCTGAGCGTGGATATCGAGAAGCGCGCAGGCGGTTTCCATCTGAGGAGCCGCTTCGAGGCACAGGACGAAACGCTGGCCATACTCGGCGCGTCCGGCTGCGGCAAGAGCATGACACTCAAGTGCATCGCGGGCATCGAGACGCCGGACAGCGGGCGCATCGTGCTGAACGGACGGGTGCTGTTCGACAGCGGCCAGCGCATCAACCTGCCGGCGCGCAGCCGCAACACGGGCTACCTGTTTCAGAACTGTGCGCTGTTCCCCAACATGACGGTGGAGCAGAACATTGCCTGCGGCATACCCAAGAGCCGTGATAAAGTCAAGGCTGTCCGCGACAAGATAGGGGCTTTTTATCTGGAGGGGCTGGAGCGGCATTACCCGCATCAGCTCTCGGGCGGGCAGCAGCAGCGGGTGGCGCTGGCGAGGATGCTGGCGAGCGAACCGTCACTGCTGATGATGGACGAACCGCTGTCCGCGCTGGACAGCTTTCTCAAATGGCAGCTGGAGCTGGAGATACTCAAAGTGCAGGAAAGCTTCGGCGGTACGATACTGTTCGTCTCCCACAACCGCGACGAGGTATACCGCCTGTGTGACCGCGTGGCGGTGATGGAGGACGGCGCCACCATCGAAGTGCTGGACAAGAAGGACTTGTTCACCAAGCCGCAGACGCTGTCCACGGCGTTGCTGTCCGGCTGCAAGAACTTCTCAGCGGCGGTGAAGACGGGGCCGGAGACGCTGCTCGCGACAGACTGGAACGCGGAGCTTGCAGTGTCAAAACCGGTACCGGACGACATCCGGTACATCGGCTTCCGCGCGCACTGCTTTGAGCTGTCACACAGCGGCGGCGGACGCAACGTGATTGAGACACGCGTGACGCGGGTGATCGAGGACATGTTCTCCATCATCGTGATCGCGCATGTGCAGGGTGGGGAAGACAAGGACTGGGCCTATCTGCGCTGCGAGCTCAGCAAGGAAAAATGGGACGCAATGGGTGCTCCGGAGACGCTGTATCTGCGCTTGCCGGAGGATCATATCATACTGATGAGGTAACGCCATGCAGGACAGTTTTGGCCGGACAATCGACTATATGCGCCTATCCGTCACGGACCGCTGCAACCTGCGGTGCGTTTACTGCATGCCGCCCGAGGGCGTGGCGTGCGTCGGGCACGACGATATACTGCGCTATGAGGAGCTGCTGCGCGTCGTGAAAGCGGGCGTGGCGCTGGGCATAAAGAAATACCGAATCACCGGGGGTGAGCCGCTGGTGCGTAAGGGCATCGTGGATTTCGTCCGCATGGTGAAGCAAACGGCGGGTGTCGAATCAGTCGCGATGACCACCAACGGCGTGCTGTTCGCCGCGATGGCGGAGGCTTTGAAGGGTGCCGGGCTGGACGCGGTGAACTTCAGTCTGGACTGCCTGGACGCGGACAGCTTTGCACGGCTGACGCGGATGGACGCGTGGGATGCCGTGATGGCGGGCATCGATAAGGCGCTGGAACTAGGCTTTAAGACCAAGCTCAACTGCGTGCCGATGCAAGCCTACAACGGCGGCGACTGGGTACGGCTGGCGGAACTGGCGCGGGATAATGCGCTGGACGTTCGCTTTATCGAAATGATGCCCATCGGGCTGGGGCAGGATTACATGTCGGTGGACAACAAGGAAGTGCTTAACGTGCTGACACAGGCGTTCGGAGAACCGGTGAAGTCGGCGCGCATCCACGGCAGCGGCCCCGCGGAATACTATGAATTCACGGGGTTCAAAGGCAGCGTGGGCTTCATCAGCGCGATATCACATGCATTCTGCGGCGACTGCAACCGCGTGCGTCTGACGGCGGACGGTATGTTGAAAGCCTGCCTGTGCTACGAGGACGGCACCGACTTAAAAGCGCTGCTGCGGTCGGGCGTATCGGATGACGCGCTCAGGGACGCGCTGGCGGCGGCGATTACCGCCAAGCCGCTGCGGCATAATTTCTGTGACGGCACGGCGACGGAACAGCGCAAAATGGTTCAGATAGGCGGATGATATGGGTATAGTGAAAGCGATTTGCATCAGCGAGAAGAAGGGTACGAAGAAGACCAACGTGGGCACATGCGAGCTGGTGGAAAATCACGGTTTGAAGGACGATGCGCACGCGGGCAATTGGCACCGTCAGGTGAGCCTGCTGTCTTACGACAAGGTGGAAGCGTTCCGCGCGACGGGAGCGGCGGTGGACGACGGCGCGTTCGGCGAGAACCTGCTGGTGGAGGGCATCGACTTTCGGGCGCTGCCGGTGGGCACACAGCTCTTGTGCGGCGATGTGCGACTGGAGATCACGCAGATCGGCAAGGAGTGCCACGCGCACTGCGAGATATACCGTCAGGTGGGCGACTGCATCATGCCGCGGGAGGGCGTGTTCGCGCGCGTGCTGAGCGGCGGCGTGATAACCGTGGGGGATGAAATGCATGTCGCATAAGGTTTATCGGGCAGGCATCATCACCGCCAGCGACAAGGGCGCGGCGGGACAGCGTGAGGACTTAAGCGGCGAAACGTTGAAGGATATATTGCGGGAGAACGGCTACGTCGTTGCGAGCTGTTGCGTGCTGCCTGACGATCAGGAGCTGCTGGCCGCGGAACTGATTCGGCTGGCGGACGGGGATGTCTGCGATGTAGTGTTCACGACGGGCGGAACGGGTTTGTCGCCGCGCGATGTGACGCCGGAAGCCACGCTGTCGGTGGCGCACCGGCTTGTGCCGGGCATCAGCGAGGCGATAAGGGCACAAAGCATGCACATCACCAACCGTGCCATGCTGAGCCGCGGCGTATCTGTGATACGTGAGCGCACGCTCATCATCAACCTGCCGGGCAGCCCCAAGGCGGTGAGGGAGAGCCTCGCCGTGATATTGGACGCGGTGTCGCACGGCCTTGCGATACTGCGCGGCGACGACGGCGAGTGTGCCCGCTAGTCTTGGATGCCGGACATCAGGCGGAAGCGGTTCTTGTCGAACGTGATCAACCCTTCATCCTGCATGCGGCCCAGCTCGCGGGACAGAGCGCTGCGGTCTACACACAGGTAGGCGGCGAACTCCTCGCGGTTAAACGGAATGATGAGATCGAGGGTCTTCTTACGGCGAGCCTGCAATGTGAGGTACAGCAGTATGCGCTCACGCAGGCCCTTGCGGGACAGTATGTCGATCTTGTAGAGCTGGCGCATGTTCTCGTTGGCGGTCAGCTCCAGTATGTTTTTCAGCATCATGCAGCGCAGATGGTCGGGGATGGGGCCTGGCTCCGCAATGCGCGCGTAGGGGAACGTGATGATCTCCGCGTCGGTGGCGCACACGGTGACGAGCGGGCTTAAACGGCTGGGCGTGCTGGCGATGTCGAGGCCGAACAGCTCAGAGGCTCGTATCTTGCGGATCAGGTTCAGACGGCCGTCCGTGTCCGGCTTGAAGGTGTTGAGCTCGCCTTCGACCACGACGCCCGCGAAATCGACGACGGTATCCGCGCCGATCAGCACCGCGCCTTTTGCGCAATGCTTTTGCTGCAAGCCAAGCAACGGGCACAACGCGCCGATATCGACCCGGCTGATGCCGCCGAAAAGCTTTGTTTTCGATAAAGTGTCCGCGATCGCGTTCATCGTTTGCATCCCTTTCGTCCGGTTCGTACAGGCGTTGTAATAAAAAGATTATAGCACAAAAAATATTTGCTGTTAAAGGCATTTCAGACGTGCCCGCACCTTGAATCAACTTGACATTAGATGTGCAAATTGATATGATTAATGTACAACAAAACAGGTATTGGCTGCCGACATGGCGAGCGTCACGTTCGCGGCCAAAGGTGCTCTTGTATAAGTTCATTAATCGGTATGGACGTTTCTACAGGCGACCGTAAATTGCCCTAGGCTACAAGAGATACATGTTGAGCAATGGCGCTGTGCGCCGGGTAAACCGGCCCGGCTGCTCCCGTTGCTCAAGGTGTATCTCTTGCGGGTCCGGGGCTTTTGTATTCTAACCGTCTCTTTTGCTTTAATGAGCGGCGGAACATTCCCGGATCAGCGGGCAGCATCGATGGTGAAGGAAGTGTGTCGCATGACGGAAAATCTGGTGGTTGTGCGGGGCGGCGGAGACCTCGCAACAGGAACGGTGTCGCGGCTCGTCAACTGCGGCTTTCGCGTCGTGGTGCTGGAGACCGCGCAGCCCACGGTAATTCGGCGGACGGTGGCGTTCGCGCAGGCCGTTTTCGGCGGCGAGGCCGCTGTGGAAGGGCTGACTGCCGTAAAAGCGGCATCCGTCAGCGAGTGTGAAAGGTTGCTGCTGGAAAACAAGATACCTGTGCTGGTGGACCCTGATTGCACTTCGCTGGAGGAGCTAAAACCCGAAGCGCTGGTGGATGCGATACTGGCCAAGCGCAACCTTGGCACATCGAGGGACATGGCGCGCATCGTGGTCGGCCTCGGCCCCGGCTTCTTTGCCGGGCGGGACGTGCACGCCGTGGTGGAGACCAACCGGGGGCACAACCTCGGGCGGGTGTTCTACGACGGGGCGGCGGAACCCAACACGGGCACACCGGGCAGCATCGCGGGCTACACCAGCGAACGCATCGTGCGCGCGCCCGCTGCGGGCGTCATCACCACAGCGGCAGACATCGGGGATCATGTGGCGCAGGGGCAGGAGCTGGCGTGCGCGGGAGGTGTGCCGGTATACGCACCGCTGACCGGGGTGCTGCGGGGCATGATACAATCCGGCGTTCGTGTGAAGCCGGGGATGAAGATCGGCGACGTGGACCCGCGGGACAAGAAGGAATACTGCTACACCGTCTCCGAGAAGGCGCGGGCCATCGGGGGCGGCGTGCTGGAAGCCATACTACATCTGCGGCTGGGGCTTCCAATGAATTAACGAGCGGAATTATGTTTGGTTATCAATAGACGACATTGTATAAGACAATGCGAAAAGGGGGAATGCGTTGTGAGTCAGGTAGGAAAAAGTGTCGAGAGAGTCGATGCGCTCGATAAAGCAACCGGACGCGCCAAATACACCGACGATCTGTGCGACAAGAGCGCGCTGATTGCCGTTGTCGTTCGGTCCACCATCGCGCATGGGTATGTGAAATCCATCGATGTGTCTGAGGCGGAGAAGGTGCCCGGCGTCGTGAAGATATTCACGTGCTTTGACGTGCCGGATATTCAGTTCCCCACCGCGGGGCATCCTTGGTCTACCGACCCCGGACATCAGGACGTGGCCGATCGGCTGCTCCTCAACCGCCATGTGCGCTATTACGGCGACGACGTGGCTGCGGTGGTGGCGGAGAACGAGGTGGCCGCGGCACAGGCGGCCCGCGCCGTCAAGGTGGAATACGAGGAGATGCCCTTCGTGCTGGACCCGCAGGAGGCAATGAAAGACGGCATGCCGCAGCTGCACGATGAATACCCAAACAACGTGCTCAAGCATACGTCCATCAACATTGGCAATTACGATGAGGCTATCAAGGAGCCGGGGCTCATCTGCGTGGACAAATGGTACGACACGCAGGTGGTTCAGCACTGCCACCTCGAGAACTTTATCGCGTACGCTTACGGCGAGGGCGACCGCATCGTTGTGGTCGCGTCCACGCAGATACCGCACATCGTCCGCCGGACGGTGGGGCAGGCGCTGGGCATACCGTGGGGCAAGGTTCGCATCGTGAAGCCCTACATCGGCGGCGGCTTCGGCAACAAGCAGGATACGCTGCTGGAACCGCTGGTGGCGTACATCTCACAGCAGCTGGGCGGACGGCTGGTGAAGATTGACGTGCCTCGTGAGGATACGTTCGTCAGCAACCGCACCCGCCACGCCATACGCTCACACATCGTTTCGTGGGTGCGTCCGGACGGCACCTATGTCGCGCGCAAGCTGGAAGCCTTCTCGGATCAGGGCGCGTACGCGTCTCACGGCCACTCGGTAGTCGCCAAGGGCATGGGCGCGTTCCCGCAGATGTATCCCTGCCCCAATGTGCAGGGCGATGCGTATACCGTGTATACCAACAAATCATCCGCAGGAGCGATGCGCGGCTATGGCATACCGCAGGCGATGTTCGCGGTGGAGAGCCACACGGACGACGTGTGCAAGGTGCTCGGGATGGACCCGGAAGCGTTCCGCCGCAAGAACCTGATGCCGCAGGGCTATAAGGACAATTTCTCCAAGAACGAGAACTACGATGATACCTACAACCAGTGCCTCGACAAGGCGATCGAGTACATGGATTACCGTAATAAGTTTGAGGAATACAAGAACCAGACGGGTCCCATCCGCAAAGGCATCGGCATCTCGTGCTTCTGGTATAACACGGCGGTGTGGCCCATCGCGCTGGAGCACTCCTCCTGCCGCATGGTGCTGAATGAGGACGGATCGATGCAGCTGCAGGTGGGTGAAACGGAGATCGGGCAGGGTGCCGACACCGTTTTCGCGCAGATGGCGGCAGACGTGGTGGGCCTCAAGGATTACAACGATGTGCACGTGGTGTCCTGTCAGGATACGGACGTGTCGCCTTATGGCCTTGGCGCATACGCATCGCGACAGACCTACGTGTGCGGCTTCTCCATCACGCAGACGGGGCAGATACTCAAGGAGAAGATTATAAAGCACGCAAGCGAGCTGACCCGTGTGACGGAATCGAATCTGGATGTGATCGACAGCAATATCGTCCGCAAGACGGACGGGCGTGTGCTGATGTCGCTGGAGGAGCTGGCGACCGAGGTGATCTACAGCATGAAGAAGAGCGACCACATCACCGCCGAATCCAGTTACCATATCACCAACAACGCGTACAGCTTCGGCTGCTGCATCGCGGAGGTGGAGGTGGATATTCCGCTGTGCAAGGCCACGCTGAAGAAAATAGTGAACGTGCATGACTGCGGCAATTTGATCAACCCGGCGCTGGCTGAGGCGCAGGTGCACGGCGGCATGTCGATGGGCATCGGCTACGGCCTCTCCGAGCAGCTGCTGTACGACCCCAAGACAGGCAAACCGCTCAACAACAACCTGCTGGACTACAAGCTGTGCACAATGCTGGATCACCCGCATCTGGAGGCGCAGTTCGTGGAAAACCCGGAGCCCACCAACCCGTTCGGCACCAAGGCACTGGGCGAACCGCCGGCCACACCCGTCGCGCCTGCGATACGCAACGCGATACTAAACGCCACCGGCGTGGCGGTCGACAAGCTGCCGCTGAACCCGCACGTACTGTTCCAGCGGTTCACCGAGGAAGGGCTCATCGACGATCCCTCAAAAGAGGAGGAATAACAGCTATGTTTGATATGAAGGAATTGTACGAGGCGCAGAGCGTAGCGGATGCCATCCGCCTGCGGGTGGAGCACCCGGACGCCCATGTAATCGCGGGGGGCTCCGACGTGCTGATACAGATGCGCGAGGGCAAACGCGCGGGCGTGGAGCTGATCTCCATATTCATGCTCGACGAGATGCGCGGTGTCTCCATCGACGGGGACGGGGCGATCCGCATCGGTTCGCTCACCAGCTTTTCGCATGTCACCAAAAGCCCGATCATACAGAAGTATATCAATGTGCTGGGCGAGGCGGTGGATCAGGTGGGCGGTCCGCAGATACGCAACATCGCCACCATCGGCGGCAACACCTGCAACGGCGTAACCTCGGCGGACTCGGCATCCACGCTGTTTGCGTGGGATGCGCTGGTGGAGCTGACGGGGTCGGAGGGCGTACGGCGCATTCCTATTGAAGAGTTCTACATCAAGGCGGGCAAGGTGGACATCCGACCCGACGAGCTGCAGACAGCGCTCATCATACCCAAGGAAAGCTACGAGAACACGGTGGGGAGCTATATGAAGTACGCCATGCGCAACGCGATGGACATCGCCACGCTGGGCTGCTCCGTCAACGTGCGCCTGTCACCGGACAAGAAGATGTTTGAGCGCGTGCGCATCGCTTATGGAGTGGCAGGGCCGGTGCCCCTGCGCGCGACGACTGCGGAAGCCGCGGCAAACGGCCAGCCGGTGTCTGAAGCTACGGTAAAAGCGTTCGGCAATGCGGTGCTGCAGGATATCAAACCGCGCGATTCGTGGCGCGCGTCCAAGGCGCTGCGTCAGCAGATCGCCGTGGAACTGGCGAAGCGCGCGCTCGCCGAATCGGTAAAACGCTGCGGAGGTGAGCTGGAATGAAGGATCAGCATCGTATCATCGAATTTAACCTGAACGGCAAGGATGTGGCCGTTATGGCGGACGCGCGTGCGTCGCTGACGGATCTGCTGCGCAACGATTTTCGCATGACCTCCGTGAAGAAGGGCTGCGAGGTGGGGGAGTGCGGCGCGTGCAACGTGATCATCGACGGCGAGTGTTACAATTCCTGTATCTATCTCGCGGTGTGGGTGCGGGGCAAGAAGGTGCGCACACTGGAAAGCCTGCTGGGCCCGAACGGCGAGCTGAGTGACATACAGCAGGCGTTCATCGACGAAGCCGCTGTGCAGTGCGGCTTCTGCACGCCCGGCTTTATCATGTCCGCCATCGAGATACTGGAGAGCGGCAAGGAGCACACCGACGACGAGCTGCGCAAGCTGATGAGCGGCCATCTGTGCCGCTGTACCGGCTACGAGAACATACTGCGCGCTGTCAGGAAGACGATGTATAAGCGCTTGGGCAAGGAGATGCCGTCTGAATAACGGCAGCGCCGCCAAACCAGGGGTAAGGTAACGGAAATGTCAATCAATAAAACACTGATACTCAAAGGAAACATCATATATACACAAACGCCGCACGAACTGACGGCGCTGGAAAACGGCTATGTCGTCAGCGAAGGCGGTGTGGTGACGGGCGTGTACGCGCAGCTGCCGGAGCGGTACGCGGGCTTACACGTGACGGACTACGGTGACAGCCTGATCATACCGGGGCTGGCCGACATGCATCTGCACGCGCCGCAGTTTGCCGTGCGCGGCATGGGCATGGATTTGGAACTCATCCCGTGGCTGGATAAATACGCATTTCCTGAAGAATCGCGCTATGCCGATCTGGAATATGCGGCGGCAGCCTACGGTGCTTTTTGCGCGGCCTTGAGATCCGGCGTGACCACGCGCGCCTCCGTCTACGCGACGGTGCACGCACCGGCGGCGGATATGCTGATGCGTATGCTGGAGGAGTCCGGCCTCGCTACGTATGTGGGTAAGGTCAACATGGACCGCAACTGCGCCTGCACGCTGGTGGAGACAACGGATGACTCGGTGGCTGATACGGAAGCGTGGATACGCCAAACTCAGCATGTGTTCAAGAACACGAAGCCGGTCATCACGCCCCGCTTCGTGCCCACATGCACACCGGAGCTGATGGGGCAGCTGGGCAATCTGGCCGAGCGTTACGGCGTTCCCGTCCAGTCTCACCTGTCCGAAAACCTGTACGAGATAGAGCTGGTGAAGCAGCTGCATCCTGAGGACGAGACGTACGCCCATGTGTACCGCCGCTACGGCCTGTTCGGACAGCAGCCCACCATCATGGCACATTGCGTCCACCTGTCGGACGGTGAGATGGACTTTATTCGCGACAGCGGGGTGACTGTGGCGCATTGCCCGGAGTCCAACATCAACTTGCGCAGCGGCATCGCGCCGGTGCGGCGCATGCTGGGGAAGGGGCTGCGTGTCGGGCTAGGTACCGACGTTGCGGGCGGTTTCTCGATATCGATGTTCCGCGCCGTCTCCGACGCGATACAGGCCTCCAAGCTGTATTCGGTGTTTGTGGATAAGGACGCGGCGCCGCTGTCGCTGCCGGAGGCGTTCTACATGGCCACCAAGGGCGGCGGCAGCTTCTTCGGAAGCGTGGGCAGCTTTGTGCCGGGCTTCGAGCTGGATGCGGTGGTCATCGATGACAGCGGCATCAACGGGCTTACGCGGCTGACGTTGGCGCAGCGTCTGGAGCGCGCTGTGCACCTCTCGGACAACGGTGACATCACGGCGAAGTACGTGAAGGGCGTGCCGCTCTGGCAGCCGGAGCACGCGTAAAACGCGGCAGAACGATACAAGAAGCGGGCGGGGTTATCCCCGTCCGTTGTTGTTTTCGGGCAAATAGGGGAGGCGGAGCAAGCCACGAATGTAGGGGCGACCTTTGGTCGCCCGCCGGTTCCCCCTGCATTATCTCCAATCGGCAAAATGGTTGATGCTAAGTTAGCCAGGATCAGTGAAATATATAAACATGTGATGATAGATAAATACACCGTCATGCCTAATCACGTCCATATGATTATCATCATTGACCGCGGGGCTGGGGGGCGACCACAGGTCGCCCCTACGGTGTCTCGGATCATCAAGCAATTCAAGGGTGTATTATCGAAGAAGGCGGGCTTTTCACTCTGGCTGCGTTCCTTCCATGACCACATCATCCGAATTGAACGGGAATACGCTGAGGTGTGGAACTACATAGATACCAATCCGATGAAATGGGAGATTGCCAGGTATTATCAAGGGATATCCACATTGTGGGTGGCCTGCTCTCGCCCGCGACGCTTGCGCGATCTATCCCAGCCGTGCCGTATGATCCTTAATATTGACGATATAACGAATGAATTCCTGTGCGCATTCAATGTCCACCCGGCATTCTTCAGGGTTATGTATTTTGAAAAGCGAAATCTACAGGGGTTATCGCAACAGATTCGATATCCAAGTCCGATAATGTCTCGTTCTCTCTTTGAAGTATATCCAGTATTTCAGATGGATTTGTCACAAGCATTGCATTGTACGTCGGTATTATCAATTCATATGTAGCATGATAAATCTTAATACTATTACGATTATCATAAAAATCCATGTGTTCATTCGGACGCGGGAGCACCCCGGGTGTATTCTGAAGCGTTAAATGCCAATCGGAGGGTTTACCTGATTTCATGGCGTTTATGTCATCATATTGAACGTGGAAACTAATAGGGTCTGTCTTTTCGAAGCGCTCCGATGCATAAGAAAGTGATTCACCGTATGCCTGTTCTATTGTTGGGACTGGGGCATTATTAATCTGTTCACTTTCGTATGAGCCTTTGGTTATAAACATGAGCCCCAACACTAAGACCGCTATCCCTGCCGCAATCAATGTGCCGCTCCCTATCTTGTATAATACGGAGGAAGACTTGAAGTCTGCAAAAAAGGCGTAATCCTGCTCATCTTCCGTACTTTTAAAACTTAAGAAATAAAGGGACAGAGGGGACAGTGCCAGGTAAAGAGCCCCAATCGCAAGCCAGGCAACCAAGAAAATCCCTACACCCATTCTTAACCCAATCATAGATGCGGAATAACCTAATGAGTAGAAGAAAAAGAACCCCGGATTAGACTTTTGCGGAAGCTGGTAATACTCACAGCCGTCTGCGTTTTCTATCAGATGCAGATATCGGTCCCTTGTGGGAATGAAAACGTATTTCAAATAAGCGCTAAAATTGGGGCAGTCGCGTTTGGATGCATTGTTGCACATTTCATAAGCAGTAAGCCCGGGTTCTCCTAACTTCACAAAGCTTGCAAAAAAGTACCGTATTACCGCAACTATAATATACAACCCCAAAGTTGCCAGCAAAGGTATGTATCCAAACTGTACCCTGCTCGTAAAAGTTAAAGCGAAAGCAGATATTACGGTAACAAGCCAGAAGAGCTTATAAGATGTGCTTCTTAGGATTGCGTAGTAGTCACCATCCTTACCAGTTATGGGTTTTACAGAAAGCGACCTTCCGAAATACTGGCGGTAAAGATGTGCCCTGTATACCCGAAAGTCTGGGCGGCCCTGTTCCATTGCGGCTCCTTGCTGATGGTCGGATTATTGTAAATTATAATATGATTAGTGATAAATGGTAAAGGAATACCTTTATAAAACAAACGGACGGGGTTGCATACCCGCCCGTCAACTGATTCGTATATTGCATTCCGCCTACACTGCCGGCGGAATGTCCAGAAACTGCACGTCCTTGCACGTTTCCTCGGCGCGGCGCAGCGTCCAGTCGTTCTTGTACAGTATCACCGGCCGCTGCAGGTGGTCCTCCACCACGCGGGCGTTGTCGGAGATGCCCAGCATCTGGCTCGTGATGGTCTTGGCCATCACCCATCGCGCCAGCGTATAAGGCAGGTTCTCGATGATGATGTCCACGCCGTATTCGTACTTCATACGGTACGTGAGCACCTCAAACTGCAGCACGCCCACCACGCCGATGGTCAGCGTCTCCACGCCGAGATTGGGCTGCTTGAACACCTGTATCGCACCCTCCTCGGCAATCTGGTTGATGCCCTGAAGGAACTGCTTGCGCCGCATTGCGTCCGGCGTGCGCACATTCGCGAAGTGCTCCGACGGGAACATCGGGATGCCCTCGAACCGGAAAGTTTCCTTGCTCTCGCACAGCGTATCGCCGATCTTTAAGAGGCCGGTGTCCACCACGCCGATGATGTCGCCCGCGTACGCTTCCTCCACCGCCGTCTTCTCCTGCGCGAAGAACTGCTGCGGCTGCGACATGCGCAGCATCTTGCCGGTGCGCTCGTGCAGCACCTCCATGCCCGTCTCAAAGCGGCCGGAGCAGATGCGGATGAAAGCGATGCGGTTGCGGTGGGAGGGGTCCATGTTGGCCTGTATTTTGAATACGAAGCCGGAGAAGCCCTCGCTGTCCGGCACTATGGGCCCCGCGGTGCTGTTCTTGCTGCCCGGCGATGGCGCAAGGGTAATGAACTCCTCAAGGAAGTGCTTCACGCCGAAGTTGGTCATCGCGCTGCCGAAGAACATCGGGGTCAGGTTGCCGCTGCGCACGCGCTCATAGTCAAACGCATCGCCCGCGATATCCAGCAGCTCAATCTCCTCGCACAGCTTGTTGTACAGGTGATCGCCCAGCAGATCGCGGCAGGCCGGGTCGTCCAGCGCCACGCTTTGGGACTTCACCATCTGCGAACCGTGGCCCTCCGCCTCGAACAACTCCACTTGCCCCTCCTTGCGGTGGAACACGCCCATGAACATGCCGTCTTCGCCGATGGGCCAGTTCATCGGGCAGGAGCGTATGCCCAGCGTCTGCTCGATCTCGTCCATCAGCTCGAACGGATTCTTGCAGAAGCGGTCCAGCTTGTTGACGAACGTGAATATCGGTATGCCGCGCATCCGGCAGACGTGGAACAGCTTCTTGGTCTGCGCCTCCACGCCCTTGGCCCCGTCGATGAGCATGACGGCGCAGTCCGCCGCGGCCAGCGTGCGGTAGGTGTCCTCGGAGAAGTCCTGATGGCCCGGCGTATCCAATATGTTGATACGGCTGCCGTTGTAATCGAAGAACATCACGCTGGACGTCACCGAGATGCCGCGCTGTTTTTCAATCTCCATCCAGTCGGAAACGGCGTGCTTGGCCGCCTTGCGCCCTTTGACCGTACCCGCGAGGCGTATCGCGCCGCCGTACAGCAGCAGCTTTTCCGTCAGCGTGGTTTTGCCCGCATCCGGATGCGATATGATCGCAAAGGTTTTCCGGCGTGCAACCTCTTTTGTTATGATATCTGAAGTGCCGATATGCTTTTTCTCCCCTTTGTCTGTATGCTTTGCTTGCAAAAAAACAGAAGCCCGCATGTGAGCTTCCATCTGAAAGCCGTTTAACTCCGTTATTATACAGGACTTGGTGATGCGCGTCAAACGCGATTTGCGGCGGATGTTAAACGCATCGAATGACAGGGGAGGGGGCTTTTATCGAAAAACCGGAGTCTGCATGACGCATCCTCCGGTTCATATCAACTACGCATATATCTAAGATGTTGTCACACTCGGCGATACCACCTGCAGCGGCTGCATGCCGGCAGTGGCGGGGTAGGATAATATCACGTCGGACATCTCGTGCCAGCCCTTTCTCCGGCTGATGAAACGTGCCGCCCGCAGCGCGCCTTCGGCAAAAGCCCGTCTGGAGAACGACTGGTGAGTGATGACGATTTCCTCGTTTTCACCGGCAGCCATCACCTCATGGATGCCGATGTGTCCGCCCGCGCGCACGGAGTTGATCGGGATGTCGCTGTAACCCGGATTGAGCTCGCCTTCGATGGCCCGGGAAATGATCTTCGCGGTACCGGACGGAATATCTGCCTTTTTGATGTGATGCGTTTCGGTGATCTGAAAATCATAGAAAGGCAGGGATTGCGCGATGAGCTTGAGCGCCTCGATCAGTACGTTCACGCCCAGAGTCACATTGGGGGCATAGACGAGGCCAAAGCTCTTATCTTTCGTCAGGCTGCGCATCCACTGGAGCTCATCCTCCGTAAAGCCGGTCGTGCAGACCACAGCGGGAACACCGAACTTTTTGCACTCGGCCAGCAGCAGCTTGGACGCCGCCGGGTTGGAGAAGTCGATGACAACATCCACAAACCTATCTCCCAGCAGCATGCCTGCCTCCGTAACCTCAAGAGCTTCTATCCCCAAGCGGTCCACATGAGACATAAGTCCGAGGTCTTTGCCTTTTCTCTCGCTGCCGACACGGCAAAAGCCCGCCGCCACGCGCATGTCCTTTTCCTTTTCAACTATCGTCCGGATCAGCTCCTGACCCGCTCTTCCGATTCCGCAAATCGCCACATTCAACATCACAATCGTTCCTCCTTCTCTCCTGGGATGGGCAGTCCCGTCAACACCTCCGAAAACATTTAAAAATGTTTGGACCTTTGTGCACGCCGCGTCTGTTAGTTGGTTGTAACTAAAAAACGCCTACAAACAATTGTAAGCGCAAATAACAAAAAGATAATTACATATATCTCCCTCTCATGCGCTTACGAGATTAGCTGTCGGGTTCGGGTTGAAAGGTACCCTACCGAATAAAATCGGATTCACCCCAAAATTGGTTCTCCCGTTCTTCATAAATGAAGATTAAGCTATGACCTATTAAAACTATTATAGCCATAAAAACGTGCCAAGTCAATGAAACGGACGGTTTTTATTTAGAGAAATTATCCAGAAAAGTATTGACCAGCGGGTCAAAGCGTGCTATGTTTAAATTGACCTGTGGGTCAATGGAGGCAATAATGATTTCAAGCTTTGACAAGCTGTCCTCAGAGAAGCGGGAATTCATACTGAGCACATGCATGGACGTGTTCATCGAATATGGCTATGCACTGGCCAACACCAACGAAATCGCGCAGCGGTGCGGTATCGCCAAGGGCAGCATATTCCACTACTTCGGCAGCAAGCGCGAGTTGTTCCTGTACGTCTGCCGCCACTGTATGGAACGCGTGCTGGATGCCACGCGCGAAGCGTTGTCCGGCAGCGGCGAAGGCACTTACTTCGAGCGTGCAAGGCGCAGCGTTGCGGCTAAGCTGGCGGTGCCGCGAGCCTACCCCAAGGAGACGCAGCTGCTTGCCAAAGCGGCGGGCGAGCGCGGCCACGACGCAGCGGACGTGCTGTTCGAATTGATGGCTGATTACGCCACGCAGATGCGGGCTTTGAGTGCGGGGTATCTAGGGAGTATCGAGCCGAAGCTGCTGCGGGACGGCGTGGATTTAAGCGACGCGCAGGTGTACATCCGAACCGTGTTCGACGGCGTGACCGCGCGCGTGCTGCAAACGCACAGTCCGCATCAACTGCTGGACGAACCGCACATACTGGAAGCCGAGCTGGACAAAACGATCCGTTTCATTATGGGTGGGATTGGGAGGAATGAGTAAATGAAGCCGAAGATCGGGTTTTTAAGCGCGCTACTGTCCACACGCAAAGCGAAGAAGCTGACGCCGCAGCAAATCAGGGAGATACAGAAGGAACGGCTGGACGTGCTGATACGTCATGCCCGTGCACACAGCGCCGTATACCGTGAGAAGTACGCAGGCCTGCCGGACCACCCCACGCTGGAGAGCCTGCCGACGTCGAGCAAGCCGGAGCTGATGGCGCGCTTCGACGATTGGGTGACCGACCCGGTGGTTAAGCTGGCCGACCTGCAGCAATACGTGAAGGACGAAGAAAACATCGGGCAGCCTTTCCTCGGGAAATATCTCGTGGCTACCACGTCCGGCTCCACCGGTGTACCCGCGGTCATGATGTATGACATCAACAACATGAACGTGCTGGATGCGCTGGCGGTGACGCGTTCGATGGCGTACAAGGGCGTGATGGGCAGGCTGGTGAAGGCGGGCGGCAAATCCGCCGCCGTGTACGCGACAGGCGGGCATTACCTCGGCGTGGCGAGCGTACGATACAAGCAGTACAAAAATCCGCTCAAGGCGAAGCAGTTCGCCGTATTCTCGGTACTGTGGCCGGTAGAGCACATCGTGGAGCAGCTCAACGCATTCCGGCCCGCGCTGCTGGGTGGATATCCCACCGCGCTGGAGCTGCTGATACCTGAGAAGCAATCGGGACGGCTGACGATTGAGCCGGTGCTGATCAACACCGGCGGTGAATACCTGTCGCCTGAGCTGGCGCGGCGGCTGTCCGAGGCGTTCGGGTGTCCGGTGCAGTCGGGCTATGCCTGCACCGAGGGCGGGCTAATAGCGTTCCAGTGCCGGGAGGGGCACCTGCATGTCAACGACGACTGGGTGATTATCGAGCCGGTGGATGCGGCCGGCAACCCTGTGCCGCCCGGAACGCTGGCCGACAAGATATACATCACCAACCTCGCCAGCTTCGCGCAGCCGGTGATCCGCTATGAGGTGACGGACCGCGTGCGCGTGCTGACTGAGCCTTGCGCGTGCGGCAGCCTGCTCACCGCCATCGAGGTGGAGGGGTGCACGGACGACATGCTCGAATTCCCGGACGGCGTGCGCATACCGCCGTTGTCCGTGTACGTCGTGCTCAAGGAGACGCCGGGCGTGGTGCGGTTTCAGGTGATGCAGAGAAACGATGCGGAAGTGGAGCTGCGGCTGGAGACTACGCCGAGAAATGACGACGTGGCGCGGGAGGCCGTGAGCCGTCTGTCTGCGTTCTTCCGGGAGAAGGGCGCAAATCCTGCCGTTGTGCTGTCGGCTGAGACGCCGTCCCGTAACGCCAGCGGTAAGTTCCGTCACGTGATGAAGGCTTAGTGGCAGCGGGAAAGGTTATATTGTTTAAAAGGGTGAGGGCTGTCTGCGCTCCTCTTTTTTGTATTGCGGAGAGGCAAACGGTATAAACTGTGCGCATAAAAACCAGCTATAACCGGTTGTCGTCGTTCATGTTCTGCTGTTGCTGCATAACGTCGCGCTGGGCCTGCTCCGCCATCTGCTGATGCAGCTGCGCATCCCGTTGAGCCTGCTCCATGAACTGGCGGTCCTGCATGGCTTGCATAAACGCATTATCCGTCCGTGAACTTATGCCCCTCGTACGAGCGGAGCGACACCGTAACAATGATGCCAATCACCACAATGGCGATGAATACGAACGGGATGATGAAAAATATGTCGAAGCCCATGGAAAGCGGTACAGAACCCTTTCTGACACCCCCTTTGGCTGAGTATTTGATGCCTGCAGTATACCATGCACGGACGGAGACGGGGGTATGCAGGTGATCGAAGGGCTGGATTCTCATACGCGCTGCTGCTCAAGGGGCGACCGTAGGTCACCCCTGCACCAAATTATCATGCTGCCATGAACCGTGAAGGCGGGAATGGAGACCGCCCCTGGAAGCGTGCTTTCAGGCGTCATACAGCAGGGCCTGTCCCAATTCGTGCTGGCAGTAAAAACGCCGCAAACGGTATTCCGCTGGCCGACCGCTACATCACGGACACAGCACGATGATCTGATACGGCGTGGTTTGCGGGGGAATGCTGCGTGTCGTGGGGCCGTAAACCACAGCGAGGTCCCGACCGACGGGTCTGCCGGAGAAGGCCTGGCCATTTTCCAGCTTGGCCACGGTGGCCGGACCGATGTTCAGCTTCAGGTCGCCGTCGGCGGAGACGAGGTCGCGCCCGAAGTAGTCCACCGTCACATTGCGGCCCGGTGTCGCCTTGGCCATCACGATGGCAACATACTGCGGCGGATAGATCATCGGCACGGGGGCTGCTGCGTCATAGAAGCCCGTTATCCGGTCTCCGCGCTTTATCATCACATGATCCACGAAATAAGTATCCGGCACCACCACAAAATTGGCCGTCTGCCCGCGGCTATCGGCCAGCGTCATCAGTTTCACACAGCCCGCCGGTTCAGCCGCCTCGCGCCAGAAATCCTGTATGTCCATCACAATGCCGGTAAATGATCCGTATACACCCATAAAACCGTCTCTCCTCCAATAACAAGCTTTTGCTACATCATATGAAGCCGACGTGATTTTGCGCCTTAGCGGAGCAGCAGTCGGGTTGACGATTTTATTGGAAGGATCCAACGCAGAATATATTCAGCCGCCGCCGGATGTTTTTATATTGACGCTGACGTTGTTGCTTGTGTATCAATCAATACCTTCGGCGTGCTTATACGACACCGGAGGTGCTGCCCAATGGTATGACTTCATGGGAACGCTTATTTTCAGTAAGTGGTCATCACCCTGGAGGCAGCAGTATATGCGTAACGACGACATGCACGATTGAGCGCAAGTTAAAAAAGCAGCAGTAATGAAGGTGCTGTTTTTAACCCGGCAGCTGACTACTTAAGAGGGATGCGTGCGCTCATTGGGCTTCAATACATTCCTTTGCTGCGTGCCGGTGATCCAAAGGAACACCAGTCTGACAACGAGGGAGACCGTTAACAGCACCAGGAAGTGGAAGAATACGTTCCAGTTGTGGAATTCCAGAGCCCCGACAAGCGTAAAGACAGGGAAAATAACAAAGCACAGGAGTGCAAAACCGATCGCGTTCCGTACCATATACCCCTTCCATGAATGGGCATACTGCTGCGCCAACATCACGATGATGGGGGATAAAGTAATGCTGGATGTAAACATATTATTCGCAAAGGGCACCAGCCTGATATTATAGTGCGCCAAACCCAGCAGACCGCCCAGGACGATGCTGTTGAGGCTTTTCGCGACAGCCGCCAGCGAACCGATAAGCAGTATCTCGGTGGCACGGCGCTTGTCCAGCAGCTTCAGCCACACCACATACGCCGCAATCAGTATGATGACTTCCAAAAACCAGCCCAAAGAGAAGATCTCTTCATTCAGCCAGTGCTGCATAGACAGCTGCGAATACTCCCTTAACATTTCGTAAAGCATAATGACATCCTTTCAGCAAGTATACGTCATAATTTATTATTTGCTGAATGCCCAAAGGCAATACGAATCTTTGCTTGACAGCGTCTTCCATCCATGATAACATAAGCTAGTATCAAACGTATCGAATTGAGCTCACATGTTTTTGTAAGTCATTCTTTATCTGATGATTTACGAAAGCATGTGTTTTTTATTTGTACTGGGTACGAAAAAGTATTAGGAGGTACCATATTATGAATAATGGTATAGTCAAATGGTTCAACGCGGAAAAGGGCTTCGGCTTCATTGCTAACGACAACGGCGGAGAAGATGTATTTGTGCATTTTTCGTCCATCGTCACAGATGGATTCAGATCTTTGGGTGAAGGACAGCGCGTCACTTTCGACGTCGAGGCGGATCCCAAAAAGGGCGGACGGCTAAGAGCTGTTAACGTTTGCCCGGCATAAAGGCGTTGCAAACAGCGGGCTGCCTGCCTAATGCAGGCAGCCCGTTTTAACTATTCCTTGAGTGGTTGTACAAAAAGAGCAAATATTATGATAGGTTGTGTACGTTTTTGAAGAATACCATTTCCACCATATTTTCAGATTATACGCCGAAACGCTTCGGCCTTTGCGGTGAAGCTTTTCTTTGGGAAGAATTCAGATCGTATTTTTTGGCGAAACCGGATATAGAAACAGAAGATACCTTTATTACGGAACTTAATAGCACATTTAAAGCTCTGACGGGCGTATCGATAATGTCCAAACCGTTTGTATTCGTAGAAAGATACAGCCGCGGGGGTATGTCCAGTGGCATGGTAGACCCCTGGAACTGGGCGTCAGTGATCGTGCCGGATATGTTGCGCCGCTTCAAGATATGCAAAAGCATTAACTAAAGTGAAATAACAAAATACCAAGCAGACGACTGCGCAGTGTGCACCGGTGAATGATCGCCGTTGAAAAATGCGTACTGTTGTTGTATGCTGGAAATAATGATAAACAAGGAGGCGCAATGCCCAGTCCGGTAAGCGTAATCGTGCGCGAAGAGATACGGCTTTTGAAGCCGTTTATTGGCAGGATGAGCATCGAGAAGGCGCGGGCGTTTCAAGACGCGCTGGGCGAGATGGGGGCCAAGTCGGTTGCGGAGAAGGTGGCCTTCGACCCGGTGGCTTTTGATGGCTTCGAGGCGTGTTTCGCTATTCCCTGTGAAGAGAAGGACAGCCGCCGCGTGATACTGTATCTGCATGGCGGCGGGTATGTGGCAGGCAATTTGAAGTACGCACGCGGGTTTGCAGGCATACTGGCGGATCATACAAGGCGGCGCGTGATGGCCGTGGCTTATCGCCTCGCGCCCGAGCACCCGTTCCCCGCGGCCCTGGAAGATGCGGCAGCGGCGTATCAATATCTGCTGGACAGCGGCTATGAGCCAGGCAGCATTGCGTTGGTGGGAGAATCCGCCGGAGGCGGCCTTGTTTTCTGTCTGGGGCAAAAGCTTAAAGCACTAGGATTGCCGCTGCCCGCCGGGATTGTGGCGCTGTCGCCGTGGACGGACCTCACATTCTCCGGCGAA
Source organism: Bacillota bacterium (assembly GCA_023416745.1). Lineage (GTDB taxonomy): Bacteria > Bacillota > Clostridia > Christensenellales > SZUA-584 > SZUA-584. Next base: position 24,387 of record JAEZHF010000055.1, read on the forward strand.
TCGTACAAGACCAACGCGAAGAAGGACCCGTCGCTGAACGAGGCGGCGCTGCGCAGCCATGCCAAAGCGTATGCCTGCGGACAGCAGGAAAGCCCGCTCGTGTCGCCGGCTTTCGGAGAATTCACCGGTTTTCCGCCGTCGCTGCTGCTGGCGGGCGGCAACGAATTGCTGCTCTCCGATGCGGAGCTGCTGGCCGTACGGCTGGTGAAAGGCGGTAGCCGCTGCGAACTGGTGATCGAGGAAGGTCTGTGGCATGTTTACGTGCTGTTCGGCATTCCCGAGGCGCGAGCCGCAATGGAAAGAATCGCGGCATTTCTGGAGTTATGGGCATAACACTGCACGAAGCCGCCGTGTGATTGAACGGCATTTTCCGGCGTTTTCCCGGACACGCTGAGGACATGAAGGCCGTAATTACGAAACCTCCGGGGAAATTCGGTGGCATACCGAGTACGGGGATAAGAATGAGTCAGACAAACAATCATAAAAAGTGGATGAAGCTGGACAACGCAGCGAAGATATACCCGGCGGCCAGCCGGCGCAACTGGAAGGCGCTGTTCCGCCTGTCCGCCACGCTCACTGAATCTGTGGATCCCACGGTGCTGGAGGAAGCTCAGCGCTCCACATTGGCGCGCTTTCCGGGCTTCGCACTGAAACTGAAGCGCGGCATGTTCTGGTACTTTCTCGAATTCAACGAGGGTGGGCCGCCGGTGGAGCCGGATGGGTCGTATCCGTGTGCGCCGATGGACTTCAAGGAGAACGGCGAATTCATGTTCCGCGTGCGCTACCACGAAAAGCGCATCGCCGTGGAGATATTCCACGTGCTGACGGACGGCAGCGGTGGCTTGTGCTTCTTAAAAACGCTGGTTGCCGAATACCTGCGAATCAAGTACGGCACGGACATACCGCGCGGCAGCGAGATACTTGACTGCTCGCAGCCGCCCCGCCCCGAGGAAACGGAGGACGCGTACCTCAAGTTCGCGCGCAACGTGGGACGTTCCCGCCGGGAGCCGGACGCATATTACCTGAAAGGTACGGACGAGCCGGATTACGTGCATCTCGTCACCGGCCAGATACCCTCGTTTGAGGTGTTGAGCCGGGCCAAAGAAAAAGGCGTATCGCTGACGGAATATCTGACGGCCGTGCTGATCATGGCCATCGACAAGCTCCAGCGCCAGAAGGTGCGCCACGAGAAGCGATACAAGCCCGTCAAGGTGTGCATCCCCATCAATCTGCGCAGCTTTTATCCCACCAACACCATGCGCAACTTTGCCAGCTACGTGAACCCCGGTATCGACCCGCGCTACGGTGTGTACAGCTTCGACGAGGTGTTGTCCGCTGTACACCATTACATGCGCGCCGAGGTTACTGAAAAACTGCTGAACGCAAAAATTACCACCAACGTACGATCGGAGTCACTCAAGGTGCTGCGCTTAACACCGCTGTTTTTGAAGAACATCGCGATGAAGCTCACATTCTACCGCGTGGGCGACCGCAAGTCCACCACCAGCATATCCAACTTAGGGCTGGTGAAGCTGCCCGATGAGATGGCGCGGTACGTGACGCGCCTGGACTTTATACTGGGGCCGCTGTCGCGCAACCGTGTGGTTTGCGGCGCACTCACATACAACGGAACGTTGGTGCTCAACTTCCTGCGTACCATCCGCGAGAGCGCTCTTGAACGCGAGTTCTTCCGCTATCTTGTGAAGCTGGGTGTGCCGGTGCAGGTGGAGAGCAACGACCGGTGGTGAGGGGTGATGAACACAGCCTATATCTGCAAAGACAAACAACATATTGAATACTCAATTCTACAAGAAACCCCTATTTTTCAACCAATAGATATTGTGAGAACTAACAGTTTAAGTTATTATTTAAATATAGATGTTAATTGAACACAATTATATCATGTTTTTATCTTGCTGGCGATTGGAAACGATTAATTTACCTGAGTCTGTTAGTTCAATAGGCTCACGAGCTTTTGCAGGATGTTCCACTCTTGATAGTTTGTCAATACCAAGTAATGTAAAAAGTATAGGCGGTGGAGCATTTTCAGGATGCACATCCATTTCAGAGTTGATTATCCCAGAAGATATAGAATCACTCGGCAGTTCTGCATTTGAAGAATGTGACTCCCTGACAAGCATTACAATACCGGCGGGTATTACTGATTTGCCAATAGGTTTATTCATTGGATGCACCTACCTTGAAAGAATTAATTTGCCAGAAGGCCTTGTCAGTATCGGCAGAAACGCATTTTATTCATGTAGTTCCCTGCTAGCCAGTGACTACTGTGACACTGAATGGCCACAACTCGACCATGGTGAATGGCGATACGCTGTCGCTGACCGCAACCGTGCAGCCCAACAATGCAACCTTCTCCCTTGGTTGCTTGGTCCAGCGACAACGAGCCTGACGCTACCGTCAGCCAAAACGGCATAGTCACAGCTGTCAGCCCCGGCGCCGCCACCATCACCGCTACAGCGGACGGCCAATCGGACACCTGCGAAATAACCGTGCTTCCAGCTGCCATCCAGTCGTCGAAATATACCACTGACCGGACAGCGGGGTTGCTCAAGGGTGTGGATGACGGCACCACCACTCAAATCTTTTAATTCCAAAATGTCCAGACGCACCAGCACATAGTCAGATATGCTGATCCAACCGTCACCGCTGGTATCGCCCAGCACAAGCAGATTGAGTAAATCCTTCTGAACGCCCCCAATGGTGTGTATCTGATAGTCATACCGGTTCCTACAATACCGCCAGTAACCTCGGTTTCACCGGTGCTTTATATGCACTCGCCGGAGATGTGAATGCAGACGGTAATATTGATATTGTGGACTATACGCTGATCAGGCTGGACATATTGGATGCTCAAAAAATAAATTGATATATGACAAAACCGTTCAGATGTTATAATATCGTACTGTAGCCAGCCTGAGCTGCTCAAACATCTGATTTCGGGAGGGAAACTGCCATGTCATACTGTGTGAACTGCGGTGTGGAGCTTGCAGACAGCGAGAAGCACTGCCCTTTGTGCCAGACCGAGGTGGTCAATCCCAAAGCCCTATGGCAGGAACCCGCGGAACGGCCCTACTCGCGCCACGTGGATAACATCATGAAGCGTATCGACCGGCGATATTTCGCGGCGCTGACCGCGCTGCTGCTCAGCATCCCCTGTATTATTACGGTGCTGCTGGACATATTGACCGGCGGTGGGCTGACATGGTCGGCCTATGTGATCGGCGCGGTGGCGGTGATCTATGTTGTGGTGTTGCTGCCCTTCTTTTTCAGGAAATATCACGCTGTTATATTCCTCGGTGCGGACTGTGCGGCGGTGCTGCTGTACCTGCTGTTCATTCAAGCAACGATCGGCGGCAGCTGGTTCATGTCATTAGGTCTGCCACTGACGGTGTCGGCCAGCGTATGCATGCTTGCGCTGGCGCTGCTGTTCACCAAGCGCCGGCTCTCTGTCATCGTGAAGACGGGCGCGGTGCTGATTGCCGTGGGCGTGTTTGTGGTTGCCGCGGAGGTGTTCATCAGCCTCGATGCTTATCACGCGGTGAAGTTCGCGTGGTCGTTTTATGCGCTGATACCGTGCTTAGTGCTGGGCGTGGCGGCGTTCGTGCTGGAGCACCGGCAGAACTTCAAGGAACGCGTGAGACGAAGGCTGTTTTACTGAATGAATTAGCCGGTTTAAATCTGATGAACCGGCTGTTTTATTTGCCTTGATTTTGATTGAATGTGGGGGTCGTCATGGACAATAACATCGAACGGGCTGTGAATGCCGAACTGATGCCGGGTGAAACGCTGCTGAGGTCGGGTCAGCCGAACTCCTCCCGTCTGTTTACCGCCACAGACTGGTTTCTCGTGCCGTTTTCATTGGCAGGGGGTGCATTTGGCATCTGGTTTGTGCTGTCGGTACTGAGCACTCATCTTATCTTTATACTGTTTGCCGCCTTCTATATTCCCATGGTGCTCTATATGGTTGTTGGCCGCTTTTTCGCCAAGACATACAGCAAGAAGCGCACAGTGTATGCGGTAACAGATAAAAGGGTGATGCGGCTGACGCTGGGGAGATCGGGTCTGAAGAAGAAAGGCATGAGCTCAAACCTGACGGGTATTGAGAAGGAGTCGGTATCCCGTGGGCGGGCGGGATGCGGCAGCCTCTATTTCGGAGCGGTTCCGTTTTACGCGAAGCTGCTTATGAACACGGGAATGGAGTATATGCCCGGTTACCATGTGTATGACGGATTAATCTTTTTTGACGTGGACAACGTGGCCCAAGTGCTCGAAATATACAAAAAAGCCAGATCTGCTGGTCAGCGGAAAAACGGAGATGCATCATGAAATGGAATGTCGAACGGGTTGTGGCCGCCGAACTTCTGCAAGGTGAAACGGTGCTTTGGCAAGGACAGCCGAACACGCGAAAGCTTTTCGCGAGGGCGGATATTTATCTGGTGCCGTTTTCGGTATTCTGGTGCGGCTTCGCCATATTCTGGACGGTGACGGCAACCAGTGGTGCCGGACTTTTTGGCATATTCGGTATTCCTTTTGTACTTGTTGGTTTGTATTTCACCGTCGGACGTTTCTATGCCAAGGTAAAAAACAAAAAGAGAACCGTGTATGCCGTCACCAATAAACGGGCATTACTGCTATCGCTGAACGGTGAGGGTGAGAAGAAAACCTGCGTTGCAGGCGATATTGCGGCGATGCAGAGTGAGTCGGTATCCATAGGAGATGACGGTTGCGGAAGTCTGTATTTCGGGACTATCTCTTTTTATTCCCGCATGTATATGAACACCGGCCTTGAGTATCTGCCCGGATACCACAGAGAGGATGTACTTGCGTTTTTAGATGTGGACGATGCCCAGCGGGTATACGAGATATACAAGAACGCCAAATACGGCTTGCACGGATAAACACGACCACTGAATTGAGCTTACATGAAGATTCCCAGCTGCGAATTATTACACTATATGGAGAGATAGCCATGAATCAGGATGAATTGTTTATGCGGGAAGCGGTCCGCCTGTCCGAACTGGCAGTAGAGCATGGAAACGAGCCCTTCGGTGCTGTGCTCGTCAAGGACGGGAAGATCGTTTATTCCAACGAGAATCAGATCTATACAGGCAACGATCCCACGTTCCATGCTGAGGCCGGACTGCTGAGAAGATTCTGCGCGGAAACGCAAATCACTGATTTGCGCGAGTATACGCTATATTCCAGCTGCGAGCCGTGCTTCATGTGCTGCGGTGCCATGGTGTGGACGAAACTGGGTCGTCTGGTGTACGGTGCCAGCGATATCGACCTATGTGAAATACTGGGCGAAACGGGCGCTGAGTGCTGCCGTATCGTGTTTGATAACTCGGGTTGGAAGCCGGAGGTCACTTCCGGGGTGCTTCGGGACGACAGCCTGAGTATATTGTTTCGATATTTCAAAGGGCACGTAAAGGGTTAATTCATACGCTGCTTCTCAGTAAAGCGGTCAGTCTCCAAGCTTGATTCCCTCCGGCTCCATACTCCGCATTCTTTCCGGAAAACATACTGCAGCGCATAATCGCCCTGTTCCGGATAAAACTAAGAAAGACGGATGCGTCGTCGCAGCTGCGCTTTGCCGCCGCCCGAAAATGTGCATTCAGAGGAGAGACGGCTACGTATGGATACGTATCTGATTATTGCTTTCCGCATCGTGACCATCATGGCGCTGCTGTTGGTGGCAACGCTGTTCGTGATGGGCAAAAGGCCCATCGGCGAGCTGCCCGTATTCGACTTTCTGGTGCTGGTCGTGATGGGCTCCATTGTGGGCGCGGATATCGCCGAGCCGAACATACCCCATCTGCCCACCGCTTTCGCCGTGGTGCTGCTGGCTGCCGTTCAGCGGCTGGTCAGTTTTCTTGTGATCAAAAACCGCCGATTCCGAAAGGCTGTCACGTTTGAGCCCACTGTCGTGGTATATGGAGGCCGTCTGATATACGCCAACATTCGGCGCATTAGCTACAGCGCAGACGAGGTGATGATGATGCTGCGCGAGAAGAATATATTCGATATCAGCCGCGTCGAGTATGGTATCATTGAGGCCAATGGAAAGCTGTCGGTGCTGCATAAGCCGGAACATGAGAGCGCCACAATAGGGGATTTGAAGCTGCCCCACCCGCCCAGCAACAACGCAGTGACGGTGGTGATGGACGGGCGCGTCCAGCAGCGCAACCTTGATGCTGTAGCGATGCGGGAGCCGGATCTATTGGAACGGCTCAGGCAGCAGGGCACGGATTTGCGCGAGGTGTTTCATGCTTCCGTAGACAGCAACGGCGACCTGCATATATCCAGATATGGCGAACAGGTTCAGGATGTGTTCTCGCAGGACGGCGGAAAGCGTAGATAGGCTCCGGTGCTTGATTGCAGACGGCACATTAATTGCCGATGTTGCGTCGCAGTACCTTCGTGACAAGTGTCAGGTTTCTAATTTCACATATAAGTCGAGCAACCAAAGAGACAAGAGAAATGACGGCATGTACAGCAATAAGCGTTGTGTAGCTTTGCCTTGTCTTCCTGTAAACCACCGTGCCGCCTGCGGTACTTTTCAGACCATAATCGTTGTTGACATATCTGGCTCCGAATGAATCCAGCCAGAGAGAGCAAAATATGGGAAATGTGACAGCGAAGGACCAATATTCTGAGTGCAGCAGGATAAGTACAATAAAGAAAATAGCTGCGGCAGCATAGGCTGCTGCAATTGCAATGATTGCGTTAATTGTGTCCCTGCGAAACTGGCGGAGACCCTCCGGCGGAACCTCGATGAGCCGGGCAACATAATGATCGCTGTGTGCTGGCAGGAGAATGCACCACCCTGTCGTAAAGTAACCTGTTGAATCGAAACAAACATAAGTATTTGCATATTGATAATAACAGAATATGAATAATTTTGACAGTGTTAAGATTATCGGTATATTAACGCTGTTAAGATACAAACGGAGGCAATAGTATGGCGGCATACCATCACGGAAATTTGAGGAACACGCTGATTGATGCGGGCATCGCTCTGATCAACCGCGAGGGGGAGAAAGGCTTCTCTCTGCGGCGGGTGTGCGCGCTGTGCGGTGTCAGTCAGGCCGCGCCTTACAGCCACTTCGCAAGCAAGGAGGACCTGCTGGAAGCGATGAAGGCGCACGTGATCGACGCGTTCACGGGGTCGCTGGCGAACGCGGCAGCGGCGGTGACGGATCAAAACGACCCGCGAGTGCTGATCGAGATGGGCAAGGCCTATGTGCTGTTTTTCCTGCACCGTCCGGAGTATTTCACATTCCTGTTCTCGCAGGCGCGCTTTGTGGTGAACCTATCGTTCAACGCCGGCAGCGAAAATAGCTTCCCGCCCTTTGAGTTGATGAAAGGCCACATGATGCGCATACTCGCCGGTATACCGGCGGAACGGTTGGAGGACATGATTATCGCCATGTGGGCTACCGTGCACGGCCTTGCGTCCATCGCGACGATGAAAAACGTCCGCTACGACAAAGACTGGGAATCTAAGATTGAAGACATAATTTGGAATAAAGAGGTTTGAAAGAGATGAAAACAAAGAGAAGAAAGGCGGTGCGCGTGGTGTTGATCGTGCTGGGGGTAGTGGCCAGCGGCTTGCTGGCGCTAACGGTGCTGCTGCTGCTGGTGAGCTCGGGGCAGATAAAGCCGTATCTGGATGAGAACGGCAAGCCGCTGGCGGGCAGCGTGTCCGAAAAGATTTGGGTCAGCATCAACGGTGCGGAGCAGGGCATGTTCATTCGCGGCAAGAACATTGACAATCCGGTGCTGTTGTTTGTGCACGGCGGCCCCGGTATGCCCGAATATTTCCTAGCCGACGCGCAGGACACGGGGCTGGGGGATAAATTCACCGTCTGCTATTGGGAGCAGCGGGGCAGTGGATTATCTTACCGAAATGGCATGGATATGAGCTGCATCACCGTGGAACAATTGGTCGCGGATACCATCGGTGTAACGCGATACTTGCAGAAGCGTTTCGGTCAGGAAAAAATATACCTGCTCGCCCACTCCTGGGGGACGTTCATCGGCATACAGGCAGCGGCGCAGGCCCCCGAGCTGTACCACGCGTACATCGGCGTGGCGCAGGTGACAGACATGCCCGAGTCCGAGCGGCGTGCATACGCTTGGATGCTGGCACAATATGAAGCGGCGGGCAACACCGGCACGGCAGAAAAGCTCAAAGGTTATAATGTTTTGGAGACGCAGCCGGACACCGCACTGATACCCTACTTCAAATCGATGCTGCGTGACAACGCCATGCACGAGCTGGGCATCGGCACCACGCGGGGGATGGATTCGGTGGTGACCGGCGTGTTCCTGCCCGTGATGAAAAGCCCTGTCTATACGCTGGGCGAGAAAGTGAACATTTGGCGCGCCAAGGCGTTCCTTCGGAGCGAGACGGGATTGCTGGAACAGCTTTTCACCACACGCACTGCGGACATCGTGCCGGAGCTTAGTATACCTGCTTATTTCATCAGCGGCGCGTACGACCTGACGGTGAACCGCGATCTGTCGGAAGACTATTTCAAACAGTTCAAGGCTCCGGTGAAAGCGTTCTATACGTTCGCGGATTCCGCCCACAGCCCGATGTTCGAGCAGCCGGATCGCTTTATTGAGGTGATGACGCAGGACGTGTTGACCGGCGGAACGTCGTTGGCTGACGCATAGTTAAGCCGGAGCCTAAAAAGCCCGAAGATGTGTGCTCTGTTGTCCAAAAGTCCGGACACAAGCGCCAATATAATACACCCGTAAGAGACGATACGAAAGGGGTGTGCATATATGGATGGATTCTTCGATTTCAACAATAACGGCAAGACGGATACATTCGACACCTTTGTGGCTCATGAAATTGCTGAAGATGTTAACGGCGATCCGGACACATGGGACGACGATGACGACGAAGAATATGACAACGATGACGAAGACGACGATGACGAAGATGAATAAGCTGACATAGTATGAATCCACAAATAAAGAAGAACCGGTTCTGACAGAGCCGGTTCTTCATGCTTGGTGTCGTTTGCGGCTGCAGCTCTACGCCAGCCGTGCCTTGAACTCCTTGATCAGCGCCGGAACCACCTGCAGCACATCTCCGACGATGCCGAACGTTGCCACCTTGAATATCGGCGCGTCCGGATTCTTGTTGATGGCGATGATGGTGTCGGAAGACGACATCCCTGCCAGGTGCTGCACCGAGCCGGATATGCCGCAAGCGAAATACACCTTGGGGCCCACCGTCTTGCCCGTCTGCCCGACCTGATGGCAGTATGCGATCCAGCCGGCGTCCACCGCCGCGCGGGACGCGCCCACCGCGCCGCCCAGCGTGCGCGCGAGATCCTCCAGTATGGCGAAGTTCTTCGGGTCGCCAAGGCCGCGTCCGCCGGACACAATGATGTCCGCTTCAGTTAGGTTCACCATCTCCGTGAGGCTAGTCACCACTTCCACCACTTTGGTTTTCAGGTTCTGCGGTATCGCGACTTTCGGGCGGATGATCTCTCCCGTTCTTGAAACATCAGGCTCCAGCGCCTTCATCACCTTGGGACGTACGGTGGACATCTGCGGGCGGTGGTTGGGGCAGATGATCGTAGCCATCAGGTTACCGCCGAAGGCCGGTCGTGTCTGTTTCAGTATCTTCTTCTCCAAATCGATTTCCAGCTTTGTGCAGTCCGCCGTCAGGCCGGTATTGATGCGCGACGAGATGCGCGGGGCCAGCGAACGCCCATAGGTGCTTGCGCCCATCAGCACGATCTCCGGCTTATACGCTTTGATAAGCTGCACGAACACATCGGTATAGGATTCGTCGTTGAAATCCTTCAGCTGTGGATCGTCCACAAGATAAACGGCATCCGCCCCGTGCGCGATCAGCGCCTGAGCGGTGTGCGCCACATTAGCGCCCATCAGCACGGCAGACAATGGCACGCCCAGCTCGTCAGCCAGCCTTCGGCCTTCGCCGATCAGTTCGAGCGCGACGCTCGCCGGTATCCCATACTTTTGTTCGCCGAATACCCAAACGCCCCTGTAAGCCGATATATCCACGGGACCATCCGTCTCGTCCTTCTGTAAATCTATCGCGCTAAATTTGCAGGATGATACACACGCGCCGCAGAGCGTGCAGTTGTCCAAAATCTGCGCCTTCTTGTTCTCCACTTTGATTGCGCCAAACGGGCATGCGCCTATGCAAAGCTTGCATCCGATACATTTTTCCAAGATGATCTGTATATTTGCCATATGGTACCTCCCAAGCCTCGGTTATACGCCCGTCTCAAATTGCATCGCCATCAACGTACTGGCAAGCCGTTTTGCCTGCTCGTCCGGTTCGCCTTCGATCATCTCGCTCTTCACATCGTGCACAGGCACAAAAGTGGCGATGACCTGCGTCGGCGAGCCTTTGAGGCCGCACAGTTCCTTGTCCGCGCCGATATCGTCCGCCGTCCAAACGGTAACGACCGCTTTTTTGGCGCGCATCATGCCCTTGATGGAGGGCAGCCGCGGTTCCGCGATCTCCTTGACTACGGTGATCACCGCGGGCAGAGCCAGTTCGATCACCTCATAGCCATCGTCCGTCATGCGCTGGCAACGAATAAAGCCGTCACCAATCTCCTCGATCTTGCGTACATACGTCGTGTGCGGAATCCCCAGCTTCTCGGCGAGGCTCGGGCCGACCTGGGCGGTATCGCCGTCTGTCGCCTGCTTGCCGCAGATGATGAGGTCATACTCGCCAATTTTATTAATGCCCATCGACAGCGCATAGGACGTTGCGAGCGTATCGGCGCCCGCAAACGCACGGTCGCTCAGAAGCACGGTATCGTCCACGCCCAGCGCAACCGTCTCTTTAAGCAGCTCGGCCACCGCCGGTATGCCCATGCTTAATGCCGTCACCTTGCCGCCGAAACGGTCTTTTAAGCGCAGGCCTTCCTCGACGGCGTAGGTATCAAACGGATTGATGATCGCTTCAACGCCCTCGCGGATGATGGTGTTCGTTTCCTTGTTCATTTTGACTTCGTTGGTACCAGGTACCTGCTTGACACATACAATGATGTTCAAAAGGGGTTCACTCCTTCGCTGACTGGTTATTTTTTCTTGGAAGACTTGAGCACTTCCTGCGCGATGATGCTGCGCTGGATCTGGTTGGTGCCTTCATAAATCTGCGTTATTTTGGCGTCGCGCATCATTTTTTCAACAGGGTATTCCTTCATGTAACCGTAGCCGCCGAAAATCTGCACGGCGTCTGTTGTCACCTTCATCGCGGTATCCGATGCCATGACCTTGCACATCGCGGATTCGCGGGAGATATTCTTCGCGCCCGAATCGATGTGGCGGCAGGTCTGGTAAACGAGCGCCCGCGATGCTTCGATCTGTATCGCCATGTCGGCCATCATGTGCTGCACAGCCTGGAATGTTGAGATGGTCTCACCGAACTGCACGCGTTCTTTGGAGTATTTCACGGCGGCGTCAAACGCGCCTTGCGCGATGCCGACGGCCTGCGCGGCCACGCCCGGTCTCGTGCGGTCGAGCGTACGCATCGCGACAATGAAGCCCATGCCCTCGCGTCCGAGCAGGTTATCCTTGGGGATACGGCAGTCTTCAAACACCAGCTCCACCGTGGCGGAAGCCCGGATGCCCATCTTGTTTTCCTTTTTGCCGAACGAGAACCCCGGTGTGCCCTTTTCCACGATGAACGCGGAGAAGCCGCGCGGCCCCAATGTTTTGTCGGTGCAGGCGATAACGGAGTAGATGTCGGCTTCGCCGCCGTTTGTGATCCACTGCTTGGTTCCGTTCAGTACATATTCGTCGCCGTCCAGCACCGCCGTGGTCGCAACGCCGGCGGCGTCGCTGCCCGCATTGGCTTCTGTCAGGCCGAAAGCGGCCAGTTTTTTGCCCGCTGCGATGTCCGGCAGGTATTTTTGCTTTTGTTCGTCAGTACCGAAAAGTATCAGCGGGAAGGTGCCAAGGCCGGTGCCGGCGAAAGCCAACGCAATGCCGCCGCATGCGCGGCTCAGCTGCTCGACCACCAACGCCATTTCAAATATGCCGCCGCCTAAGCCGCCGTATTCTTCGGCGATATACACGCCGCACAAGTCGGATTCGGCCAGTATTTTGATGATATCGTGCGGAAACTTGCCAAGCTCGTCGTATTCAAGCGCGACGGGTGCAATCTTCTCATCCGCAATCTTGGCGGCGAGCTCCTGGATCATCTGCTGTTCTTCGGTGAGAAAGTAATTCATAGACAATACTCCTTAATTGAACAAATAATTCCTGCTAAGTTAGCAATACGAACAATATTATGCACAGTATAATACAGTTTGGGATTGAATGCAATATTGAAGAAAGGCGGCAGAACAGACGTAGTCTTTGGAAATTTTTATTATGTCCGGATAAAAGACGGAACAATCGGTCTTTAGCATTCGTCCCATACTTTGGAGGCAAAAGCGATGAAACGGTTGGCGATACTCATAGCGGTGGCGTGCGCGCTGTTGATGGTTGGCTGCGCGGCGGGTGGCGAGCCTGTGACGGAAGTTAAGGCCGCGCCGATTGAAACAGTGGCAGCCTATTTCGCGCCGGAGGATGGGGCAGCACTCACGGACAGCGATCTGGAGGCGCATCCGGAGGTGGCTGTGGTGCGCAGCATGCGCGAACTGAAAGCGGCGGAGGTGCCGCAGGTGTGGATCGACGCGGCGTATCTGGACGAAGCGGACAAGGATTGGCTGTTGTCACTGAACGGCGTGCCCATTGTGGTAGCGGGGCATGGGGACGGGCTGTACGCATTTGCGGAACGGCTGGACTTTTCGATCGAGATGCCGGCGGGCACAAAAACGGACGCATATAAGCGCGGCTTTTGCGTGTGGCTGCAGGTGCTGAATGAGCGCGGCTTTGGCAGCCAGTCCATACGCAGCGGGGACGAGCTGACGGTGCAGGCCATACTGGACACATGCGAAAAGCTGCTGGCCGAATAACCGAAAGCCGCAAAAGGCGGCGACAAAGGAGATAAGGTATGAAGAAGATCGTGTTTTGGTTGACACTAATGGTGCTGGTCATTGCGGGGGCGGCTTGTACGGCGCTGGTGGACGAAGCGGAGCCCGCAACGATGAGCGACGGCGTGTTCAAGCTGTCCGTGAGTACTGACAAGACCGAATACACGGCGGATGAGGCGGTGAGCTGCTACGCGACACTGGAGTACGTGGGCGGCGAAGACAGCATGACGATATACAGCGGCGACCCGCTGGTGTATTTAACCATAGAAGGGGGGCGTTTCGCGGGCGACTACGCCATTAACGATATACTCATGACTACCACGCTGAGTAAAAATGAACCGGTGCGGTTCGACTTCGTCAAGTCCGGCGGCTACGGCGCGGATGATGAGGATGCGCCCTTCTGGGAGAGCTGGTTTGCTGAGCCGCAGCTTCTGCTGCCCGCGGGGGAATACACGATATCCGCCACGGTGGACGGCTTCTTCGACGAGAATGACTACGCCGGCACAGCCTATAAGCTGACCGCGTCCCGGAAAATTACCGTGAATCCCTAAACGGGTGAAAAACGGTTATACAGCCTTCGGGCATTAAGATATACCTCCTTCAACACAGCCTTCGGGCTGTTCTTTTTTTGCATACTGCATATTATTACCGCGCAGGGGGAATCATTATGATTGTTAACGCAAAGGAGCTTTGGAGTGGCAGTTTATTACAAGCTGAATGATATCGATGCCATTGCCAGGCAGGATGGTGGGCGTTCCTGGCTGTTCGACCGCGATGCGGGCGGATGGGTAGAGGATACCCAGAACCTATTGGCCAACCGGCTGTTCGGCGAAGACGGCGAGAGCATTGGGGCATGCGTGGAGATATCTGAGGATGATGCGCAGCAGGAAATCGGGCGTGTGGAGGATGGAGTGGATCAGTAAACGTCCGCTGCGGCTGCGGGAAAAGGGGCAACGACGCCCCTTTTTTATGCCATCCTGCCCGCACGACATTCATTGTGCGAATGTTTGTGTGATTGTGAAATAAATAACCGCGAGCTGTTATGAATAGCTGTATTGAAATTTTGTTCACAATAGTTTAGAATATCAGCATTGGAAAACTTTTTTACGACAATCCGGCCCGACCCGGCGCTGCCTGATTTAACCGCCGTATAAGGTCAGCGATATAATGCGAGGATTGAAAAACCTTTCTCATTTTATTCCTTGAGCGCCGGTTGAGGCAGTGGCGCTGGTTAACGGGCAGGCCGTAAGGCTTTCGCCCGATTTTTTTTGCCGCTGCACAACAAAAGAGCCCGTGAAGGCTCTCTCACTCCGTAAAAAACGCTATGTTATTCCGAGCTCTCGAGAAAGCTCCTTATGAGATGCACCTGACATGGGATTCCGCGCAGGCTCGGAATGACAATTTAACCCGAACAGGCCTTTCGCATTGCCGCGTCACAACAAAAGGGCCCCCAGCAGGCCCCCTTTGCATTGCAGTCGCTTTTACCGGATGAAGTTGGTGCGCACCTTGGGCTCGCGCACCGGCATATCCACCACGCCTTTGCCCGCCTCGATCAGCTTTAACAGCCACGCCATGTTCGCCGCCATCGTGCGCGCGGTGTGGATTCCTTCGCCGTCCTCCAGCGCCTCGCCCGCTTTGGCGCCGTGTATCGCGTTCCAGTAGCTGGACGACGCCACCGGCATTTCGGATATCGTGAAGTAGTGGTTGAGCTGGTCGAACGCGGCCACGCCGCCGCCGCGCCGCAGCGCCACCAGCGCCGCACCCGGCTTATAGCGGAACAGGTTGCCGTTCGCCCCCGAAGCGTAGAACGCGCGGTCGCACAGCGACTTCATCGTGCCCGCAACTCCCGCGTAATAAACCGGAGCGCCTAAGATGATGCCGTCCGCTGCCTTCATCTGCTGGATCAGCTCGTTCACGCCGTCGTCGAAAGCGCCGCAGCGCTCGTTCTTGTTTTTCGCGCACAGCCCGCACCCGATGCAGCCGTGTATCGCCTTGTGGCCCATGTGCACGATCTCGCACGAAATGCCCTGCTGCTCCAGCACGTCTGCCGCCGCTTTGAGCGCGTGGTATGTGTTGCCCTCCTTGTGGGGGCTGCCGTTTATCGCCAATACTTTCATCATATACCTCCCAAACTGTTACTGCCTCTACTATACGGCATTTCTATGAAACGGGCAACGATCAAAGACCTCATTGCTAAAGATAACTGATGTCGAACGCATTGTTGGTGATGAACAGGCATTCCACGTCCTCGTCCAGCCCGCCGTGCGTCATGACGGAGCCTTCGGCAAACCACACGAAGCTGCCCGGCCCGAAGCTGCCCCGGTCGGTGTGCAGCGTACCCTTGAGCACATACATGCCGTGGGCGCAGTGGTGTGTGTGCGGCGGCGTCACGCTGCCTTTGGGATACAGTATCTGCTTGACGGACATGCCGGTGTCCTCGTACCGAATCAGCATCTGCTCAAACGTGGTGTTGCCCGTGTTTTTGCTCACATGCTTGTGACTAGCGAGATCGATATCTTCGGCGAGTACGGCGGTGAATTCGTCCATGAGGTTCTCCTGAGGATGGGGGTAATTTTCGTAATGGGAGCGTGGGGAAGATGCCTTATGCGTTGCCCATGGAAGCCAGACGCTCCTTCGCTGATGTAACGGCGTGAAGCTTATTGCCATGTGCGACAACATATTCGAACGCTTCGCGGGCTTCTTCGTTACGGCCATAGTGCTGATATGTTTCGCCAAGTCTAAGCATAGCGGATACCCGTTCAATATTACTTTTCGCTTTATCGAATACATTACGATATGCGTTTTCTGCGTTTTCAAAATGGCCGTTAATCATTTTAAAACGAATATCATCCAATTGACTATGATGCAGCGCCATTTTGTAATGTTTATCACCTGTTAATGCTTTGAGGGAATCGTGCAGATTGGCCAATTCGAGAGCTGCCTGTTCCATATTGCCCAAGGCAAGGAGGGTGACAAAGTTATTGTGATGGAGGGTAACGCTGATAATTCGGCCGATGCGGTCGTTTTTGAATAAGGTTGGATAGGGCATTACAGCCAGCGCCTCCTCGAACCGTCCTGCTGCTACCAATCCAACTTTTAGGTTGATGCGCAACACACTGGTGTTGCCCGTTTGTCCGCGTTTGGCAGCTTTATCGAGCAATTTCTGCGTCTCCTCAATATATGCGTCGGGGTTGCATTGTTGTGTCAGCAGGTTATTAATCTTTTTATACTTGTAATTGACGAAAAGATGTTTACCAATCATTAATGATGTGCTAACAGAAAAAAGAACTATAAAAGCAAGATTCTCCTCCAAAGTTTTATATCCCACAAGGACTTGCACAAGGTAGTAGGCGAAAAAGCAGAAATTGATAGCCATGATGATGTAGTAACTTTTTCGGTTCATGAAGCTTCCCCCCGATGTATGAGATTATCTTTATCATATCATATTGCGGCGCTACCGGATAGCGTCCATGGTAGCCAGACGCTCCTTTGCGGATACCACGGCATGTAGCTTGTTGCCATACGCAATCACGTATTCGAACGCTTCGCGGGCTTTGTTCAGCCTGCCGAAATGCTCGTGGACTAAACCCAGCGTATACATGGCGATGACGCGGTGGTAGTTGTTTTCTGCACGGTCGAACATCTCCTGAAAAACGGCTTCTGCGCCGTCGAAGCGCCCATTTGCCATCTCGAACCGGTAATAATCATTCTTGTACCAGCGGCGCATCTGTTCCAGTAACTTGGCGTCCTTTTCCGCATTGACGGCGTCGTTCAGCCATAGCAGCGCTTCCTGTGCCTTTTCTATCATGTTGCTGGCAATAAAACTAGCGAAATGGTTCTGGTGATACATATACTTTATCAGACGGCCGAAGCGGTTGCTTTTTATCAGCGATATATCGAACTGCGCTGCAGTTAACGCCTCATCTATCCGCCCTGCCGCACTGAGGCCACCGCTCAGATTAAGCCGCTGCAGCAATACATAGGGGATGTTGCCCCTGTGCTGCACCTTATCTAACTGTCGCTGGGTCTGCGCGATAAAGGCGTCAGGGTTGCACTGCTCAAACAGCAGGGCAATGATCTTCTTGTTTTTCCGGTAGCTGAAATATTGGGTTCCAGTGAAATAGAACAACGTGACGACAAGAAACACCAAAATTGGCATGTTATCAACCAACGCTACGCTACCCATCGCGACCGGAACGAGGAGGATGGCAAACAGGATGACATACAGTATGATCAAAAACGTTCGGTTCATGAAGCTTTCCCCCCCGATGTATGAGATTATCTTTATCATATCATATGGCGGGGCTGCCGGATAGTGGAAGTGTACTATGTTATATACGGCTCATTTTGTTTATGGGCTAACCCCTCGCAATGACCCCGTTCCAAAAACCTTGTCCCAAAACCAGCCGCGGCGAGAAACGCCGCTTTTTGCTGCCCTGCGCCTAATGATGCTCTTCCGCCGCCATCGCCTCGGCGCGTGTGCGGTGTACCGTGCCCGGCGGGTGCTGCGGCGGCGTGTAGATGGAATACACTTTCAGCGGCTGCCGCCCCGTGTTCACGAGGTTGTGATAGAAGCCCGCGGGGATGATGAACGCCCAGCCGTCGCCCACCGCCTGCCGGAAATACATGTTGTCCGGGCGGTCACCCATCAGTACGGTGCCGTGCCCCGCCTCCACGCGGATGAACTGGTCCAGCTCCGGGTGCACCTCCAGGCCGATGTCCTCGCCGGGGTTGATGCTCATCAGCGTGAGCTGCAGGTGCTGCCCCGTCCAGAGCGTGGTGCGGTAAGTATTATTCTGCTTGGTCGTGGCATCTATGTCCAGCGCGTAGGGCCACGGACCGTTGTCCTGTTGCGGCGCGGGCATGCTCTCAAAGCCGCCGTAGCCGGACGGCATGTTGTTCCAGTTGTGCTCCGGCCGCATGAAAAAACTGTCTTGCATTTTGGAATACTTCCTTTCACAAAAGGTCTATACTGCATGCTATTCAGCCGACGCAGGAATGTCACCCGGGGGCGGCTTATTATGCTGTTTCCATACGCGCCATTTCGTGGTAATATGGAAACGCATAATATCAAAGGAGCCACGACATGACGAAATGGAAATTACGCACGCCCGAAATGTACAAAAGCATTCCCGAAGGCGGCTTTACGCCCCGCTCCGGCATCGCGATACTGGTGGCGCTGCTGCTGTACGTGATATATACCGTCCTGTCGGTGTTCCCGCAGGGGGTGCAGGCGGCGCTCTGGTTCGTTCCGCGGGTGGGGGAGGGGCAGTCTGTTTTCGACCTGATGGAAGGGTATATGAAGGACCCGTCCACGCTGGTCACCGCGCTGTATTGCGGCGCTCTGCTGATACTCGTCACGGCGTTTTACATACGGCGCATTGAGAAGCGGCCGCTGGCCACCATCGGCATCTCGCGCGGGCGCATCGCACGGCGTTATCTGGTGGGCTTTTGCATCGGCGTGCTGATGCTGGCGCTGACGGTGTGGCCGGCGTTTTTGATAGAAGAGGTGGTCTGGAAAGGGTTCACGCCGCTTGTGGCCATATTCTTCGGCGCTTTCGTGATACAGGGCGCGTCGGAGGAGGTGCTGTTCCGCGGCATGCTAATGTCCGGCATATCCCGCAAGATGGGCGTGTTCTGGGCGGTGGTGCTCTCGTCCGCGCTGTTTTCGGTGATGCACCTCGCCTCATTCGACGGTGTATTGCATCTGCTGGTTCTGTTCGCGCTGGGTGCGCTGATGGCAGTGGTCACGATACGGACAAACAGCCTGTGGGCGGCGTTCGGTCTGCACACGGCATGGAACTTTGTGAGCGGCCTTTTGTCTTCGGGCAATGCGGGCGGCGTTGAGATGGACTATTCCATACTGACGATCGGCGACCCGAACGCGCCCGAGATCGACTTCGGCTTCCTCGGCAATCCGTTTTATCTGTTCTATATCGCCATGTTCGCCGCCGCCATCGCGCTGGTGGTGTTCGCGGGAAAGAATAAGCTGTCGGTGCCGCGGTCCGAGGGCGAGCTGTCGCTGGCGGGAGCACGCAATATCGCCAAAACCGCGCTGCCCGCCCAGATGCGCGCCTACGCGGACAGCCTCGGGCGGATGCTGAGCAACGACGACGAGAAAGCGGCGGCGCTGCTGTGTCTCGCGGCGGAGCGCGGGGTGCCGCCTTATGCGATGGCGGAAAACGGCGTGGGCCGGAGCGCGGGGCTTGCGGCGCTGGCACTGGCCCGTGTGCCCGGAGAAACGGAGCAGGCGCGCTGGGAGCGGGTGCAGGCCGATCCGGTGGCCGCGGCGGTGTTCCAGGCGCAGGCACGCTATTCGGCGGACTATGCGGCACAGCAGGCCGCCCAGCAGGCCGCCCAGCAGGCCGCGGCGCAGTGGCACGCGCAGATGGCGCAATACAATCAGGCGGTGAGCATGCAGCAGCAGGGCAACTGGATGGCGGGGTATACGTATGCCGCACAGCAGCCGCCCGCCGATACCGAAGCGCAGTCCGTCAAGGACTCAGACGGCATGCCGGGCGACTGAGCCAGCCGCGCCCCGTATGAATATTGACAGCATGCCGGCTCTTCGCGCACAGCAGAGCCGGCTTTATTGTTAAGCGGCTCCCCGAATGCAAAATTCTATTATATTTTTTTGCTAAGTACCTTGCATAAAAAGATACCGTGTCCTATACTCCACCCAGATGGAAAGGGCAGGCATGGGGGCGGTGGGGGAGCAGGGCGTATGAAGCGGCTCGATCAGGTGGCGGAAGCGCCCGTTAAAGCGGCCTGCCGCATCGGAGAAAACAGCAGAACGGGGCTTAATAAGCGCCGGGGCTGTGGAATATTTATAATTTATAATCGGAGGATAACAGTATGAAAAAGGTGAAATTGCTGGCGGCGCTGGCGTTGGTGCTGACAGTGGCGCTGGCGCTGGGCGGATGCCTGTATGTCAACCTCGGGGACGGCAAAGTGGTTACTGGCAGCGGCAGCATCGAGACGAAGGAAGTGCCGCTGGAGCAGGCGCTCACGGGCATCCGGGGCATGGGCTCAGTTGACGTGATCTTTGACCCGTCGCTGGACGGCAAGGCGGTGATCGAGGGAGACAATAACCTGATCGGTTACGTGGAGCTGTCTCAAAACAGCGAAGGCGTGCTGTCGGTGGACTTCGAGGACGGGCTGAACATCGTGTTCGTCCGGCAGATGCGGGTGTATGTGCCCATGCTCAGCGGCGGCGTGATTGAGACGATGGGCAGCGGCGACATATCGATGGCGGGCGGCACGCTGACGGGAGAGAGCTTCGATGTGCTCACCGGCGGCAGCGGCGATATATCGCTGGCACTGGAGGCGGACAGTGTGAGCCTGTCGGTGGACGGCTCGGGCGACATGGCCATCGCGATGAAGGCGCAGGCGCTGAACATTGAAAGCCGCGGCTCCGGCGATATCGACCTCAGCGGCACGGCACAGCAAATGCGCGCATCCGTTACCGGCTCGGGAGAGCTGGCGGCCACACGGCTGGATGCGCAGGATGCCCAGGTGAATGTGTCCGGCAGCGGCGATGCGTATGTGACGGTGACGGGCAGCCTGACCGGCTCGGTGAACGGCTCGGGCGACCTCGAATACAGCGGCGACCCCGCCAGCGTGGACGTGAGCGACAACGGCAGCGGCCGCGTGCACAGGCGGTAATACAGACACAAGAAGGGCGCTTTTAGCGCTCTTTTTTGTCTCCCCGTCAGCGCCCATTCAAGGTCAGATCATTTGAGCTGCACCGAGTTCAGCATGGCGGCGAGGTCGGCGTTGTCCGAAAAGCCGCTGCCAGCCAGCTGTATGTGAATTTGCTCACCGTCCTTCACCGCCGAGTAATACACCTGATCGACACCCGCCGCGGTGTAATACAGACGCTGAAAGCTCATGCCCAGCAGCTGCGTTTCCTCGATTTCGCCGCCGTACTGGTCGGCCAACGACTGAAGCAAAGCCAGATCTTCCTCCGGCGTCACATTGTAGCCCCTCACCGTCATCTGGAATATGAGGCTGCCCTTGTAGAGCTGCACGCCGCCGTCGATGTCCATCCGTTCCCAGCCCTTGGGCACAAGTACGGTGAACGTGCCCGCGTCGATCTCTTCGCCCGCGGGGGCTTTGGGGGCTTGAGCCGCCGGGTTTTCAGCCTCGGCTCCCGCACCGCACGCGCACAGCAGCGCCGCGCACAGGCACACCACAATAAATATCAGCCAGGGTTTCATCAACAGCGCCCTCCTTAACGATTTGTATATATTATACCATTTTACGGAAAGCAAATACATAAAAGAACAACGGCTTTTGCGGCCTGTTTGTGCGCGGCCATATTGCAGAAAAATGGGAGGATGGACTGGTGTAGGGGACGGGTTCCATCCAGTCCCGTGCTACTGTGAGCAGGCAGCATGGCGGGCGGGCACGGAGACCCGCCCCTTCGGAAGGCTGTCGCGGCACTATGTTTCTGCGTGGTCATATTGCCGAAAAAATGGGGACAAGTTGGCTCCCTCAGATGAGGGAGTTGTACCCACCCCAAAAAGCCTTCGTCTTTTCGGGAACCCCGGCACCGCAGGTGACTGAGGGAGGGATACGCCATAGCCGCTCAGATGGTCACTCCTTCCGGCGCTGCGCGCCACCTCCCTCGTCTGAGGGAGGCATATTCGTGCATATTCTATCTTCATCCCGTCCCGTGCCACTGCGAGCAGGCAGCATCGCGGGCGGGCACGGAGACCCGCCCCTACGACAGCGACCTTTATCAGCGCAGTGCCATTGCCGAAAAATGGGGGATTGTGTTATAATAGGAAAAACATTTGGAGGGCTGCACATGAACCGCAAGGTACTGCTCAAACTGATCATCTGCGATGTGGCGCTGGCTCTACTGATACTGGTTTATTCGTATTTCTTCCCGTACGGTAAGCAATGGGGGAGTGGAGTATATGACAACGATGTAAACATGATCCTCCATATACTTGTATACGGCCAGATGGTTGCTCCCGTTGCCCTCGTGCTGCTGGTGACAGCATTCACCTGGGCGACATACCGCGCCGCCAGCCCGTGCAAGCGCTGGCAGCTGGTGATGGTGCTGAACGCGCTTGTCTGCATTGTGGCAGGTTCCGGCGTGTTCATAATCATGTTTGCTTTCAGCTGCCCTGCACCGTGGTTTTCCATCACGTTTTCGAGAATGGCATTCTGGACCGGTCTGATGACCATTGCGCTGAGCTTCCCGCTGAAGCTGCTGAAGCGCAAGGGGCTTGTGGCGTAGGGGGGGATGTTACTGCTTTATCTGTAAAGAAAGCTAAATATAGAATTGTTGATCGGAGACTTAGATGGATACAAATAATCCGTTAAAAGTAATAACCCATCTTGCATCAACAGTTGCAGGAGAACCGCATAATTATTGTGATTGTTACGTGGCATTTCTCGATATACTGGGATTTAAGCAAATGATTATAGAGAAATCCCCTCTTGAAATCAAAAGTATATTTGACGAAGTAAGAAAGCTAAAAAGGCTCCTTCAACATCCGAAAATTCATACAATGATAGCTCAAGAGGTTCGTGATAAAATGGAAATAACCATTCTATCCGATAGTATTATTATAAGTATCCCTAGTCATGAAAATAACGCTTTTATTTGCCTGTTCTTAGCGTGTTTGAATATACAGTTTATGTTTACTGGAATAAAATCACCTGTGCTTATTAGAGGCTCAATAACAAAAGGGGATTTCTTTAGATATTATAATAGTGAAGATAGCGTGCTAATGACTTTCGGCCCAAGTTTAAATGAAGCGTACTTTTTTCAAGAAAATATTGCATTATACCCCAGAATAATTATGGATGAATCACTCGTACAGACGGAAAAGGAAAAACTGAAAAATGGGAACTTAGAATTATTTAACGGGTTTCTATGTAATGATTCAGATGGATATTGGTTCATTGATTATCTTAAGTTGAGGTTCCTCGGCGGTCACGATAAATGTAATCACCTAAAATACTATATAGAAAATGAGCTAAGTCATTGCACAGATCAAAGGATATTGCAGAAAATAAGATGGCTTAAAAAATACTATAATAAAGCGTTAGATGAAGCTGATATATCAATAGATAAAACAAAAATAAGAATATACTAAAATAGCGCTTATAAGAAGCATGTATTTGTATTGAATAGAGAGTAGAGGTCTGGAGACTGTGTCTCCAGC
>JAEZHF010000051.1 GCA_023416745.1 Bacillota bacterium
ACATGCCCAGCCGTTTCCGCTAATATGCACCCAAGGGCGGATAGCCGTCATCCGGCATATCCGCCCCAATAATAATCTGCTCTTTCTTATACCTTTTCGAGTTTACACAAAATCAGGGATATACCCTTATGCTCAATCATCCGGCCTCCCAGAACTGTTGTGGAGATTATAACGTTTTTTGCTGATTATGTATAGAATAGGTTAGGATTATAAGAAACGGGTGCTGCTTTACTGCCAACGGCCTGAATCGCAAAGGCTTAAAACGGCCTGGGCTGCTGCCCGAATTGACATATCAACCGGCGTGCTCTCATCGGGAACTGCTTTACAAGCCGCCATATACACCGACTCGCAGGCCTTTTTCAGTTTAAGCAGCCGATGAATACACGCTCTGGCCTCCGCCTGCATCTGATTGCTTCTGGCTTCAGCCTCTGCCATACAATTCATCGCTTTTAGCTCTGCTTGCTCTATGATCTGTTTTGCCGCCTGTTCAGCCTGCGAGATGGCATCGGATACATACTGAGCATCCGCCCGATACTGCTGAACGATTGCCGTCAGCGCCTTGTTCTCTTCACGGAGTTCCATAATGCGCTGTCTTTGTTCCCTCAGGCATTCCTCATAATCTCTTTTAATCCTTTTCACAAAAATATCAACTTCTCTGGCATTGTAATTCCCAGTCAGCGTCTTTTTCAAGTCTTCCATATCATCACCCTCTCTTACCGAGAGAATAACATTGCAGCCGGGAAAAAGTTGTCGGACGACGCGATGATATGTGTCTATATATATCAAATTACACTGACCATTGTTCCAAAAGCGACTTCTTGAGTTCATACAGCTTCTGCGACAGGTCCACCTTATACTCCTGAGGGTTGATCAATCGCTTGATCTCATCCCAGAATGTTGCCAGATCCTCTTCGGCATATCTTTGAATTTCTAAAAGCGATGGCGACCTATATATCTGCTGGCCATCTTTGAAAACAGGTACCATCAGTTCCCTTGCACTGAAGTTAGTCAGGCGCATACGTTTCCAGGTGTCGACAGGGTGAAAAATAGTCAACGGTTTGTTTTCATCAATTGTCTCTTCATCAAGTAAAATCAAGTCGGCAATGGCTTTGCCGTTATTTCTGTCATAAAGCCGCATAATTTTTTTGTATCCAGGGTTTGTAATCTTCTCAACATTATCGCTGACTTTAATTTTAGGGACAGTTTCGCCATCAGATATCTCAGCGGACAGTTTATAAACGCCGCCCAAGGCAGGACAGCCCTCGCTTGTGATGAGCTTGGTGCCCACGCCCCATACATCAATTCTCGCTCCTTGAAGCTTCATATCGCGGATAAGCCATTCATCAATATCGCTGGATGCAAATATTTTCACGTCGTGGAAGCCGGCGCTGTCTAGCATTGCACGCGCCTTTTTGCTAATATAGGCGAGGTCTCCGGAATCCAGACGAATGCCGACAGGTTTATGCCCCTTTCTTTGCAGTTCCTCAAAGACCTTGATCGCGTTAGGAACGCCGCTCTTCAGCGTATCATAGGTGTCTACCAGCAGCAGGCAAGTATCCGGGAATATATTCGCATATGCGCGGAACGCATCTATCTCCGAAGCGAAGCTCATCACCCAACTGTGCGCGTGCGTTCCTTTCACGGGTATTCCGTATAACTCGCCAGTCATTACGTTTGATGTTGATGTGCATCCGCCGATGATAGCTGCACGTGCGCCGTATATGCCTGCATCCGGTCCCTGAGCGCGCCGCAGACCAAATTCTAGCACGCTGTTTCCTTCCGCGGCATAAACAACGCGGGAAGCTTTAGTCGCGATAAGCGTCTGATGATTGATCAGATTGAGAAGCGCTGTTTCCAGCAGCTGCGCCTGCATAATGGGCGCCTTAACGCGCAGGATGGGCTCGAAAGGAAACACAACCGTACCCTCCGGCACGGCGTAAATTTCGCCGGTGAATTTAAATTCTTTCAGCATGCTCAGAAAACGCTCATCAAACAAATTCAAGGTTCGAAGGTATTCAATATCGACGGCATCAAAATGCAGATTGTTGACAAAATCAATGGCCTGTTCAAGGCCCGCCGCAATAGCATAAGCGCTCCCGCACGGCGCCTTTCTAAAGAACAAATCGAAAACGGCTGCCTTTTCAGACATGCCGCATCGATAAAATCCATACATCATCGTCAGCTGATACAAATCTGTCAGCATTGTAAGATTTCTCATTGAAGTTACGACTCCTTGCCGTCGTCTTTCCCCTCTGTCTTCTTCGGGATAACAGTATCGTCTTCAGATACAGATATCTTTTCTTGAATACTCTCCAGCCGCTTCTTAGCTTTTTCCGCCCTGGAGTTGGCTTTTACCACCCTTTTTAACTGATCGTCATACTTCTGCCTAAGAGCATCCGCTTTTTCTTCAGCCATTTTGGCATCATATCTCGCTTTATACAGCTTGCCGTTGGCTTTAAACTCGCTGATCTGCTCCTGTGACCAACTCAAACTGTAATAGCCGTCATATGGCGTAACCTTCACTTTCAAGACTTTCATGATAATGATGTACGCAAGACCCAATACGAAGAGTACGGCACTGAGCAACTGAGACACACGAATTTCATTGATCATTAGACTATCGGTACGAAGCGCTTCGATCCAAAAGCGGCCCAAGCCATACAGTGCCAAATAGAGCGCGAACACGCCGCCTCTGACCTTAATTCTCTTGCGCACAGCCATGAGTGCAATGAACACCAGCACGTTCCACATGGACTCATAAAAGAACGTGGCCTGAAACCATTCACCGTTTATGTTGACGCCAACGGGAAACCATTGCAAGCTCGGGTCGGTTATCAATCCGCCGTGAGCCTCCTGATTCACATAATTACCCCAGCGACCAATAGCCTGCGCGATGATGAGACTAGGGGCCGCGATATCAAGCATGTCTCCGATGTTGATACGCCGCCAGGCTTTAAACACCAGCGCGGCTATGACGCCGCCTATGACAGCGCCATAAATTGCCATTCCGCCTTCCCATATCGCGAATATTTTGAGCAGGTTGCCCGCATAATTTTCCCATTCGAAAATTACGTAATACAGCCTGCCGCATACGATGCCGATCGGAATGGCAAGCAGCATAAAATCAAGCACCATCTCAGACCGGAACCCTCTTCTTTTGGCTTCAATCACGCCGAGCACCACGCCCACAATCAAAGCTGTTGCGATTATAATTCCATACCAGTATATATCTTTTCCAAATAAAGAAAAGGCGACTCTGCCGTCCATACTGACCTCCTATATTTACATTGTTTATATTATAGGACCTTCATTCTTTTGGGTCAAGCAATGTGCAAAAAAAGAGCCGCTCTTCCGCAGCCTAGTAAACTTCATTGATTAAATATAAACTCGATTGCCTGCCCTTCGATGATGCTTCCTTCAATCTGCAAGTCGGCAGTCAGTTCCGTCAACCTCTCAGCAATGTCCTCCGTGACCATAAACATCATGGAGCCTGTCTCAATTTCGCCATTATACTCGATGCCATACTCGATGATCATGTCTTCGAGCGCTTCTCTGATATCGGCCTCAAGCTCATCGGGCACATATACGATACAGGATGGAGTGCGCTCCCCAAGACCACCAGCGATTTTTGGATTTGGCTGGCCATCCTGAACATAGGAAGCTTCCTCGGTCTCCGTCATAGCGTATTGAATTTCGGGGGCTTCGGCCATTTCTTCTGCCGCTGGTTCTTCCATTGCCGCCGGCGCTTCGGTGGCAGCAGGTTCTTCAGCAGGCGCTTCAGCCGCGGGCGCCATATCCATTGAATACATTTCGTCCTGCGGCGCGCCCTCCGCGGGTGCAGCCATCATTATGCTCTCCTCCGCATTTCGGGTGGAACCACCGTCAGCATTTTGCAGTACACCGGAGGTCAGAACAACGACCAGCGTGATGACTGCTGCCGCAGCCACAGAGATGTAAGCGAAAGGAACCGAACGACGCCTGCTCGCTTTGCGGCAAGCTTCCCTGGCCAGTCCTTCAGGCGGTTGCAGTCCGCCCAGCGCGGCGAGCGCGTTTTTAAGGCGTATCGCGTTATCAAGTTCCTTTTTGCAGTCAGGGCATGCCTCAGCATGCGAATACAATTCCTCCGTCTGCGCGGAACTTAAGACGCCATCAATATACAGCTCGATTTTTTCTTTTGCATTCCGACAGTCCATCCCGCGCACATCCTTAAAAAACATCATTTGAGCGATGGGACGTACTTAATACTTTTTTAATTTTTCAACACCACCGCTCACTCATATGACGCGCAGCTAAACAGATTTGTTCCGCCGCTTTCACTTCATTTCAAAATTATATTACAAATATTGCGCAGGTACAACATTTTTCAGAGCATATCAACCACATTTGGAATATCCGCAGGACCGGCACATCACGCAGCCGCTTTCGTGTTCCAGCGGTGAGGCGCATTCAGGGCATTTACCGCCGCCACTCGTCGCTGTCTCGTCCGTTTCGCCGCCACGCAGTTCCACCACCCGTTCGAGGACGCGTCCGATGGCATCCGGGCAGGACAGAACTTTGAGGCCCTTTTGGCGCAGTGTTGAATGACACCGTATGCCGCGCAGCTGCTCGATGACGCTTTGCACATCCACGCCGGAGCGCAGCGCCATCGACACCAAACGGCTGGTTGCCTCCGACTGCGACGGACAACCGCCAGCACGTCCGACGTTGGTGAACACCTCACAAATGCCGTTTGAGTCGTAATTGACCGTGACATACAAGTTGCCGCAGCCAATCTTTATCTTTTGCGTGATGCCCTTGGTAATCTCGGGACGTTCGCGCGGCGTCAGCTTGTCGTCAGCATTTTCGGGCTCATTCTTGCCGCCGACAGAAAGCACCTGTCCCTGACGGCTGCCGTCCCGGTATATCGTCACCCCTTTGAGCCCCAAACTGTGCGCGAGATCATACGCGGCACGCACATCGTCCCTCGTGGCCGTTTTGGGGAAATTGACGGTTTTGGACACCGCGTTGTCCGTAAATTCCTGAAATGCGCTCTGCATGCGGATGTGATACTCCGGCGTGATGTCATGCGCCGTAACGAAAACGCGAACCACATCGGCTGGTATGCCGTCAATTCCATGCAGCGTGCCCTTTTTGGCGATCTGCTCCATCAGCGCCCGGCTGTAAACGCCGCGATCTTTGGCCACCTTTTCGAAGTACGGATGTATCTCAAGCAGTTTGTCGTCATCCATCACATTGCGTATATAGGATATCGCAAACACCGGTTCGATGCCGCTCGACGCGCCCGCGATAATAGATATGGTGCCTGTGGGCGCGATGGTGGTCACCGTCGCGTTCCGCATTGCTACAAAGCCCTGCCGTTTGTAAACGCTCTTCTCGAACATCGGAAAGCTGCCTCGCTGTTTGCCAAGCTCTTCAGACGCGATTCTAGCGGTGTGCTGTATCGCCCCCATTACATCACGCGCGAGCTGCACAGCCTGTTCCGAGTTGTACGGTATGCCCAGCTTATACAGCATGTCCGAGAAGCCCATCACACCGAGGCCAATCTTTCGCATGTTTTTTGTCGTTTGTTCGATGATCTCCAGCGGATAACGATTCACGTCGATCACATTGTCCAAAAAGTGTACAGCTGTCTTAACTGTCTGTTCAATTCCGTTATAGTCCACCGCACCGTCCTTCACGAACGCGTTCAGGTTGAGAGAGCCGAGATTGCAGCTCTCAAACGGCAGCAGCGGCTGTTCGCCGCACGGGTTGGTGCTTTCAATCTCTCCGGCAGCGGGAACGGGGTTGTCCTTGTTAATTCGATCTAGAAATACGATACCCGGTTCGCCGTTCTGCCATGCCATATCCACGATGGCGTCGTATACCTTGCGCGCACTCTCGCTGCCCGTTTTTTTCTTCGTTCTGGGATCGATAAGATCGTATTTCTTGTCGTCGGTGACCGCTTGCACGAACTTTTCCGTCAAGCCAACGCTGATGTTGAAGTTAGTCAGCTGCTTTAAGTCGCTCTTACAGCTGATGAACTCGAGTATGTCCGGATGGTCAACGCGCAGTATTCCCATGTTAGCGCCGCGCCGCGTGCCGCCCTGCTTCACTGCCTCGGTGGATGCATTAAACACCTTCATAAAGCTGACGGGACCGCTGGCGACACCGCCTGTCGAATTGACGCTCGCGCCTGCCGGACGAAGCCTAGAGAACGAGAAACCTGTCCCGCCGCCGCTCTTGTGTATCATTGCGGCGTTCTTCAGGCTGTCAAAAATGCCCTCCATACTGTCTTCCACTGGCAGAACAAAGCAGGCTGATAGCTGCCCCAGTTCTCGCCCGGCGTTCATCAGCGTGGGCGAATTGGGCATAAACTTTAAGCTGTCCATCATGTCGAAAAATTCATCTGCGGTTTTTTCAACATCACTGCCGTAGACTGCATCCGCTTTAGCTATCGCTACCGCGACGCGTCGCAGCATATCTTCCGGCGCTTCGCAACCGCTTGCTTCCTTTATTAAGTAACGCCTCTCAAGCACAACACGAGCGTTTTCTGAAATGTTCATAATACCTCCGGTACGCATTATAATGTATATGAGTCAAATCATACTACAATATATAGGCACTATCAAGAATTATTTGCATTTTATCCGACAAAGTTATAGTAAAGATTTTTAAAGGCGGAGATGTCATAATCCGGTTTGGAGGAGAAGTATTGTATTTGCCCCTGCTGCTGGTTTGCGCACAGCATCCGGCCGTCACTCAGCACACGCTCTAATTGGCGCGCAGTGCCGTGCCGGCCGTCAAACACCGGGCAGTCTGTACGGGTGATTTTATCGATGTAGCTTTTGATGTGTGCTTCCACAAATGAATAATGGGTGCAGCCCAGCACAACAGCCCCGATGGATTGTCCATCCAGAAATGCCAGTTGCTCCGTCAGATATGCGTATATGCTTGCCTCGTCTGTCCGGCCTTCTTCGATCAGTTCCACCAAACCGCCGCAGCCCACGCTCAGTACCTCGCCGTGAGCGCCCAGCCGCTCGATCAGGCCGAGGTATCGTGCTTGAGACACCGTAGCGGGCGTCGCCAGCACCAGCACCTTACCTGCGTTTCTGCCCTCCATCGCCGGTTTCACAGCGGGTTCCATGCTGATCACGGGAATGTTGTAGGCTTCCCGCATCATGATCACCGCAGCGCTCGTGGCCGTGTTGCACGCCACCACAATAGCTTTAACACCCTTGCCATATAGAAAACTACAGGCGTCAAAAGTCAGGCGTTTGATCTCGTCCTCTGTTTTGTT
This sequence comes from Bacillota bacterium, assembly GCA_023416745.1. Classification (GTDB taxonomy): domain Bacteria; phylum Bacillota; class Clostridia; order Christensenellales; family SZUA-584; genus SZUA-584. The sequence continues at coordinate 7,277 of JAEZHF010000051.1, forward strand.
TCCGTAGGGTGCGTTGAGGTTGTCCCCGTAATAGATGCAGTTTTCCTGCGGCAGCAGAAGGCAGGCAGTTTTGAGCACGCTGATCCCGCCCACTCCGGAATCGAAAAAACCGATTGGTTTGCAGCTGTCAGACATTTTTTCTCCCGTCGCAAGTGATAGTTCATTATACTCCTTCGACGGGAGCGTTTCAATACCTGCATCTATTCTGCTTGATTACTGATTACCCAACTCCAGCACTTCGCTCAGCGCTTTCGCCACGTATTTGGCGGAGTTCATGGCCTGTTCCAGCGTGTTGGCGTTGTGGCCGATCTCGATGAGCAGGCACATGTCGGACACTTGCTGATTATACCGCCCTGTTTTGACTCGTATCGGGCGAGTGAACCCCTTCCGGATGTCCTCTAACTCGTTTGTCACAGCCAGTGCGAGCTTATAGTTAGACTCGTAGTTGGGCTTCACCGAATATTTCTCACCCGTGCCGACGACGAACATCACACGGGCGCACTCTTCCCCGTTCACCGTAACGAAGTCTTTCTTGCCCGCTTCCTCGTCGCCATAGGCGTCCCTGTGCACATCGATAAACACCTTGACGGATGGGTATTCGTCCTGATACTGCTCCATTGTCTTCAGCGAACGGTCGTAAGACGTTTTCAGCGATGGTGGTTCATGGTTAGTTTTGTCATGCAACACTGAGTAGCCATAACGCTCAAGCTGCGACTCCAGCTCATTTCCCACGGCGACGATGGATCGCAGTTCGTTTGCGGTGCGCCATGCACCCGCCTCCACGTATTCCTGTCCCGAAGTCTGACGGTAGGCCTCTGTGGTATGCGTATGGTATATCAGTATTTGAGGGCCGCTCATACCGACGTGGAAATCCTTCGGTGCATCGTTCGCAAACCCCAGTATCTCCATTTTAATGTCGTCCGGCAGTACGTCGAAGTATATGTCTGTGGCAGGGCTTTGGTTCTCCGCGTGGTCGTCCATATATATTTCTTCAATATCCGTGCCGTATATCACTGGCATTTCCTGTGCCAGTATCAACCGTGGGTCGATGATGCTTTGCTTGAATATACCCTCCTCGCCCGAAGCGTCGATGAGCGCCTTATCGGGCAATGCCGTGCCCAATGAAGCCACGTTTTTTGATTGGTCACTTATCCGCGCAACAAATAGGCCCGTCAGCGCAAGGCACAGCGCGGTAGCCGTGAGCAGTGCCCCTTTGATCAGCATAGCTGCACATCTGTGAACAGGCGACTGTTCCGGACCCTGTTCCGTTTCCGGCTTTTCTGTTTCTCTCGTTTTCCTCATCCTTTTGCACTCCTTGAATAAAATCTATGCAGTGCGATGAGGGTGTATACATTAATTATGTAAGTTTAGTGCATGTAACGCCTTGTTTCCTCCAGCGTCAGGTTCTTATGCAGTGCAATGTTGAGTGCGTCAGCGATGATGCGCGCGAGATCCTGTACTACTTTGTCGATCTCCTTGGGAGTTACAATCAGGTCCGCGCCATCCACATCGTTCAGACCAGCCAGTACCTTTTGCAGTTTGTCGTTCATCCGGAGGTCAATCGGGGCTTGCTTAAGCGCGGTGTTCATCAGTTCTTCAGCTATTGTGGACGCATACACGACAAGCGGCACGCCCACGGCCAGCACCGGCACGCCGAGGGTTTCCCTGTCCAATGCCTTGCGCTTGTTTCCGATACCCGCTCCCGGTGCGATACCGGTATCCGCAACCTGTATTGTAGTACGGACGCGTTCCAGCGCACGCGACGCCAGCGAGTCCACCGCAATCACCAGCGAAGGCTTCAGGTGATCCACAACGCCGCTGATGATCTCGCCCGTCTCTATACCGGTGATACCCAGCACGCCGGGCGCCACAGCACTGACCACCCCGATGCGTTCGTCAATATCATCCGGTGCGTACTCATGCATGTGCCGCGTCACGAAAACGGCGTCACAAACGGCGGGTCCCAGTGCATCGGGTGTCACCTGCCTGTTGCCCAGTCCAACGACGAGCACGCTGCCGTTCACCGCGTCCCCCGCCATGTGTGTGATTTCCTCAGCCAGCGCTTTTGAGCAGCCCTCGTCCAGCTCCGCGTTGCCTTGCGCGAGAGCCGGAGCTTCCAGCGTCACATATGTACCACGTTTTTTCCCGACCGCTTTTTCGCCCTGCTCCGTTTCCACCGTCACCCGAACGCGTGTAAGGCCGGACATCACTTCGTCGTTTAATACCGAAACGCCGGGTATCTGCCCCGCGTTCTCCACAGCTTCCATGGCCAGATCCGTTCTGATCATGTGTTCCTCCTGAAATTCAATAATGCTGTTAGTATTTGCAGGCGCACAAAAAAATAAAAGGACGGTATCCATCCTTTTACTTTTTCTTTAAGATCTAAGACCTCTGAGGCTCTGCATCCTAATCTAAAAGTTAAAATTACATTACCTGTATTTAGTTTCTTTCTATAAAAGCAGCGGGAGTCAAAGTGCACCGATTAAAATGTGTAATATAAACCACACGCGTACACTATCACTTCAGACCGCGGCTGCCCGGCTTGACAGCGGGCGTGCCTTCCCTGCACAGCGGGCAGTCCTCCGGCGGATAAGAGACGACCTCCATCGACAGCACAGCGTGGAATGGCACGCCGAAGTCCACCGCGCCGTTGGAGCGATCGACAACGCTGCCGACGCCCGCGACATCGCCGCCCAGTTGCCGCACCAGCTCGATCACTTCCTTGACGCTGCCGCCCGTTGTGACCACGTCCTCTACCACCAGCACACGCGCACCATGTGGCACAACGAAGCCGCGCCGCAGCGTCATCGCGCCGTTTTCACGTTCGGCGAATATGTTGGGCACCTTCATCTGCCGCGAGACCTCATACGCCAGTATGATGCCGCCTACGGCAGGCCCGGCCACCAGGTCAACGCCGCTGAACTTATTAGCCAAGTCCTTAGCGAACTTCTCGGCTATGTCCGGATGTTGGAACAGCTTCGCGCACTGCATGTACCTGTTGGAGTGCCGCCCGGAGGTCAGCAGAAAATGCCCCTCCAGCATCACGCCCGTCTGCCGGAAAATGTCCAGTATCTCTTCTCTCGTCATGCTAAACCTCCAGCGCGCCCGTCAGCGCGGTAATATCGTTGATGTTAGCCGATTCGGCATAACTCCCAAGTTCATCAATGATGCGCAGCGATGCGCCCGGATCCAGCAGATTGGCTGTTCCCGTCATCACGGCGGTTGCGCCGCATAGCATGAACGCCGCCGCGTCCTCCCCAGTCATGATGCCGCCCATGCCCACAACGGGTATGCTCACCGCCCGTGAAACATCGTACACCATTTTCAAAGCCACCGGCATAATAGCCGGACCGGACAGCCCGCCCGTCACGTTGCCGAGTATCGGCCTCCGTGTACGCACATCCACCGCCATGGCAGGCAGCGTGTTGATCAGCGACACCGCATCCGCACCCGCGTCCTGTACTGCTTTGGCGACGCTGACGATATCTCCCGCCGCGGGAGTCAGCTTCACAATCAGCAGCTTTTTCGTCACGGCCTTGACCGCTCGCACGCACTCCGCAGCCGTTGCGGGATCCGTACCCAAACTTGCGCCGCCCAGCTTCACATTAGGACAGGATATATTCAGTTCCAGAAGCTGCACCGGGGCTACATTCATACGCTCAGCAACCGTCACATAATCCTCGATTCGGCTGCCTGCGATATTGGCGATAACCACAGTTTCCAGCGCATTGACTTCCTTGATCGTCACCGACAGAAACTCCTCGATGCCGGGGTTTTGCAGCCCGACGCTATTGATAATGCCGGATGCCGTCTCTGCGATGCGCGGCGGCAGGTTGCCGATGCGTTTCTCCGGCGTGATGGACTTGAGCGCGATACCGCCCAGCTTATTAACATCAATAAACCACGAGTGCTGCCGTCCGAAAGCAAATGTACCGGACGCCGCGATCACAGGGTTTTTGAGTGTGACGCCGCACAAATTGACATTCATATTTACTGCCATTACAGCGCCACCTCCTTCATGTCGAATACCGGACCTTCCACGCATACCTTACGGTAATCCACACCGTCTGGCGTCTGAATACCGCATACACAGGTGGCGCAAGCGCCGAAGCCACAGCACATGCGCTGCTCCATCGAAACCTGACACCGTAGGCCGTACCTGTCCAATACGTCTTTCAGCGCACGCAGCATTGGCGTGGGGCCGCAGGACAACACGATGTCAGGCTTATCTTCTTGAAGGTGCTTTTCCAACAGCATCGTCACGACACCCGCTTCGCCGATGGTACCGTCGTCAGACGCCACATGCACATCGTCACAAGACGGAAAGTCGTTCTGGCAGTACGCAAACGGCAGACTGCGGTACCCCAAAAAGACCTCGTATTGCCTGTCCGGCCAGCGTTTGATGACAGTGGGCAGCGGCGCAATGCCCACGCCTCCGCCGACGAGGAACACCTTATTGTCCCCTTCTGCCAGATGGAACCCGCGCCCCACCGGCAGTATCGCGTCCATCTCGGTACCAGGCGGCGTTTTCACAAGCGATTGCGTTCCGTTCCCCTTCACCTGATAAAGCAGCGTGACTGTCTGCGCCTTAACGTCCCAATCGTTGATGCTGATAGGCCTTTTCATGAGCAGCTCGGCATGGCCCGGGATACCGATATGCGCGAACTGGCCGGGAATAAAATGAACTAAGTCTGCTCTGGGACAGTGCAGCACCATGCGGTAGATGCCGTCCGCGATTCTCTCATTGCTAACTATGGATGCCCTTAGGTTTTTTAGCATTGTTACTCCTGTATATCTGTCAGGCTGACCGGCTTCAAGTCGGTGTCCGTCCAGCCCGATTTCATGCTTTGCAGCAGCACGCGTGCTGTGTCCAGCGAAGTGACACACGGTATGCGGTGTTCCACCGCCATGCGCCGCAGTTTAAACCCGTCCCTGTCTGCGTGTCGGCCCTTGGTGGGCGTGTTGACCACCAGCTTCAGCCTGCCGCTCTCGAACAGCCGCTTGATGTCGGGCGCATCTGACAGCTTGTTTACGGTGCTGGCCGCCACGAAATTGAAGTTGAGCACATTGGCTGTTCCCGGCGTAGCGTAGATGTCGTATCCGAGATAGTCCAATATCGCCGCAATGGGAATCAGCTCCTGCTTATCGCTGTTTGACACCGTCAGCAGTGCCGCGCCCTTTTCCTTGGGTAGTGACAGTCCCGACGCGATCAATCCTTTTAGAAGCGCTTCGCTGTAGTCGGCGGATATGCCCAATACCTCGCCGGTGGACTTCATCTCCGGACCGAGGCTTACCTCCACATCCGTCAGTTTCTCAAATGAGAACACCGGCACCTTGACGGCGGTAAAGCTGCGTTGGGGATATAGGCCAACCCCAAATCCCATGTTCACGAGCTTTTCTCCCAGCGACGCGCGCACCGCCAGCGTTATCATGGGCACGCCCGTCACCTTGGATATATACGGCACGGTTCGGCTGGAACGCGGGTTCACCTCGATTACATAAATCTGTCCGCCGGATATCACATATTGTATGTTGACAATGCCGCGCACATCCAGCGCCAACGCGAGCCGCCTCGTGATGCCGATCAGCTCCTGCTGCTGCTTGTCTGTGATTCGCCTCGCCGGATAGACGGAGATAGAGTCGCCCGAGTGTACGCCCGCGCGCTCAATGTGCTCCATGATGCCGGGAATCAGCACGTCTTCCCCATCGCAGATGGCGTCCACCTCCAGCTCAAGGCCCGTCATATACTTGTCCACCAGCACCGGATGCTCCTGCTCGTGCCGTTCGATGATGCGCATGTATTCTCGGATATCTTCCTCGGCATACGCGATCTCCATGCCCTGACCGCCCAGCACATATGAAGGGCGCACCAACACCGGATAGCCCAGTGACGCCGCGGCGTCCACCGCCTGCTGCGTGTTCGTCACAGTTGCCGCTTTGGGGCGGCGAATGTCCAGCCGCTCCAACAGCGCTTCGAATTCCTCCCTGTCCTCCGCGCGGTCGATGCTGATGAGCGGCGTGCCGATGATGGGATAGTCCATCGCCTCCACCGCCTTGGCCAGCTTGATGGCCGTCTGTCCGCCGAACTGCACGACCACGCCCGCCGGCTGCTCCTGCTCCAGCACGTTGCCCACCTCTTCAGGCGTCAGCGGTTCAAAGTACAGTCGGTCGGAGGTGTCGAAATCTGTCGAAACCGTTTCCGGATTGTTGTTGATAATGACGGTGTCATAGCCCGCTTCCTTGAGCGCCCACACGCAGTGCACGCTGCAGTAGTCGAACTCGATGCCCTGCCCGATGCGTATCGGCCCCGAGCCCAGCACCACGACGGTCTTGTTGTTTGAGCGTTTTGCCTCGTTCTCCTCGTCATAGGTTGAGTAGTAATACGGGCTGACCGCATCGAATTCAGCACCGCATGTGTCTACCATTTTGAACGCGGGCAGTATGCCAAGGCTTTTTCGGATATCCCTGATTTCTTTTTCCGACGTTTGTGTCAGACGCCCAATCGCCATGTCGGAAAAGCCCATGCGTTTGGCTTTTCTCAGCGTGGTATAAGTCAGCGCAGCTCCTCCTCGCGCAGCAAAATACTCTTCAAGGTCGATAATGGCTTGGAGCTTGGCAAGATACCACAGATCGATGCGCGTGAGCTCATGAATGCGTTGTACGCTGATGCCTTGGCGCAGCGCCGCTGCGATGAAAAAAATCCTCTCGTCGTCCTGCTCAAGTATGCGGTCAGTCAGCGCTTGTTCATCCATACCCACCGCGAACGTGAACTGTAGCGAGTAAAGGCCCAGTTCGAGAGAGCGCACTGCCTTCAGAAAGGCGCTTTCGAAGTTCGCACCGATGGCCATTACTTCGCCCGTCGCCTTCATGCGCGTACCCAACTGCTTATTGGCTTTAGTGAACTTGTCGAACGGCCAGCGCGGAAATTTGACTACTACATAGTCCAACGTCGGTTCAAAGCAGGCGAATGTCTTACCCGTCACGCCGTTTCGGATCTCATCCAGCCCGTAACCAATGGCAATCTTAGCGGCGATCTTGGCAATGGGGTAACCTGTCGCTTTGCTGGCCAGCGCAGATGAGCGGCTGACCCGCGGGTTTACCTCAATGACGTAATACTGCATGCTATCCGTGTCCAGTGCATACTGCACATTGCAGCCGCCTTCTATCTTCAGCGCATTGATGATGTTGAGCGAAGCAGTGCGCAGCAGCTGGTATTCTGCGTCCCGTAATGTCTGCGACGGCGCGACCACGATGCTGTCGCCCGTGTGAATACCCACCGGGTCTATGTTTTCCATGTTGCAGACGGTGATGCAATTGCCTTTCCCGTCCCGGATGACCTCGTATTCAATCTCCTTGAACCCGGCGACGCTTTTCTCGATGAGCACCTCGTGTACGCGGCTGGCCTGCAGTCCGCTGCGGCAGATCTCTTCCAGCTCACTGTCGCTGTGGGCGATGCCGCCGCCTGTACCGCCCAGCGTGTAGGCGGGACGTACGATCAGCGGATAACCGTGTTCAGCGGCGAATTGGAGCGCCTGCTCTGGTGCACTGGCGATGATGCTCTCGATGATGGGCTCGCCGATATCGTTCATCAGCGTTTTGAAGGCTTCCCTGTCTTCCGCCTTCTTGATGGAATCGGCGCTTGTTCCCAGCAGCCTTACGCCCAGTTCATCCAGCACACCTCTTTCCGCCAGCTCCATGGCGAGGTTCAGTCCCGTCTGGCCGCCAAGCGTCGCCAGCATGCTGTCCGGCTTTTCCTTGATGATGATGTTGCGAATTACAGGCACAGTCAGCGGCTCAATGTATACCTTGTCCGCCATCTCCGGATCCGTCATGATGGTGGCCGGGTTCGAGTTGATCAGCACCACCTCTATACCCTCTTCGCGCAATGCGCGGCAGGCTTGCGTACCGGCATAATCGAACTCAGCAGCCTGTCCAATGATGATGGGTCCTGAGCCGATAACCAGAACTTTCTTAATCGACTCTTGTCTAGGCATGCTGCTTCCTCATCAGGCCGACGAACTCGTCAAATAGATAGGCCGTGTCTTCCGGACCAGGTGATGCTTCAGGATGAAACTGCACCGTAAACAGGTCGCAGCCTTCGTAACGCACGCCTTCAATCGTGGCGTCATTCCAGTTGCGATGTGTGACCGTTGCGCCCTTGGGGAGCGAATTCTCTACGATAGTATAGCCGTGATTCTGGGAGGTGATATACACGCGATCCTTGTCTAAGTCCTTGACCGGATGGTTGGCACCGCGGTGTCCATATTTGAGCTTTGTGGTGTCGGCCCCTGAGGCGAGTGCCACCAGCTGGTGCCCGAGGCATATGCCGAATATGGGCTTCTTACCGATCAGCTGTTGGATGTTGCCTATAACTTCGGTGTTGTCCTTCGGGTCTCCGGGGCCGTTGGTCAGCATGATGCCGTCGTACCCACCTGCGAGTATCTCGTCCGCACTGGTGCGAGCCGGATAGACCGTGACCGCACAGTTTCGCTTTTTAAGGCTGCGGACAATGTTGCGCTTTAAGCCAAAGTCTAGCACCGCCACCTTCAAATCGCCTTCGCAGTACTGGTATTTCTCCTTGCAGGTAACGGCGTCCACCGGCATCTTGTAGACGAAACGCTGCATCTCCTCAATCTGTGCTTTTGTAGGCTCGTCCTGTGTGATGATGCCGCGCATGGTTCCTTTTTCTCGTATGATGCGCGTGAGGGCGCGCGTGTCGATACCAGCCAGACCGCAGATATTGTTCTCAGCCAGATATTCATTCAGACCGCCCTGGCTGCGCCAGTTGGACGGCGCGTCGCAGACCTCGCGCACAACAAAACCGCTCACTTGGGGTCTGGCCGACTCCGGATCGGTCTCGTTCACGCCGTAGTTACCGATCAGCGGATACGTCATCGTCACAATCTGCCCGCAGTAAGACGGGTCTGTCAGCACCTCCTGATATCCCGTCATGCCGGTATTGAAAACAACCTCCCCTGCAACATCGGCCTTGGCTCCAAAGCTTTGCCCGATAAAGCGGGTGCCATCCTCCAGTGTGAGTATCGCCATGTGGACTCCTCTCCTTAACCTTGTAAATTCAATCCGATATTAGAATCGGCTTTAAACGTAATTATGATGCTTCCATCGTTCTCACCAAGCGATGCCGCGTTTCTCCAATGCCCGACTGATATCCTGCTTCATATCAATTAAAGCGGCTCTGGCCGCTTCTGCTGCCGATAGATTCGCGTATTGTGGTTTCTTCCACGCCAGAAGTATGCCGCGCGAGGAGTTGACCACAGCCCCCATGCCATTTCTATCAAAATTCACGGCGATATCGTCCGCACCCGCGCCCTGCGCACCGTAGCCCGGCACCAGAAAGAACGTGTGCGGCATCCGTTTACGCAGCTCTGCCGCTTCTTCGGGGTAGGTCGCGCCCACCACCGCCCCCACGCTGCTGTAGCCGGACGCGCCGATAAGGGCTTGTCCCCATACGGAAACCTTTTCGGACACGGCCTCATAGAGCTTTTTGCCGCCGACGTTAAGGTCCTGAAACTCGCCTCCGGAGGGGTTGGACGTCTTCACCAGCGCGAATATGCCTTTGCCCGTCTTCGCGCAGCTGTCGATGAAAGGCTGTATTCCGTCAATGCCCAGATACGCATTGACGGTGATGAAATCCGCTGCGCTGTTCTCCACGTACGCTCTCGCGTACGCACCCGCCGTGGAACCGATGTCGTTGCGCTTCACATCAGCGATCACGACCAGCCCCTTTTGCTGAGCGTAGGCCATCGTGTCAAGATAGCACCTCATGCCGTCGGCACCATACTGCTCGTAATAAGCAGCCTGCACCTTCACCGACGGGGCGACGCCCAGTATGGCGTCAATTATATCACAGTTATACTTGTAAACGCACGCCGTAACCGCGCTGTCCGTTGCTTCATTTGGCCGGTAATCGGCGGGCAGATGCGACAGCTCGGTGTCCAACCCGACACACGCCGGACACTGCGTCTGCTGTATGGCTTCGCAAAGCAGGTCTATCTTCATACCAACCCTCCGAATACGATCTTGCCGTCCACGATGGTTTGCGTCACCACTCCCCGCAGCGTGTGTCCAATGAACGGCGTATTCTTGCCCCGGGAGATGATATCCGCTTCTTGTACCGTATACACAGCGTTCAGATCGGCAATCGTAATGTCGGCAGGCGCACCTACACTGATCACGCCGCCCGTCAAACCAAGTATGCGAGCGGGATTGGCCGACATCAGACGGGCCAGCGTGTCCGAATCATCCGTCAGGTGCGTCACCGCCAGCGAGAACGCCGTCTCGAAGCCGGATATACCAAACGCTGCCAGTGCATATTCAATGTTTTTTTCGTCCCTGTGATGCGGCGCGTGATCCGTCGCTATGCAGTCGATGGTGCCGTCCATCAGGCCTTCCTTCACTGCCGCCACATCGTCTGTTGTGCGCAACGGCGGATTCACCTTTGTTCTCGCGTCGTAGCTCATGCAGAAGCTGTCGTCCGCGGAAAAGTAATGCGGCGCGGTCTCACACGTCACGCGCACGCCACGGCGTTTGGCTGCCCGAATCAGTTCGATGCCGGCACGGGTGGAAACATGCTGTATATGCACGCGCATGCTATCTGTTTCCGCTAATATAAGATCCCTCGCGATCATCGCTTCCTCTGCTGCGCGGGATATGCCAGGCAATCCAAGAATCGTGGAGTTATAGCCTTCGTTCATCACGCCTTTGCCTTTTAAGTCCAGCGCTTCCTCGTGCGCAAGTATGATGCGGTCGAAGCTCGCCGCATACTGCATCGCCGCGCGCATGATGCTGCCATCCATTATGGGCCGTCCATCGTCAGAGAAAGCCACGCAGCCCATCTCAGCCATCTCGCCCATCTCAGTGAGTTCCTTACCCTCGAGGCCGCGCGTGACTGCGCCAACCGGATACACCTTTACCGCAGCACGCCGCGCTTTTTCCATCACCATCGCACAAACTGAAGCGTTATCCACCGGCGGTATCGTATTTGCCATGCAGCAGACAGCCGTAAAACCACCCTTAGCCGCCGCTTTTGCTCCGGACGCGATGTCCTCCTTGTACTCCTGTCCCGGTTCACGCAGGTGGCAGTGCAGATCAATAAAGCCAGGGAATACTGTCTTTCCTGACGCATCAATTACCTTATCCGCTTCGCCCACACTCTGTCCGAAAGCTTTGATAAAGCCGTCCTCAATAAGTATATCGTGAAGGCCTTTCTTTTCTCCCGCCGGGTTGGCCAGCGAACCGCCGATTATCTTGATCCTCATCTTTTGTCTTCCTTCCTTGTCAGCAGATACAGCAGCGCCATGCGTACCGCCACACCGCTCGCCACCTGTTCGTTGATCACAGATATATCCGAATCCATCACCGAGCTGGAGAGCTCCACACCACGGTTAACGGGACCGGGATGCATGATCATGACGTCCTTTTCGCACAGCTGAAGCGATTCGTCGTTAATGCCGAAATATCGGTGGTATTCCCGTAGGGTGGACAGAAATGCGCCTTCCAGACGCTCCTTCTGAATGCGCAGGCCCATCACCACATCGGCATCACGCAGCGCGTGTTCCAGATTCGTTGTGACCGTGGCGCCCATCTGTTCAATCGCGAAAGGCATAAGCGTCTGCGGCCCGCACAGCGTCACCTGCGCGCCCATCTTGGTTAGCCCCCACAGATTGCTTCGCGCCACACGGCTGTGGTATATATCACCAACGATAGTCACTTTCAGACCTTCCAAGCGGCCGAAGTGCTCCCGCATTGTAAACATGTCCAGCAGCGCCTGCGTGGGATGCTCGTGCATGCCGTCGCCTGCGTTGATTACACTGCCCGAAAAATTGTCCGCCAGAAATTTGGGCGCACCCCCAAGCGGATGCCGGATGATAATGACATCCGTGCCCATCGCCTCGATCGTTTTGCCGGTGTCCAACAGCGTTTCGCCCTTCTTAACGCTGCTCGTGGAAACACCCAAATTACTCACCGTAGCACCGAGATATTTTCCGGCCAGCTCAAAGCTCAACCGCGTGCGCGTGCTGTCCTCGTAGAACAGCGTTACGATGGATTTGCCCTGCAGATGCGGCATCTTCTTGGCGTTCTGTGCCAACAACTGCTTCATAGTCGATGCAGAATCGAGTATTAGCTTGATCTCATCCTCTGACATGCTATGCAGCCCGATAACATCCTTTGATTTCAGTACCATAATTCTCTCCACTGTAAGAATTGGGGAGCATTGCTGCTCCCCTTGCAATTCTTATTCTTTTTCCACTTTTACATCAAACTTTTCTGGCAGCACCGCGTTGAGTACGATACCAGCCAAAGCGGCAAGCGCCACGCCGGATATCGTGAAGCTCTCGTTGACGGTAATTGTCAGCCCGATACCAACCACCAGCGTGATGGAAAGTATCAGCAGATTTCTGCTCTGAGTGAAATCCACCTTCGCTTCCGCCATAGTCCGGATACCAATCGCAGCGATCATACCGAACAGAACGATGCTCATGCCGCCGATGATCGGTGCGGGAATCGTCTGTAGGAATGCACCGAAATACCCGATTACCGATAATACCATTGCGTATATTGCGGCAAGACGAATAATCTGGGGATTGTAATTCTTTGTGACTGCAAGCACGCCGGTATTCTCGCCGTAAGTTGTATTGGCCGGACCACCGATCAGGCCGGCGAACATCGTGGCCACGCCGTCGCCGATCAGTGTGCGGTGCAGACCCGGGTCTTCAAAGAAGTTCTTGCCCACTACCGAGCCGTTTGTGGTGATATCGCCAAGATGTTCCATAAAAGTCGCAATGGAAATCGGCGCAATAATCAGTATTGCACTCCAGCTGAACTTAGGTAGATGGAAGTTCGGCAGCTGAATGATCTGTGCTGCGTCAAAAGGTGCAAAATTCATAAGAGCTGTTGTACCTTCTGGAACAGCAACATTATAATGAAGAATCAATGCCACAATGTATCCAACAGCAAGTCCGCATAGTATTGGCAACAGTTTAAAGAAGCCTTTGATAAATATCGCAACGATGATAACCGTCAGCACAACTGAAGCCGCAACCACCCATTTTGTCCACAGCAGGCCACCGACAAAATCTGCAGTGATATCATTAAATATCACTGTGGGCGCAAGCGTTAAGCCGATGACAACAATAACCGGGCCGGTAACAATCGCCGGGAATAGTTTTTTAATGCGATCCGGGCCGATCAACTTTGCCAGCGCCGCAAAAACCAGGTAGCATAAACCAGCGACGATAATGGCTCCAGTCGCGTATTCTTTGCCTTCACTTTGTACGATATACGTGATTGCTGTCATAAAAGCAAAGCTTGAACCTAAGAAAACCGGCACTTTACGCTTGGTAATAAAGTGAAATAATAACGTACCGCCACCAGCCGCAAAGAGCGCAACCGCCGGGTCAAGCCCTGTCACCGCCGGAACGACGATGGTTGCACCGAACATTGCAAACATATGCTGCAAGCCCAGCAAAGCCTTCGTCCCCCATCCACTTCTGACCTTTTCCATCATACCCTCCTAAAAAATTATTGATTCCTGCCCTTTACATAAAAAAACCTTATCAATTAAAGATAAGGCGTATCGGGCAAATCATTGATGACAACATTGTCTATCCCATCTATCTCAGAAACATGAACACTGATAACCTCACTCTTGGATGTGGGTATATTTTTCCCGACATAATCAGCCCGTATGGGAAGCTCACGATGCCCCCTGTCCACAATAACCGCGAGCTGGATGTAATTCGGGCGCCCCAAATCCATCAGTGCGTCCAGCGCAGCGCGCGCGGTGCGTCCGGTATATAGCACGTCGTCGCAGAGCACAACAGTTTTTCTGTTGACGTCGAATGCGATGTCGGTGCCTTTAAAAACCGGATGATCGGCCAGAAGCGAAAGATCGTCTCGATAAAATGTGATATCCAGCGTTCCAATCTCCGGACGTACGTTTTCGAACTGCTCGATATAATCTGCTATTCGCCTTGCGATGGGCACACCGCGGCGATGGATGCCAATCAGCGCCAGATTCTTTGCGCCCTTGTTCTTTTCGACTATCTCATGGGCGATGCGCTTGAGCGCTCTGTCCAGCGCCTCTTTATCCATGATCAATGCTTTATCCATCCGCTTCCTCCCATCGCAGTCATTGACTGCATTAAAAAAGCCTTGCCGAAACGGCAAGGCTAAATTACACCAATAATCAATCACCTTGCCGGTCTCTCTGAACCGATTTAAAGGACTGCTTTGTTCTTAATTAAGATAGCACAAGCTATTGTGCTTGTCCAGTGCGATTTGACAAATATCTTGCGTTATTTATCAATCCCTTTGTCGAGGCTCTTCTGATGGTGGCAAAGGGCAATATAAGCCTTTTCATCCAAACTATTGATGATCATCTCGAGTTCATTATCGCCGTAGGTGGTTGTTCGGCCCTCGGCAAATTCTCTGTCGACGATGTCCTTGACAGCCACGACCAGCGGGTCGTTCTTGCTGAGACGATCGTCGCCTTTGAGCTTGAAGTGCGCATTAGCCCAGTGTGCGATGCCTGCAAGGCCGGAATGCGCACTAATGGCGACATGCACGGGACGGTTCAATATCTTCTCCGTATTAAATATATTGTATATTTCCTCATCCTTCAACAGGCCGTCCGCGTGAATGCCCGCACGCGTGGAGTTAAAGTTGCGTCCGACAAACGGCGTGCGCGGCCCGATATCCGTCCCCAGCTCGTTCTCAAAGTATTCTGCCATCTCGGTAATAACAGAGAGATCCATGCCGTCTGTAGTGCCTTTAAGACCGCAGTATTCCATCACCATTGCCTCAATGGGGCAGTTGCCGGTACGTTCACCGATGCCCAGTATCGAGCAGTTGACAGACGATGCACCATACAACCATGCCGTTGCCGCGTTGGTAACCACTTTGTAAAAGTCATTATGGCCGTGCCATTCCAGCAGCTCCGACGGGAAACCCGAGTAGAAGTTGAGGCCATAAACGATACCCTGCACGCTGCGCGGCAGCGACGCGCCGGGATAAGTGATACCGTAACCCAAAGTATCACACATGCGGATCTTGATGGGTATGCCGCTCTCTTTCATCAGCTTCATCAGCTCATCCGCAAACGGAATCACGAAGCCGTAGAAATCGGCACGCGTAATGTCTTCAAAATGGCAGCGCGGACGGATACCGAAATCCAACGCCATTTTAACAACGTCCAGATACTGATCCATCGCCTGGCGCCGTGTCATGTTCATCTTCTTGAATATGTGGTAGTCCGAACAGCTGACCAATATGCCCGTTTCCTTGATGCCAAAAGCCTTCACCAGCTCAAAATCCTTCTTGCTGGCACGAATCCACGTGGTCACCTCGGGAAAATCGTAACCGAGATCCAAACAGGCCTGTATCGCCTCTTTATCCTTTTGTGTATAGACAAAGAACTCGCTCTGACGGATTATTCCTTTAGGACCACCCAGCCGGTGCTCCATCTTATACAGATCCACCACCTGCTGTACTGTGAACGGCGTTCTGGACTGCTGGCCGTCACGGAAGGTCGTGTCAGTGATCCAGATTTCTTCCGGCATGTTCATCGGAACAACGCGGTGGTTGAAGGTAATTTTTGGCACAGAGTCATAATCGAACATGTCTCTGAACAGCTGCGGCTCCTCCACATCCTGAAATGAGAAATGATAATCATTCTCATGCAATAAATTCCATTTCTTATTTAACTCAGTCATCAATAGCCCTCCCTATTTCAGCGCCTGCACGAATTCTCTGATGCGTGCGAGGCCTTTCTCGATGTTCTCGTCTTTGACAGCATAGCTCAACCGGACGTAGTCGTCCGCACCGAATGCTGCTCCCGGGACCACAGCGGTCAAAGTATGCTTCAGCAGCGCTTCGGAAAACTCCAGCGAACTGTTAATCGGCACGCCGTCGTAAGCCTTCCCCTTGATACCCGAAATGTTCATCATCACATAGAACGCGCCTCCGGGGATCTCACACGAAAGTCCGTCAATATCGTTGATCAGGCCGCAGAGTAATTTGCGACGTCTGTCAAAAGCCTTCTTCATGCTCGCGACAGCGTCCTGCGGGCCGCTGAGCGCCTCGATGCTGGCATACTGAGCTATGGAGTTCGGGTTGGACGCCGCGTGCGATTGATAAGCGTCCATCACTTTGGCAAGCTGTCGCGTACTGGCCGTATAACCAATGCGCCATCCTGTCATCGCATACGTCTTGGACATGCCATTAACGATGATGGTATTATCCTTGATAGCAGGGCCGAGAGATGCGACGCTCACATGCTCGCCCTCGTAGATGAGCTCGTCGTAGATTTCGTCCGATACAATGAAAATATCTGCGTCCAGTGCGACCGCGGCGATCTCCTCAAGCTCCTTGCGGGTATAGACTGTGCCGCACGGATTAGACGGTGTGTTGAGTATCAGCGCTTTGGTTTTGGATGTTAGCGCGCCGCGGATATCGTCTGCCGTCGCTTTGAGCGACGGGTCCGTCTGCACGAACACGGGAACGCCATCTGACATTCGCACCAGTTCAGGGTACGTCACCCAATATGGCACGGGAATGATTACCTCGTCACCAGGGTTGAGTATGGCTGCGAATATATTAAAAAGCGAATGCTTCGCGCCGTTGGATACAACAATATCGTCCGCCTCATAAAGCAGACTGTATTTGCTTTGCAGGTGTGCAGCGATTGCGCTTTTCAGCTCCGGCATGCCCGCGGCGGGTGTGTACCGTGTCAATCCCATATCCAGCGCCTTTTTTGCTGCTTCTTTAATGTTGTCGGGAGTATCAAAATCCGGCTCACCGGCACCGAATCCGATCACGTCACGGCCCTCTTTTTTGAGTTTCTTCGCCATGGCGTCAATGCTTAGTGTCATAGAAGGCGTAATGCCCAGCGCCTTATTCGATAATTCCATCTCAGGCCTCCGTTGGTCAAAGATATTATGCATTATAAGTTTTCAAAAACTTCATTGTGAGGATATGTTAACACATTATATGATACATTTCAACTGTCTATCCTTATTATTTTGCATGTTACCAAAAAAAATATTGCATTCTAATCATTTAACCCTCCCTTTTCACATCTTCTACATGTTTTCAATATATTGATACCAAAGAGGTGGATCATATGAAAAATCTAATTGTACTTTACGGAGATAACTGTGCATACTGTAAGAAGGCGAAAATGCTGATTGGCCGGGCTCTTGAAAAAGACCCCAGATACTCTTCTATTATTATTAAATATATAAAGGACGACAGTGCAGAAGGCAAATATCTGGCACACAAATATATACCTGCATTTTATATTGAAGGTAAGCGGTTTTTTGAAGGAAATCCTGATATGGACGACATAAAGCGGATGCTCTCAGTATGTCTGGCAGAGTAACAAATAGAACCTTTCAATAGGAAGCCATATTGAAATGCTGGATAATTACTTGACTGTCCCAGACATTTTCAAATATATGTTACGAAAATAATAAATAGCGGTGTTATTGCTTGATTATTGGCAATATTCATAATAAAATGACCAAAAAGAGGAGGACAAGCTTATGCAGAATTTTGTTATCGGAGCATGTTCCACATGTGATTTGCCGTTGGATTACGTTCAGAAAAACGAGATCGAAATCGTTAAGTTATCCTATATGCTTGACCACAAGGAATATAAAGATGGCGATATGGATGCAAAAGTCTTCTTTAACTTGGAGCGAGAAGGCTATATGCCAACCACATCGCAAGTGACTCCGGAAGAATACCTCCAGGTTTTTGACAGAATTCTATCATCAGATCAGGACCTCCTTTACATCGCATTCTCGTCCGGTCTCTCTGGCAGCTGCAACAGCGCGAAGATAGCGGCTGAGGAAATGCGGGCCAAATACCCCGGTCGCAAGCTCTACGTTGTGGATTCGCTCTGCGCGTCGCTAGGTCAGGGGTTGCTGGTGGATTACGCCGTCAAAATGCGCGCGGCCGGAAAGTCTATAGATGATACTTACAAATGGGTGGAAGCTAACAAGCTGGGCCTCAACCACTGGTTCACTGTGGACAGTCTGAACCATCTGAAACGCGGTGGCCGCGTGACCGGCGCTGCGGCTTTCGTCGGCAATCTGCTGCACATCAAGCCCGTGCTTAATGTTGACTACGAAGGACATCTTATTCCTCGGGAAAAGGAGCAGGGCCGTAAAAAGGCTCTCCGCTGCCTCGTTGATAAGATGAGCGAATATATATATAAACCCGAGGGTCAAACCGTATTCATCAGCCATGGCGATGACATTGAGGCTGCCGAGAAGGTGGCTGCTATGGTTAAGGAACGCTTCCCGGAGATCGGCGAAGTGATGGTCAGCATGCTCGGTACCGTGATCGGTGCGCATTCCGGCCCTGGCACCATCGCGCTGTTCTTTATGGGAAAAACCCGCTGACAATTTGTGCACCCTGCCCTGCCTTGCGGCGGGGCTTTTTTCATATTCGTTCAACTTGTCTCATATAAATATGTATATTATTTTTACGGAGGAATTCTGATGAGATACGGACGAATGATGTCGAAACCGCCGCAGAAACATCGAAGATTTAGCAGCCTGATCATTGTCGCCGTCATACTTGGCATCACCGCCTACTTCGTGGGTGCGGGAGCTGCGGGCGGTTGGCTGGCTGAAAACGTGATCAATCCTGTTTTTAATAGTGGAACAGGCAAGGCGGAAGAGCCCTCTCCTTCAATGACCACGGCTGTATCCCCTGCCTCTACCGTGGAAACTTCCAATCTGACGGAAACACCCGCCAGTGCCCAGACTGAGGAGCAGATTACCGCACAGAGCATCACGCTCTACACACTGCAGGTTGGTGCCTTTTCCGATGAGGCCAATGCCCAGCAGGCGGCTAAAGAGGTTATCGGTCGGGGCGGTGCTGGTTTTGTTGCGTACGACGGCAGTCTTTACCGTGTGCTGGTAGCCGGATACACATCTGAAAACGATGCCAAGTCCGTGAAAGCTGATCTTGAATCACAAGGCATTTCGACAACTGTGTTCAAATTAGAATCGGGCGCACTTGAATTTAAAATCGGTGCAGAAAAACAGCAAATCGATGCAATCAAGGGCTGCTTTGACGTGGTGCCAGCCACGGTATCCGAACTTCAGCAGATCATCTACGCGTCTGATAAGGGAGAAAAGGTAGATGATCGGGTGACCGCGCTGAAAGCCGGAGCAGCAGAAGTCACCACAAGCCTCAAAGCCATCGTCTCTACGGAATCAGAAGCGATGTCCAATCTAGTCGCATTTATGGACAGCTTTTGTGAATTGCTTGGCAGCATACACAAATCCTCCGATGTATCAAGTGTGGCTTTTTCTGCAGAATTGAAGTATAATCTAATTAGTGTGGTCGTGGATTACTCCACATTTTTTAAAGAATTAAGCAGTTGATATTCGGAGGTTACAATGACAATAGCTCAGGCTGCAGCTATCCTGGACTGCCAGGTGGTTTGCGGCAACGAAAATTTGGACAAGACCCTTTCATCCGGTTGCGGCGCGGATCTGATGAGCGACGTGCTTGCATTCGCAAAGGACAATTGCATTTTGCTGACTGGTATGGTCAATCCGCATGTTGTGCGCACAGCCGAAATGCTCGATGTTCCCTGTATCGTTTTTGTCCGTGGAAAAAAACCGGCGAACGACGTCGTTGAACTGGCAATGCAGACAGGCGCAACGCTGCTGACCTGCGACTGCACGCTCTACGAGGCCTGCGGACGTCTGTATTCACAGGGCTTGCCGCCTTGCGGCCGGTAATCGCTTATGTCAGACGGCTTTAAAGAGACCTTTGCAATTACAGCACAGGATTTTGCTTCAGCCGGGGAAGCATCAGCCAAAATCAAAAGTGTTTTACGTATGATAGGTATCGATCCCGCGTTAACGCGACGCGTGACCATTGCCGCCTATGAAGCGGAACTGAATATGATTATCCACAGCTTTGGCGGTGAGATGACGGTGGAAATCGATACCGGATCCATTCACCTTAATTGTGTGGACACCGGGCCAGGTATTGCCGATATCGGTCTCGCAATGCAGGAAGGATTTTCCACTGCATCTTCCGATGTCAGAATGATGGGCTTCGGTGCTGGTATGGGCCTCCCCAACATCAAAAAGAACAGCGACAATATGGATATCCGATCCGATTCCGGCGGGACAAGTTTAAGTTTGCGATTTGACAT
The DNA here is from genome assembly GCA_023416745.1 of Bacillota bacterium. Classification (GTDB taxonomy): domain Bacteria; phylum Bacillota; class Clostridia; order Christensenellales; family SZUA-584; genus SZUA-584. The sequence goes on from JAEZHF010000051.1 coordinate 27,483, forward strand.
TTAGCAGAGGGATAACATGAACACTTATTTCCATTCCGTGCGGCTCGACCGTGACAAGTGCAAAGGCTGCACCAACTGCATCAAGCACTGCCCCACCGAGGCCATCCGTGTACGCGGCGGTAAGGCGCAGATTATCGCTGAGCGCTGTATAGATTGCGGCGAATGCATCCGTGTCTGTCCGTATCACGCCAAAATTGCGTACACTGATCCGTTTTCCGATATCGGTCGGTTTAAGTACAAAATCGCGCTGCCCGCGCCATCGCTGTACGGACAGTTCAAGAACCTGTCCAGCATTGACCGCGTGGTGATGGGACTTAAGCTGATGGGCTTCGACGATGTGTACGAGGTGGCTCGCGGCGCCGACATCATCAGCTGCGCCATTCGCCAGCACATTGAAGGCAAGGAAAACCTCCCTGTCATATCTTCCGCGTGTCCCGCTATCGTCCGGCTGATACAGGTGCGTTTCCCCAATCTTATCGACAACATCATTGATCTTCAGTCTCCGATGGAGATGGCTGCTATAGCTGCCAAGCGCGAATATGCCGAGAAGCACGGTGTTAGTATTAATGAAATCGGGGTTTTCTTTATCACTCCCTGTCCAGCCAAGATGACGAGCATTAAGAATCCTTACGGCATAGAAAAAAGCAATGTAAACGGTGCTTTTTCCGTTATCGACATCTACGGGCTGCTCGCCGGACAGCTTAAAAAACCGGGGCTTGTCGTCACCGAAGGCGCAACGGCTTCCGTTTTTGGCGTAGGCTGGGCCAACTCAGGTGGTGAGGCCGCTGCAGCGGGCCTACAAAACTCTTTAGCTGTGGACGGTATCAGCAACGTGATCAAAGTGCTGGAAGAAATCGAGAACATGAAACTCAACGATCTGCAGTTTTTTGAGGGGCTGGCGTGCCCGGGCGGCTGTGTAGGTGGGCCTCTTACGTTTGAAAATCCGTTCGTCGCGCGTTCGCGTATACGAACGCTGTCCTCCAAGATCAAGAATCAAAAACCGTCCTGCGAATATGCCCAAGGCTACATCGATGACGGCTCCGTACTGTTCAGCCAGCCCATTGAGTCCCGCCCTGTTATGAAGATTGACGTAGACATGCTGACGGCTATGCGCAAGCTGGAACAGATAGAAGAGATAGCTGCCCGTCTGCCGGGGTTGGACTGCGGGTCATGCGGCAGTCCCTCCTGCCATGCCATGGCCGAGGATATCGTCCGCGGGGATGCCAAGGAAATGGACTGCATATTCAAGCTGCGCGATAAAGTGACCAGCCTTGCTGAACAGATGGTGGAGCTGACAGGCCGTGATAAGAAGGAGCCGACAAGATGACGATACAGCAACTGATCGAAAAAACCGGCTGGAAGGCGCTAACCGCTGTGCAGGATGCGGAAATAACGTCGGGCTATGTGTGCGACATGCTGAGTTGGGTGATGGCGCGTGCGCAATTTGGCACCGTCTGGATCACCGTGCAGGCACACGTGAATGTAGTGGCGGTTGCCGCACTGACAGGATGCGCATGCGTGGTGATCTCCGACAACATTGCGGTATCCGAGGAAACGCATTTCGCGGCTCGCGACAAGGATGTGTGCATCATCAGCGCTCCTTGCACGTCGTACGGCGCGGCGGTGGCGCTGCACGAACTAGGCGTTGGTGAAGTCGCGCGATGATGGACAGATTTTACGATCTGCATATCCATTCCTGCTTGTCGCCGTGCGCTTCAGACGATATGACACTATCCAATATCGCCGGTATGGCCTCCATCAAGGGGCTGTCTCTCATCTCTCTGACAGATCATAATTCGGGTCATAATCTGAAAGCTATGGAGAAGGCTGCTTCGGAGTTTGGCCTTATTTTCATTCCGGGCATTGAGGTAACGACTGTCGAAGAAGTCCATGTCCTCACATATTTCAAAAATACTCATGCAGCCGTTGAATTTGGCGAAATGCTATATGACTCATTGCCGGATATCTCCAACCGGCCGGACATATTCGGGAGGCAGAATATTATGGACGAGAACGATGAGGCAGCAGGCGAGCTCGATAAGCTGCTGCTGCAGGCCACGCCGTTTTCTATCAACGAGCTTGCGACGCTGGCCTTCAAGGCTGGCGGCTGTGCCGTTCCCGCTCACATCAACAGGGATTCGTTCTCTGTGCTCGCGAACCTCGGATTTATGCCGCCCGGCCTTTTCCGCACCGCGGAGGTGGCAACCGGCCTTCCCTGCCCCGCGCTGGATCCATCCATATACATTTTCCACTCTTCAGACGCACATAACCTAGGAGACATATCAGAGCCTGCTTACACCTTAAATGCTATCCATAATTCGTCAGCATTCGTTGATTTTGTTAATCATTCGCGGTGATACTGCTTGTTTTTCCTAACATTCGTCAAAATCTGAGCGTAACATAAAAGTTTATTATTTTTTTCACAAATAGTATGTGCATCAGTATAATTATGTGATAAAATAACCGCTGGATGTTTTGTTACTTTTTTATCAAAGTCAAATATACACCTGACAGGAGGGAGATTTAAGTTATGACCACAGCAGTGGATGATAAAGCTTTACGAGAAGAACTCATCAGCTTTATCGAAGAGCAGAAAAAAAAACCAGGCCCGTTGATGCCCATCATGCAAAAAGCTCAGAGCCTTTTCGGCGCACTCACAATTGACGTGCAGGAGCTTATCTCGGAGCAGTTGGGTATCCCCATGAGCGATGTTTACGGCGTCGCCACATTTTATTCACAGTTTGCATTAGAGCCGAAAGGAGAGCACATCGTCAGCGTCTGTATGGGTACGGCATGTTACGTCCGGAACATTGAGAAGGTTCTTGACCGACTGGCCGAAGAGTTGGGAGTGAACCCCGGTGAAACCACGCCAGACAGAAAGTTTACGCTTGAACCCACTCGCTGCCTTGGATGCTGCGGCCTCGCCCCCGTCATCATGATCGACGATCAGGTGTATGGCCGGCTGACCCCATCCGATGTACCCGACATACTGGCGAAGTACAAGTAGGTCATGCGGGACATTTCTTTGCACATACTAGATATTGCCGAGAACTCGCTTCGCGCGGGCGCCAGCCTGATACGGATCGATATTACGGCAGATATATCGGCAGACAAGCTTACCGTATTAATTGAGGACAACGGCTGCGGTATGAGCAATGAAATGCTGGAGCGGGTGAGAAGCCCCTTTGCCACCACGCGTACGACGCGCAAGGTTGGTCTGGGTATCCCGCTGTTTGCAGCTGGGTGTGAATCCACAGGCGGACATTTGGACATCGAATCGGCCCCCGGCAATGGCACAAAACTGACCGCCGTATATGGCTACAGTCATATCGACAGACCGCCGCTGGGCAGCATAGCTGAAACGATTGCGGCGCTGGCACTGGCAAACCCGGAAATCGATTTTGTCTTCATGGCAAAGAAGGACGAGGCTTTCGAGTTTGACACCCGGGCCATCAAAACCACGCTGGACGGCGTGGCGATTACGGAGCCGGCTGTGATGTCTTTTATCCGGGAATATTTAGAAGAAGGAACCATGCAGGTTTTTGGAGGACATGATATATGAAATCTTTAAAAGAATTAGAAGCGATCAGAAACAAGACACTGGCTCAGATAGATATACGCAAGAAGGGTGAAGGCACCCGTATTGTGGTGGGTATGGCTACTTGCGGCATCGCCGCGGGCGCACGTCCCGTTCTCTCCGCGTTTGTAGAAGAAGTTGCCAAGCGCAACCTCTCTGGTGTTACCGTCTCGCAGACAGGATGCATCGGAGCTTGCCGCCTGGAACCGATGGTCGAGGTGTTCACACCCGATGCCGACAAGGTAACTTACGTGAAGATTGATCCTGCCATGGTGAGCCGCATCGTCGCCGAACACATCGTAAACGGCAACCCGGTGACGGAATACACCATCGGCTACAGCGAAGAGAACAACAAGTAATTAGGAGGAACGCATTATCATGGATATTTTCCGTTCACACGTCCTTGTTTGCGGCGGCACGGGCTGCACTTCGTCCGATTCGCCTAAGATCATGGATAAATTTACAGAAGAAATCAGTAAAAACGGCCTGGATAAAGAGGTCAAGGTCGTCCGCACCGGCTGCTTCGGCCTTTGCGAAGCGGGCCCGATCGTGATCGTATATCCCGAAGGCAGCTTCTATTCGCACGTGAAGGTGGAAGACGTGGCCGAGATCGTCAGCGAGCACCTCTTAAAGGGTCGCATCGTTCACCGCCTGCTGTATAAGGAAGACACCGGCGATGTCGAGATGTCGCTCGATAACATCGGCTTCTACAAAAAGCAAAAGCGCGTCGCCTTGCGCAACTGCGGCGTGATCGACCCTGAGCGCATCGAGGAATACATCGCATTTGACGGCTATAAGGCGCTGGGCACCTGCCTTGGCGAGTATACGCCCGAGCAGGTCATTGAGACCGTTAAGGCGAGTGGTCTGCGCGGCAGAGGCGGCGGCGGCTTCCCCACCGGAATGAAGTGGCAGTTTTGCGCCAAGGAAACCAGCAGCCAGAAATATGTGATCTGCAACGCAGACGAAGGCGATCCGGGCGCGTTCATGGACAGAAGCGTGCTTGAGGGCGACCCGCATGCGGTGCTGGAAGCGATGGCCATAGCGGGCTACGCGATCGGCGCGTCAATTGGATATATCTACGTTCGCGCGGAATACCCTATTGCCGTCAAGCGGCTGGAAATCGCTATCGGGCAGGCACGCGAGCTGGGCCTGCTGGGCAAGAATATATTTGAATCCGGCTTTGACTTCGACATCGAGATCCGTCTCGGCGCTGGCGCGTTCGTGTGCGGCGAGGAGATGGCGCTGATCCACTCCATTGAAGGCAATCGCGGTGAGCCGACGCCCAAGCCCCCGTTCCCGGCGCAGAAAGGTTTGTTCGGCAAGCCGACGATCATCAACAACGTTGAAACATTTGCGAACATTCCGCAGATAATACTCAATGGACCCGAATGGTTTGCGTCCATGGGTACCGAGAAGAGCAAGGGCACAAAAGTGTTCGCGCTGGGCGGCAAAATCAACAACACCGGTCTTGTCGAAATACCGATGGGCACCACGCTGCGCGAAATCATATTCGAGATCGGCGGCGGCATCCCGGGCGGCAAGGAGTTCAAGGCGGCGCAGACGGGCGGCCCGTCGGGCGGCTGCATACCGACCAGCCACCTCGACACCCCCATCGACTACGACTCGCTGACTGCCATCGGCTCAATGATGGGCAGCGGCGGCCTGATCGTCATGGACGAAGACAACTGCATGGGGGACGTGGCGCGCTACTTCCTCGACTTCACTGTGGACGAATCGTGCGGCAAGTGCCCGCCGTGCCGTATTGGCACCAAGCGTATGCTGGAGATACTCGAGCGCATCGTATCGGGACGCGGTGAAGAAGGCGATATTGAGAAGCTGATATTGATGGGCGAGAACATCAAGAATGCGTCTCTCTGCGGTCTTGGCAAGACGGCTCCCAACCCGGTGCTGTCCACCATCAAGTATTTCCGCGACGAATACGAAGCGCACATCCGCGACAAGAAGTGTCCGGCCGGCCACTGCAAGGCGCTGCTCAACTACATTATTGACAAGTCGAAGTGTATCGGCTGCGGCGCGTGTGCCAAGGTCTGCCCCACCAACGCAATATCCGGCAAGATCAAGGAACCTTTCGAGGTCGACCAGAGCAAGTGCATCAAGTGCGGTGCGTGCATGGCGCGCTGCAAGTTCAACGCGATCGAGAAGAAGTAAGAAAGGAGCAGACAGATTATGGTATCTTTAACGATAGACGGAGTCAAAGTGGAAGTGCCGAACGGTACGTCGGTGCTGGAAGCCGCGCGCAGCGTCGGTGTCCGCATCCCCACATTGTGTTATTTAAAAGGCGTCAACGCCATCGGTGCGTGCCGCATGTGTCTGGTTGAAATGGTCGAAGGCGGACGTGGCCTGCAGGCGGCTTGCGTGCTGCCGGCGGCAAACGGCATGGTAATTTCATCAAACTCCAAGGCTGTTCAGGACGCGCGCCGCGTGAATCTGGAACTGATACTCTCCAATCACGACAAGCGATGCCTCTCCTGCGTACGCAACCGCAGCTGTGAGCTGCAGCAGATATGCGAAGAACTCAATATCGAGGACGTTCCCTACGAGGGAGAAGGCTTCGACCGTCCGCTGGACACGGGTTCCGCGTCCGTCGTGCGCGACCCCAACAAGTGCATACTGTGCCGCCGCTGTGTCGCGGTTTGCGGTAACGTTCAGAAGATCGGCGCTGTGGGCGCTACCCAGCGGGGCTTCAAGACCATCGTGGAGCCGGTGTTCGGTAAGTCGCTCAAGGATGTGCCTTGTGTGAACTGCGGCCAGTGCATCACCGCCTGCCCCGTCGGTGCGCTGACAGAGCGCAGCGAGATCAATAATGTTTGGGAAGCGCTGCATGACAAGACCAAGCATGTCGTCGTTCAGACTGCCCCCGCTGTGCGGTTCGGCCTCGGCGAAGAGTTTGGTATTCCGGTAGGCAGCAGCGTCACCGGCAAGATGGCCACGGCGCTTAAGCGGCTTGGCTTTGATAAGATATTCGACGTTGACTTTTCCGCTGACCTTACCATTATGGAAGAAGGGACGGAACTGCTGGGCCGCATCAAGAACGGCGGCAAGCTGCCGATGATCACGTCGTGCAGCCCCGGCTGGATAAAATACTGTGAGCACTTCTTCCCGGATTTCCTGGAGAATCTCTCGACCTGCAAGTCCCCTCACCAAATGGGCGGCGCGATTATCAAGTCGTATTACGCTGAAAAGTTCGGTATCGATCCGAAGAGCATCTATGTGGTGTCCATCATGCCGTGCACAGCGAAGAAGTTTGAGAAGGAACGCGACGAGATGGCAGTCAACGGTCTCAGAGATGTGGACGCCGTGCTGACAACGCGTGAGCTGGCCCGCATGATCAAGCAGGCCAACATCGACTTTGCACGTTTGCCCGAGAGCGACTTTGACCGGGTTCTGGGAGAATCAACCGGGGCGGCTGTCATATTCGGCGCAACGGGCGGCGTTATGGAAGCGGCACTGAGAACAGTGGCAGACATTCTGTCCGGTCAGGATCTTAAGGATATCGACTACGAATGTGTGCGCGGCATCGACGGCGTCAAAGAAGCCACACTGAACATCGCCGGCATGGATATCAAGGTTGCGGTGGCCAGCGGCACAGGCAATGCCAAGAAACTTCTGGAAGCAGTGCGCTCCGGCGAGAAATTCTATCACTTCATCGAAGTGATGGGTTGCCCCGGCGGCTGTGTGACGGGCGGCGGTCAGCCTATCGTCTCCGCGCAGGATAAACTGGATTATAATCCGTATGTGCTGCGCGCCAAGGCGACCTATGCTGAAGATGCGGGCAAGCCCAAGCGCAAGTCCCACGAGAACGAGGAGATCAAATTACTGTACAAAGAGTTTTTGGGTGAGCCCAACGGCCATAAAACACACGAGCTGTTGCACACACACTATCATGTTCGCCCCAAATACCAATAAGATATAACCGTAATCCTTACATAATGAACGAGAAACGGCAGAGAGCACCAAGCCCTCTGCCGTTTCTCTTTGTATGGTTGCTGTCAATATATCCTAATATATTCCAGCCTGCTCTATGCCCAGTCCTTGCATACGTCCACCCAGTCAACGCAGGCCGAGTGGATTTCCAGCTCACCGATGTTGAGTTCGATAGCGCTGTTGCCGCTCCCGCAGGCCGGGAAAACCGTCTCAAACCGCTTCAGAGACTCATCCAAATACACCGGCACCCCTTCCCGTACGGCGAACGGGCACACTCCGCCCACCGCATGTCCAACCATATCCATCGCCTCATCCGGCGTTAACATTTTTGCCTTTATGCCAAACCTTGCCCGGTATTTTGCATTATCTACCCGAGTGTCGCCCGCCGTTACAACCAGTATGGCCTGACCGCCGACATTGAAGGACAGCGTTTTTGCTATTCTTTTCGGCTCGCAGCCCAGCGCGGCGGCAGCCAGCTCCACAGTCGCGCTCGACACATCAAACTCCTGTATGCGGCCAGCCATATTGTACTGAGCGAAATATTCTCTGACTTTTTCTATTGCCATGGTTGACCTCCTGATATCTCGTGTTTACTCTTGATTCAGGCCCAGCATGCTGTCCGCCACCGCATCGGCCAGGGCCATCAGTTCATCCATCTGGCAGGTCTTTAGTGACGACTTGATCACCAGCGGCTCTGTCAGCAGTTCCATGTCTTTCATCCCGCCCAGCAGCTTCTCCATCTCCTTGTGCGCTACTGGCGCCCACGAGCCGTTGCCCACAAGCGCGACTTTACGCCCGCACAGATTGAGAACCGCCATTTCCCGCAGAAGCGTTTCCATACCAAAGTACAGGCCGTTGTTGTAAGTGGGCGACGCCAGCACCATGTGGCTAAATTTGAACGCATCTGCGATGATGTAGGACGGGTGCGTCTTCGACACGTCGTACATGCGCATATCCTGCACGCCGCGCTGTGACAGATGGCCCGCAATCACGCTGGCGGCGTTTTCGGTGTTGCCGTACATCGATGCGTACGCGATCAACACGCCCTTCTTTTCCGGTTGATATCGGCTCCAAAGGTCATACTTATTAATAAAACGACCAATATCCGAACGCCACAAAGGCCCGTGCAGCGGCAGAATCATGCTGATGTCGTTCGCGGCCACCTTTTTTAGTGCCTGCTGAACCTGCATGCCATAACGTCCCACAATGTTTGTGTAATAACGGCGCGCCTCATCCATAAAGTGTCCTTCAAAGTCCAATTCATCACTGAACAGGTTGCCGGACAACGCGCCGAAGGTGCCGAACGCGTCTGCTGAAAACAGCGCCTTACTGGTCTCCTCGTACGTCATCATCACCTCTGGCCAGTGCACCATGGGCGTGAAGCAGAACTTCAATGTGGGAGCACCCAGGCACAGCATATCGCCATCCTTCACCTCATGTGTGCGCAGCTCTATATCAAAGTCATAAAACTGGCGGATCATCTGAAACGTCTTAACGTTGCCGACAATCTTCATATCCGGAAAGCGCCGGGTCAGCTCGTCGATGCTGGCACAGTGATCCGGTTCCATATGGTTGATCACAAGGTAGTCAATTATCCGACCCTTCAGCACATATTCGATATTTTCGAAGAACACCTGCATGATGGATGTATCCACCGAGTCGATTAGTGCCGTCTTCTCGTCCATGATAAGATACGAGTTGTAGGACACTCCGTTCGGCAGCGGAAACATATTTTCAAACAGTGCCAGACGCCTGTCGCTGCCACCCACCCAATAGATTCCGTCTCTGATATGCTGCGATATTTGCATATGAAGTCTCCTCCCTGTTGAGTTAAAATATACAAACGTCTTAGAGACGTTCATTACTTATACTATTTCAGTTACAATATCGCTGGCTAGCGCTGCGGCAATCATAGCCTCTGCATCCAGCGCAGCTTCCGCTTTCCGAACCGTCTCCATACGCGGTTTGGTAACAGGGTGCTTGGGCACAAACACGGTACAGCAGTCCTCGTACGGCAGTATCGATGTTTCGAAAGTGCCGTATCGCTCCGCCAGCGTGGTGATCTCCAGCTTGTCCAGTCCGATCAGCGGGCGCAACACCAGCATGTTCACCGCGCTGTTGGTGGCATGCAGGCTCTCCAGTGTCTGGCTGGCCACCTGCCCCACGCTCTCCCCCGTCACCAGCGCCTGACATTTATCCGAGGCTGCAATACGTTCTGCGATGCGCATCATGAAACGGCGCATCAGCACGGTGAGGTAATCCGGCGGGCACTTCTCGTAGAGCGTCATCTGTATATCCGTGAAGCGGATGGTGTGCAGTCTTATCGGCCCCGTGTAGCGGGCCATGAGCTTGGCGAGGTCATGCACCTTCTCCAGCGCTTTCTCGCTGGTGTACGGGAAACTCTCAAAGTGCACCGCCGAAAGCGCGACACCGCGCTTGGCAATCATGCAGCCCGCCACCGGGCTGTCGATGCCGCCCGACAGCAGCACTGCCACCCGCCCGTTGCAGCCCACCGGCATGCCGCCGGGACCGGGTAGCACGCGCGTATAGCAGTACGCCTGCTCCCGTATCTCAATATAGGCGGTCAGTTCCGGACGTTCAAGGCTTACCTTGAGGCCCGGTACGCGGTCCAGTATCACGCCGCCCGCTTCAGCCGCAATGTCGTTGGACTTCATTGGAAAACGCTTGTCCGCCCGCTTGGCCTCCACACGAAACAGCACGGTTTCTTGCGGAAGCTTCGCCCGTACCTCGGCCACCATGTCCGCCAGGGCTGACGCAGCCGCGTTAAAATCCTGATGAAGCCTGAGACCCGGACTGTACGAATGGATACCGTATACGCGCCCCAGAATGTCTAATGCGGTATCCAGCTTGTCGTCCGGCACGTTCTCTACGTACACGCGGCTTGCACCGCGGCGCACCACCGCACCTTCTATAGGAACCAGTGCGCTCTCCACGTTGCGCACCAGCGCTTTTTCGAAAAACGGGCGGTTCAGCCCCTTTAAATGTATCTCCGCATACCTGATGATGATAACGTTGTCCATATTTACTTCCTTGCGAACCTCCTGAGTTGTGTTACGGCACTTTTGAGCTGCTCGAGGCACACCGCCACCTCTTCAAATGTATTCAGCGCTGAAAAGCTTACTCTAACCGTACCTTCCGCATATGCGCGTCCGATGTTGCATTCGAGCAGTACGCGGCTGAGCTTTCCGCGTGAGCAAGCTGCTCCGGTGCCGATGCAAATACCCTTCTCCCCCATAACCCGTGCCAGCACTTCGCCGCGTACACCCTCGAAGGATATGCTGACGATATGCGGCACGAACCGCTTTGGTGTGTTGACAACGCAATCATCAAACTTTGCGACGCCTTCTATAAACTTTTCGCGCAGACGCTCAACCTGCATATTATTCTCCCCGAACCGGGCGATCTCCTCCAACGCTTCGCCAAATGCCATGATGCCGAGCGTATTTTCGGTGCCTGCACGCAACGAGAGCTCTTGACCACCACCCAAGTGTAACGGTTTAAGCGACACCTCCTGCCGTGTCAGCAAAGCGCCGGTGCCTTTCAGCGCATGTATCTTATGTGCGCTCACCGTGTAACAGTCGATATACCCCGCGCTCAGATCCACGTTCGTTTTCAGCAATGCCTGAACACCGTCCGCATGCACGATTGTGTCTGGATTCTTCGCTTTGACCGCCTTACCGATCGCGATGATATCATTCAGCGCGCCCGTCTCATTGTTGACGTGCATCACGCTGACGAGGGCCGTATCCTCTGTCACTAGGGCGGCGACGTCGTCCGGGTTTATGTTAAAATCCTGCGGCTTCACATAATCGATAAGAACACCACTCTGCTCCATATACCGGCAGGTTTCATACACACTGGGGTGTTCGATGGCGCTTGTGATCATATGCGAACCGCGTTTACCATATGATGATAATACAAGGTTGTTCGCTTCCGTACCGCCGGACGTAAACACACAGCTGCCCTGCAGGTGAACAGCTGAAATGAGCTGCTGCCGTACATGCTTGATTTCTTTGAATACTGCTTCTGCCTGCCTGTACACCGCCGAAGGGTTGTGCCAAGACTGCTCCATATGCCTCTGCACCGCAGCTTTTGTGATCGGTTTGGTCGTTGCCGCGTTGTCAAGATAAATTTCCAAAAAGTTAGTGCCTCCCGCGTCCAAATCGGTTATAATAAGTTATCATAACACGGAATGCGCTTTACTTTAAACTTTTTTTGAAACTGTGGAGGGTCGTAATGGAAAAGTGTCCTAAATGCGGCAATAAGTTGAGCAATATTGATGTTCTTTGCCCCAGATGCGGCGCTTTGGTCGAGGTGATACAGGTCAAAAGCAGCTTTACTCCTCCGCTTGGCAGTGCAGCTCCGCCTCCGAAAGCCGAACGTCCGAATTTGATCGTCTACAATGAGGATCTGCCCGGCGAAGGACTTTTTACGGAAACACCGGACGAAGAGCTTGAAGAGTTAATTGAAGAGAATTTTGTCCCGACAGCCGCGGCTGAGGACAACACCGATATTTCCGCTTTTTCGCTGCCTGACTTTTCCGACCTCAAGCTGCCGGAGTTTGGAACGGATAAGGATTCGCCAGGCAATTCAGAGGACAATACTGTTGAACCGCAGACGGATACCCGAATGGCTCGCCGTGTTCGTGAGCGGCAGTGGCTGGAGCTTGAGGAAATGAACGCTGGTGCAGCCACACCCGAGGCTCAACTGCTCAAAGAGGCTGAGGAACTGACGTCACGTTCAGCGACCCGTGCGCGGTCTGATTATAATTCGGGGCGCAAATCGGTACTTCGTCCTGTTCCGGACGACACTGGATTTTCGGATAGTATCAATGATACAGGCAGTCCCTTTGAGGACGAACCCCGTCGCTACCGTTCCCGAGACAAACGCTCTCCTGCTGTCTCAAAGAGTGCCAGCGTGAAAAAACTGCCTGCTCCTGCTATCATTTTGATCTGGGCGATGCTGGCGGCGGCTATTTTCCTTGGCTTCTTCTACCTGAACCGATTTGTTCAGACCACATACGGCGGATATCCGGCTTTTATCAACGAAATCACCAATGGTAAAATTGTATTGGACGGCAGCTCCTCTCATGCCGGTTCCATTGACGTTACTGTAACCGAATCCAAAACGCAAAGCGGTGCACCCGCCCACACCTTCAACATGGCTGCTGATGGAGCAAAATCGGTCCGCGTGTCTCAGACCGGCGATGAATATGAGATGGAGAATGGGACTGCAGTTTTTACTATTGCCGATGAAAGGATTGCTTTGGCACTCGGCGCTGTCACTTATGACAATACTGTTAAAGCTGAAAATCTGAACCTGGATGTCACGTTTGGCTCCTCAACACAGAAATATGTCATTGAGCCGTTTGATCTGTATTTGATACGCTCCGATTATTCGCGCGAGGCCCCTGCGCAGACCCATTCCTCTACGAATTCGGATGTTGTATCATTTTCTATAACTGTCGCGCCGGAATCCACCGTGTTCATTAACAATGTGAACTATACAAATAAAATTTCTGACAATGGCAAGCTCAGCGCTGAACTAAAGCTGGAGTCCGACGGAGACAACATCTTCGTGATCGATGTAATCCAGCCGGGCCGACAGGCCGTCAAGGACAGCTTTACCATCACCCGGGAAGCCTCCCTGACGAAGCTTGAACCTACAGCAGAATACCAGCGCGTATACAGTGCAACCTTCGAGTGCCGTGGCACGACGGAAGCGGGCGCAACACTCAGCGCCGAGCTTAACGGCAAGACTTTCGCAGGTTTGGTGTCCGAAAGCGGTGCTTTTTCTGCAGCTTGCACCATCTCGGAATTCGGCTTGTACACGGTCAGTCTTACGGCAGCTAGCCCGGATAAGGCCAACAGCGTCATTGATGTTTCCGTGGAGTATCTGCCGGAGTTCAGCGTCTTTGCTCCTCAGGCACAGAAAAAGACCGTTGCTGATGCCGTAAAAAACGCTGCCAAACTGACTGATGCCGACATCAAGGTTGCCGGAAAGCCGGAAAATCTTTCAACGGAGGAACTGGCTCAGAATTTCTCGTTAAAATCTGGTAGCAGTGAGCTCAAATGCTATTATTACGGCGATGCGCCCAAGCTCACCGCTGGCAACGAATATACGTTTTATGGCAAGCTGGATGAGACCGGCCAGTTTTATGTGATGTTCGTTGAATAATGATGATGCAAAAAAGGCGCCTACTGCATAGCTTGGCGCCTTTTTGATTGAGTCTATTTGTTAAGCGAGGCCTTCCTTCTTAGCCTTGGGCAGCGCTTTCTGCTGCTTTGCGTCCTTTTCGCCAAGTATCAGCATCGGCACCTTGGAGCTCTTGACGGTGTCCTTCGTGATGACGCACTTCTTCACGTCGCCGCGGGAAGGCACTTCGTACATCACGTCCAGCATGATGGATTCCAGTATCGCCCGAAGACCGCGGGCGCCCGTCTTGCGCTCGATCGCGAGCTTCGCGATCTCCTTGAGTGCATCTTCCTCGAACTCAAGCTGAACGCCGTCCATCTCAAGGAGCTTAGAGAACTGCTTCACCAGCGCGTTCTTGGGCTGAGTCAGAATGTTGACCAGCGCGTCCTCTTCCAGCTGATGCAGCGTCACGATGATCGGTACGCGGCCCACGAATTCCGGGATAAGCCCGAACTTCAAGAGGTCTTCCGGTAAAATATTTTTGTACAGCTCGCCCAAGTCCTTCTTCTCGTTGGACACAACCTCAGCGCCGAAGCCCATCGTCTTGCGCCCGATGCGCCGTTCGATGATCTTTTCCAAACCGCCAAAAGCACCGCCGCAAATAAACAGGATGTTGGTCGTATCAATCTGCAGAAACTCCTGATGCGGGTGCTTACGACCGCCCTGAGGCGGAACACTGGCCACCGTGCCTTCAATGATTTTGAGCAGTGCCTGCTGCACCCCCTCGCCCGACACGTCCCGCGTGATGGATGGGTTGTCGCTCTTGCGCGCGATCTTGTCAATCTCATCGATGTAGATGATGCCGCGCTGCGCGCGCTCGATATCGTAATCTGACGCTTGTATCAGCTTCAAAAGGATGTTCTCCACATCCTCGCCCACATAGCCCGCTTCCGTCAGAGACGTTGCGTCAGCCATCGCAAACGGCACGTTGAGTATGCGCGCCAGCGTCTGCGCCAGCAGCGTTTTACCGCAGCCCGTGGGTCCCAGCATAACAATGTTGCTCTTTTGCAGTTCAACATCGTCCGGCTTAACGTCGGAATTGATGCGCTTGTAGTGGTTGTATACCGCCACGGCCAGGTTTTTCTTGGCGTCTCCCTGACCGATCACATATTCATCCAGCGCCGCCACGATATCCGCCGGCTTGGGGATATCCCCCATGTCAAACGTCGAGGCGTCCTGATAGTCCTCTTCTATTATCTCTTTACAAAGCTCAATGCATTCGTTGCAGATATACACCCCCGGCCCAGCCACAAGCCGCCTGACCTGTTCCTGAGCCTTGCCGCAGAACGAACACTTCAATTGTTTTTGGTCGTCCACATAATTGGCCATAGATTCACCTCGTTACTATTTGCCTTTGGGCGGAATAATCTCATCGATGATCCCATATTTGAGCGCTTCTTCAGCGGTCATGTAGTTATCTCTTTCGGTATCCGCAGCCACCTTCTCCACCGGCTGACCTGTTCTTTCCGCCAGTATCGCGTTCATCTTATTCTTAGTCGCGATAATGTGTTCGGCATGAATGGCGATATCTGTCGCCTGGCCCCGAGCACCGCCCGAAGGCTGGTGGATCATCACCTCACTATTGGGGAGACACTTTCTCTTCCCCTTGGTGCCCGCAGCCAGCAGGAACGCGCCCATGGAAGCTGCGAAACCGATGCATATGGTGCTGACATCGCACTGGATATACTGCATCGTATCAAATATCGCCATGCCAGCGGTCACACTGCCGCCGGGGCTGTTGATGTACAGGAAGATATCCTTATCCGGATCCTCCGCCACCAAAAATATCAGCTGCGCCACGACCAGATCGGCCATGGTGTCGTCTATCTCACCGGTGATGAACACAATTCGATCCTTGAGCAGCCGCGAGTAAATATCATAGCTGCGCTCGCCTTTGCTTGTCTGCTCGATGACAAATGGTACCAACGCCATAGTTTCCTCCTAATCCGTATATCACTATACTATTCTATTCGCCGGAAGTGTTTTCCTCCCCGGCGGCTTGCTTTTTGGCTTTTTTCTTGGGAGCGGAGAGCTTTGCGTTTTCCACCAGGAAAGTCACCGTATTATCATACGCGAGATTATCCTTGATATACGCGCGCTCTTCTTCGCTCAGTGCCTTGCTGTATTCCTCGATATCTTTCTTTGCGCGGTCTGCACGTTTTTTTATCTCTTCCTCAACCTGCTCGTCCGTCGCTTCGATGTTCTCAGCTTTCGTGATGGCTTCCACCACCAGCTGCGTTCTTACCGACTTTTCAGCGGATTCGCGGTATTGCGCCCGGATGTCTTCTATCTTTGTGCCCGTCATCTGCAGGTAGTCCTGCAGCTTGATGCCCTGATACATCATGCTGTATTCCAGCTGCCGCAGTTGATGGTCGATCTGGTTCTCGATCATGGGCTCAGGAATATCGATCTCGGCGGACTTGACTACTTCTTCCAGCACCGCGTTTTCGGTATCTTCCTTCGCATGCTCCTCAGCATGAGCCAGCAGCTTGGCACGCACGTCGGCTCTGTACTCGTCCATAGAATCGAACTCGGATACGTCTTGTGCGAAATCGTCATCCAGCATCGGAAGCTCTTTCTGCTTCACGTCGTGCAGTACGATATGGAACACCGCTTCCTTGCCCGCGAGATGCTCTGCTCGATATTCCTCGGGGGATGTCACGGTGATATCCTTCTCCTCTTCCTTCTTCATACCGACGACCTGCTCTTCAAAGCCAGGGATGAACGTGTTTGAACCCAACTCTATAACCTGATTATCGGCAGTACCGCCGTCAAACTTAACTCCATCCACGCTGCCGGAGTAGTCGATGACGACCTTATCACCGTTTAGCGCCTCGCGGTCCACATCAACCCATCTGGAATTTCGCTCTGCCGCTTTCTTGAGCTCAGCTTCCACCTGTTCGTCGGTCACTTCGGCTTTTTTCTCCTCCGCCTTGACGCCCTTGTATTCGCCCAGTTTGACTTCGGGCTTCACAAATACTTCCGCCGTATAGACGACGCCCTCTTCCTTGCTAATCTTCTCAAGGTCGATCTCTGGGCGGGAAACCGGCACGATGCCCGTTTCGTCAACAGCTTTGGAATAGCTGTCCGGAAAAGCTATTTCAAAAGCATCCTCAAAGAAAATACCTTCACCATAATTTCTCTCTATAATCGGCCGCGGCACTTTGCCCTTGCGGAATCCCTGAACGGCAAATTTGCCTTTATTTTTCATATATGCTTGCTGCAGCGCCGCCGCAAAATCCTCCGCTGAAACCTCAATCGTCAGTTTTACTTTGTTTGCGCCTGCGCTCTCCACCTTCGCCAATGTACATGTCCTCCTCGTCAAAATAACAGGCGGCACTGCCGCCATAGTAAAAAATATCGCTCTATATAGTAACATATATGCATTTTCAATGCAATCGAAAAAAACATATTGTTCATTGAAATTTGCAAAATATATCATTATAATCTTATTAAGCTTTTTTGCGTGGGGCTGAAATCCATAATATATATTATGAAAACAGGGTATTGTATATTTATACATTGTATTGTATAATTATAAACATCAATTTTTGTGAGGTTAATGCAGATGGAGAAATTAAAAGTGCTGCTGGCCTATTCTGGCGGGCTCGATACCTCGGTGATCATACCGTGGCTCAAGGAAAACTATGATTGTGAAGTAATCGCGATGGCCGCCGATGTGGGCCAGGGCGAGGAACTGGAACCCCTCCATGAAAAGGCTATTCAGAGCGGCGCAAGCAAATTATACATTGAGGATTTGAAGGACGAGTTCGTCACTGACTTCATATACCCCACGCTTAAAGCGGGCGCGGTTTACGAAAGCAAATACCTTCTCGGAACGTCGATGGCACGGCCCATCATTGCCAAGCGTCTGGTGGAGGTTGCCAAGAAGGAAGGCTGCACCGCCATCTGCCATGGCGCCACAGGTAAGGGCAACGATCAGGTACGCTTCGAACTGACGATCAAGGCACTTGCGCCCGAGATGAAGATCATCGCCCCTTGGCGCATTTGGGACATCCGGTCGCGTGAGGACGCGATCGCCTATCTGGAAGAACGCAACCTTCCGCTTCCCGTATCAAAAAAACGGCCTTACAGTATGGACCGCAACCTGTGGCACTTAAGCCACGAGGGCAGCGATCTGGAAGACCCGTGGAACGAACCGCAGGATGAGCTTTATATGATCTGCAACCCGCCGGAAAAAGCGCCGGACGCTCCCGCCTATGTGACGGTCAGCTTCGATCAAGGTGTGCCGGTGTCGGTGGACGGCGAGGCTCTCTCCCCTGTCGCCATCATCGAGAAGCTCAACGAACTGGGTGCGCTGCACGGCGTGGGCATCGACGACATCGTGGAAAACCGCCTCGTCGGCATGAAGTGCCGCGGCGTTTATGAGACACCGGGCGGCACGATATTGTATGAGGCACACCGGGCGCTGGAATCGCTCACCATAGACCGCGATACGCTTCACTACAAGCAGGGCGTGGCGATCAAGTTTGCCGAGATGGTCTACTACGGTCAATGGTATACCCCGCTTCGCGAGGCGTTATCCGCGTTCGTGGATTCCACGCAACAGACAGTGACAGGCGACGTGCGGATCAAGCTGTTCAAGGGCCGCTGTGTGGCCGCAGGCGTGCAGTCTCCCTACTCGCTGTACAGCGAAGCGTTCGCCACCTTCAGCCGTGATGAGGTGTACAACCAGAAGGATGCGGAAGGCTTCATCAACCTGTTCGGCCTGCCGATCAAGGTAAAGGCGCTGCTCGACGCGCAGAGGGAACAAAAATGAGCAAGAAGATGTGGGGCGGGCGGTTTTCTTCGGAGACGGACGCACTGGCCGCCGGCTTTCATTCATCCATTACCTTTGACAGCCGCCTGTACCGCGTCGACATACAGGGCAGTATTGCCCACGCCCGCATGTTGGGCAAAACGGGCATCATCCCGCAGGAGGATGCCGAGCAGATCATCTCGGGGCTGCAGGATATACTGGAGGACATTGACTCAGGGCTGATCGCATTCTCCGAGCATGACGAGGACATCCACATGAACGTAGAACGGCTGCTAACGGAGCGTATCGGCGAGGCGGGCAAACGCCTGCACACCGGGCGCAGCCGCAACGACCAGGTGGCGTTGGATGTGCGCATGTTCCTGATCGAAACATCTGACGAGCTGACCGGTCTGTGCAAGGCGCTGATGAACGCGCTGTGCGACATCGCTTCTGACAACCTGCACACCATCATGCCGGCCTACACGCACCTGCAGAAGGCGCAGCCCACCACGCTGGCGCACTATATGATGGCGTATGCCGAGATGCTGCTACGCGACTGTGTCCGCTTCCAGAACGCACGCACTGCCGCCGACATGATGCCGCTGGGGTCTGGCGCTTTGTGCGCCGCCACCTATCCGCTGGACAGGCACATGGTGGCCAGCGAGCTGGGCTTTGCAGACATCACGCCCAACAGCATGGACGCCGTTTCCGACCGTGACTGCGTGCTGGACTTCATTTACGCCTGCTGCGTATGCGCGATGCACCTTTCCCGCTTATCGGAAGAAATCGTGTTGTGGTCCACGGGCGAGTTCGCGTTCATCTCGCTCAGCGATGCGTACTCCACCGGCTCATCCATCATGCCGCAGAAGAAGAACCCGGACATGGCCGAGCTTATCCGCGGTAAAACAGGACGCGTTTATGGTGACCTGATGGCGTTGCTGACGGTGATGAAGGGTCTGCCGCTGGCATACAACAAGGACATGCAGGAGGACAAGGAGGCGCTGTTTGACGCCTACGATACGATGGCCGCCTGCCTGCCCGTGATGACAGGTATGCTGCGCACCGCCGAATGGTGCACGGACAACATGCGTATCGGAGCGGGGCGTGGTTTTACCAATGCGACGGACGCGGCGGATTATCTGGTTCGCAAGGGTCTCCCCTTCCGTGACGCGCACGAGGTAGTCGGACGGTTGGTGCTGCATTGCGAGCAGCACGGCAAGGCGCTCAGCGAGCTCTCACTTTTAGAGTTAAAGCAGATGTCGCCCCTGTTCTCTGAAGATGTTTATGAAGCGCTGTCCCTTGAGGCCTGCGTGAAACGCCGCGCAGTAACGGGCGGCCCCAGCGTCGCCAGCGTCCAAAAGCACATCGACCGCATACAGGAATTCATGATGCAGTAAATTTAGATTATTAATGATAGCCGATTGCCGCGGAGAAAAAGATCTGCGGCAATTTTCATATTGTGGTAATATGTACTGGTACTAACCGTTTCAAGATAGAAGGAGTATTGGATATGAAATACATTGTTCCCGTGATCCTTGTACTGTGTTTACTGATGATGACCGGCTGTACCTTACATCCGGATGGTACTCCCGCTGTAACTGATACACCTTCCGTCAATGCGACACCACTCAGTACCCCGACGCCGACGATCGGACCGGAACCTGCCGTCCAGCAGATAGAATACATGGCGCAGTACATCCGCAAGGGCAGCGGCGTGGACGGCGAGGAATATCCTTCAACACAGATGATACGTACACTGGATGCAATGAGCGCTTATGACACGACTCTGGGATACGACGAAGCGTTCTTCAAGACGCATGTGTTGCTGGTCGTCCGGCTGATGGAATCCAGCGGATCGGTCAGCCATAATGTTGCCAGCGTAGCGAGCACCGGTAATGCGCTGAGCGTTTCCATCGTCCGTCTGCGTCCCGAAATCGGCACCGACGATATGGCAGCCTGGCATATACTGATAGAACTGCCCGCAAGTGTGCCTGATGATGTTAAGTTGGATCTGTCCGAGGTTTCGATGTCTCATAAAGAAGAAATTAAAAGGACGGATGATGCCAAAAAGCCGGGAGACAAGAAAAAGGAATCCTGACGGGTTCCCTTTCCCCTCATCATTTAGGTGGGAGCTGTTTTTGAGATTTTTCTTGACAAATCAGGCAGAGTCCCCGGTGTACGCATATGAGACTTCCGCAGTCCGCGCAAGCCCACTTTTCGGCTTGTGCTTGTAGAAATGAGTCCATTCCATGAATACGGATGGTGTCGAGATTTGCCAGCATGCTCATGCCGTACTTTGTTTTGTACCGTTTATCCAGCTGCTTAAGCCGTTGACAGTGCTTATCGCACGGACTGCAGTCTGCCCAGCCGTGTTCCATCCTGATCTGACAGGTTTTGATCATGCAACGGCGGCAGTATTCAAACGGGATATTGTCGCTGCGGCAGCCGTCGCAATGATTCTTATCCCGTTGATATGCATAACACAGGGCACAATTCATGCCGCAAGGGGCTATCATTAAAGCGTCCATACCTGTCTCCCTTTAAAATTTACCTGATCTGTCCATTACCCCGAATGATGTATTTGTATGTCGTTAGCTCTTCCAGTCCCATCGGGCCGCGGGCGTGCAGCTTCTGTGTGCTGATGCCGATCTCCGCTCCGAAGCCAAACTCGCCGCCGTCCGTGAACCGCGTGGAAGCATTGATGTAAACCGCCGCCGAATCCACCTGCGCAAGGAACTTCTCCGCATTGGCGTAGTCCTTCGTTACAATGGCTTCCGAGTGCTTGGTGCCGTATTTATTGATGTGCGCGATCGCCGCATCCACGCCGGAGACCACCTTCACGGCGAGTATATAGTCGAGGAACTCAGTATAGTAGTCCTCCTCCGATGCTTCCTTCGCACTGATGAAGGCGCGCGTCTTCTCACAACCACGAAGCTCGACTTTGGACAGCTTCTCGGCCATCTTGGGCAGAAATACTGCCGCAACAGCCTCATGAACCAGCAGGGATTCCGCCGCATTGCACACCGAAGGCCGGCTCGTCTTCGCGTTGTGGATGATCTCAAGCCCCATCTCAATGTCCGCCGTCTCATCAATATAAACATGGCAGTTGCCCGTACCCGTCTCAATGACCGGTATTGTTGCATTCTTGACGACGCTCTGAATGAGCCCCGCCCCGCCGCGCGGTATCAGCACGTCGATCACACCGTTCAAGCCCATCATGTACGTCGCCGCCTCGCGCGATGTGTCATCAATGAGCTGAATCGCATCCGCCGGAAAACCCGCCTGCTCCGCCGCATCTCGCAGTACTTGAACCACCGCTTTGTTGGAATGGATGGCGTCGCTGCCGCCGCGCAGCACCACCGTGTTGCCTGTCTTCAGACACAGCCCCGCCGCATCCGAAGTCACGTTGGGCCGCGCCTCGTAGATGATGCCGATCACGCCCAGCGGTACACGCTGCTTGGTAATTGCGAGACCGTTAGGCCGCAGAGCGCCGTTCAGCACCTCGCCCACCGGATCACGCAGCGCCGCGACATCACGAAGCCCCTGCGCCATGCCCTCTATGCGTTTCTCAGACAGCGACAAACGGTCGATCATGTAGGCCGCCGTGTTACGTGCCTTCGCAGCCTCCACATCCTTTGCGTTCTCCGCCACAATATAGTCAGCCCTTGCAACCAGTTCATCCGCCATTGCCAGCAGCGCCTTGTTCTTCTCGCTTTCCCCCATGCAGGCCAACGTGGCCGCAGCCTTCTTTGCGCTCAGCGCTTTGTCCAGCACGTGCTGCATCGTAACCCTCCCAGATTAGCTAGTATGCGGTATTATAACATTATTTGCATCCAAAGTCACGAGGCGTTATAATACTGTTTCATGGAGGGCGCGATATGACACTGGACGGACTGACACTGAATGTGGTCGTAAATGAGATAAAGGAGCCTGTTCTGGGCTGCAAGGTGGACAAGGTACACCAGCCGCAGCCGGATACCGTCGTGCTCTCGCTGCGCGCACCAGGACGCAACCCCAAGCTGTTGATCAGCGCAGGCGCTTTTGATTCGCGGCTGCACCTGACGGAGCAAAAGTACCCCAATCCGCCGTCACCGCCCATGTTCTGTATGTTTTTGCGCAAGCACCTCACGGGCGCGAAGATCATATCCGTAGAGCAGACGGGGCTGGAGCGCATCGTACGCTTATCACTGGAGGCAAAGGATGAACTGGGTCTGCCGCGCACGCTGACTCTGGTCGCGGAGCTAATGGGCAAATACTCCAACGTGATACTCTTAAGTGAGCAGGACATTGTGATGGACAGCATACGTCATGTTTCCTCGGCACAGAGCCGCGTGCGTAGCGTGCTGCCGGGGCTCCTTTACGAGGAGCCACCGTCAGTCAAGCTTAACCCGTTTACCATATCACGTGCGACGCTGGCGGAAATGCTGGGGAAGCGCGGTAAGACGAAGCTCAAAAGCTATCTGTCGCAGTTTCTTCAGGGCATCTCCGGCCCCACAGCCGATGAGCTGCTGTGGCGTTATATGCCCGAAGGATACGAAGAACATCCGCGCGAAGCGGAGCGCATGGCAGACGTGATACGCGGCTTTTTCGCGGAGCTTCAGTCCCCTCGCCCGACGATGTACTTACGGGAGGGCGCGCCCTGTTTCTACTCGCCGGTGCCATTTCACAGCATTGAGGTGCGGTCCGCGGAGAGCTTTGACACCGCCAACGCGATGGTAGATGCGTATTATTTTCGCCTGCGTCAGATTGAGGCGCTGGCGCGCAAACGCGAATCACTGTCCAGGCTGACGCTGAAGAATATAGAGAAGCTGAGTCAAACGCTGCAGAAGCAGCTGGAAAGCCTGGAGCAGTCTAAAAAAGCCGACCGCCATAAGATGCTGGGCGATATCATCACCGCCAACATATATCGTATTTCGCGCGGACAGTCCAAGATGGCTGCGCAAGATTATGTGACGGGTGAGGATGTATCGGTAGATCTGGATACGCGGTTCTCTCCCGCCGCCAACGCGCAGCAGCACTACAAGAGGTACAATAAACTGAAAAGCGGCTTGGATATTACTTCACGCCGCATGGCGGAAACGCAGAATGAACTGAGCTTCCTAGACAGTGTGCTGGTGTCGCTCGAATCCTGTGAAACGATGGAGGAGCTGTTTGAGGTGGAGTATGAGCTGGCCCGTGCCGGTTATGCGCCTCGCTCTAAGGAAGCACCGCAAAAATCCACACAGGAGCCGTCCCGCCCGCACCGTTTCGTTTCGTCGGACGGCCTCGTGATACTAGCGGGCAAGAACAACCGCCAGAACGATCTGCTGACGATGAAAACCGCGGAGCAGGACGACATCTGGCTGCACACCAAGGACATACCCGGTGCACATGTGCTGATCGTTGGTGCGAAGGGGCAGCCGCCCGAGACCACGCTGCTGGAAGCTGCGGCTATCGCGGCTTATCTCAGCAAGGCCAAAAACGGGGGCAAAGTGGCGGTGGACTACGCGCCGCGCAAAAATATCCGAAAGCCCAACGGCGCGCGCCCTGGCATGGTGGTGTATGAGAACTACAAAACCATATTGGTGCCTGCCAGCCGCGAGACCTTTGAGCGCCTGATTGTAAGCGTTTTGAACAAGGCTTAGCTTCCCTGTTATTCTTAGTTAATAGCCCATATCATTTTTATTTGGAGGAGGATTATATGTGTCTTCTTCCTTCTTGCTCTTATGCCACAGGTATATTCCAAGGCCCGGTACGAGCGAAGCCAAAGCAAAAACCAGCATCCAACCGAAAAGAGCGATGCCGTTGTCTCCGCCCCTTTTGGTATACCGGTAGGCCGTACCGTAAGCGAAAAAAACCTGAACGATATAAACAATATTCCATATAACAAGTATCGGTGCGCTGTAAAATGGCATGGCATACTCCTTTTTATGTAAATATTACTACAATTTCTCTCATTATAGCCTATCGTTGTGATGATACCAAGTCCTATTTGCTTAAACAAAAAAAGACCCTTTTCAGGTCTTTTTGCTTTTCGGGGGATTACTTCTTGTCCAATTCCTGCTCAGGCAGTTCTGAGTCTTCCACAGTAGCGATAGCGCCCTTCGTGTACACGAGACGAACCTTGTCCGGAAGCGCTTCGATCGTTACCAGATCTTCCTTCACCGCCACGATTTTTCCGTACATGCCACCGATCGTTTTAATCATCTTACCAGGCTTTAAGCTGTCCATAAGCGCCTGCTGCTGCTTTTTGCGGCGTCTCTGGGGAATAACCATGAGCAGTATGAAAACCACGAATATGCCACCCAGCATTAAATATTGCGTCCACTCCGCATTCATTATAAAATACCTTCCTTTATCGAATTTCCTAAGTACATATACTATATGACCCGCTAATAATTATCAACAACTTTTTTAGTTTTAGTGCTTATAGTTCGCAAAAAATTCATTTTTAAAGGCTAAAAATCGATCCTCCTCTATCGCACGCCGAATATCGCCCATAAATTGAATGGATGCGTGTACGTTGTGTATTGACAGCAGCGTCGCTCCCAGTATTTCGCCCGCTTTGATCAGATGGCGGATGTACGCGCGCGTAAAGTTCCGGCAGGCGTAGCAGTTGCAACCCTCCTCTACCGGGCGGAAGTCCCGTGCGTACTGTGCGTTGCGGACTACCAGGCGTCCAGTGCGCGTCAGTGCTGTTCCGTTTCTCGCCATACGCGTCTGCAGTACGCAGTCGAACATGTCCACGCCGCGCGCGACGCCGTCCACGAAACAGTCGAAGCTGCCAACGCCCATCAGATACCGCGGTTTGTTTTCATTCAGCAGCGGCACCGTCACGTCGAGCATATCGTTCATAATGGGTTTGGGCTCTCCCACCGACAGCCCGCCGATTGCATTGCCGGGAAAGTCCATCGAGTCGATCATCCTGGCGCTCTCCTGACGCAGGTCTGCAAATGTGCCGCCCTGCACGATGCCGAACAACGCCTGATCCGCGCGCGTCTTTGAGTCTATGCAGCGCTGCGCCCAACGGTGTGTACGCTCCATCGCCGAAGCGACGGTTTTGTATTCAGCTGGCCACGCGGTGCATTCGTCAAACGCCATAATGATGTCCGCGCCCAGCGCCTGCTCGATCTCCATCGCTTTCTCAGGCGTCAGCATGTGCCGCGATCCGTCCAGATGAGACGCAAACATAGCGCCCTGTTCGGTGATCTTGCGCAGTGCGCCCAGCGAGAATACCTGAAAGCCGCCGCTGTCCGTCAGTATTGGCCTGTCCCAATTCATGAATTTGTGCAGCCCGCCCGCCGCCCGTACCAACTCATGGCCCGGGCGCATATACAGGTGGTAGGTGTTCGCCAGTATGATTTCCGCGCCCGTGGCCTTCACCTGATCGGGCGTCAGAGCCTTAACTGTGGCTTGTGTGCCCACCGGCATGTAGACAGGGGTCTTGATATTGCCGTGCGGCGTCTTGAGCACGCCAGTGCGTGCCAGTGTGTGCTCACACTTTTTCTCTATCTTAAAGCTGACAGCCATTGCTCCTCCAAGTCATATAATAAGCATCGCGTCGCCGAAGCTGAAGAAATGGTAACGCTTCTCCACCGCAGCCTTATACAGTGACAGCGTTCGCCCGCGTCCCGCGAATGCCGAAACCAGCATGATGAGCGTTGATTCTGGCAGATGGAAGTTGGTCACCAGTGCGTCGACTGCCTTAAAACGGTAACCCGGCGTGATG
This sequence comes from Bacillota bacterium, assembly GCA_023416745.1. Classification (GTDB taxonomy): domain Bacteria; phylum Bacillota; class Clostridia; order Christensenellales; family SZUA-584; genus SZUA-584. The sequence continues at coordinate 53,688 of JAEZHF010000051.1, forward strand.
AATATGCTCGTCTCGCCTCGGCTCGCGTGCACCACTCCCTCATCGTCTGACACCGATTCCAGCGTACGCACGCAGGTGGTGCCCACCGCAACGATGCGCCCGCCGCTTTTCCGCGCCGCGTTGATGGCAGCGGCAGCCTCTTCGGACACTTCGTAGTGCTCGCTGTGCATCACGTGTTCTTCCACGCTCTGTACCTTTACCGGTCGGAACGTACCCAGCCCCACATGCAGCGTCAGCCTTGCGATGGCAACGCCCATAACCGCAATCTTATCCAGCAGCTCCGGTGTGAAGTGCAGCCCGGCGGTGGGCGCGGCTGCGGACCCCTGCTCTCTCGCGTATACTGTCTGGTAGCGCGATTTATCCTCCAGCTTTTCGTGGATGTACGGCGGCAGCGGCATCTCGCCCAGCTCGTCCAATATCGCCTCGAACACACCGTCGAATGAGAACCGCGCCTCGGTGACGCCGTCCTCCTTCTTTTTTATAATCATAGCGGACAGCTTGTCCGAGAACATTACTTCATCACCCACACGCAGCTTTTTGCCCGGCTTGCAGATGATGTCCCACGTGTCCAGCGAAAGTCGGCGCAGCAACAGAAACTCCACCGTTCTGTCCGACCCCTTCTTGATGCCGTACAGACGAGCGGGTATGACGCGTGTGTCGTTGATCACCAGCACGTCACCGGGACGCAAGTATTCTGTGATGTCGGAAAATATGCGGTGCGCCGTCTCGTGTGTCTCGCGGTTGTAAACCAGCAGGCGGGACGCATCCCGCTGCTCTATCGGTGTCTGAGCGATCAGTGATTCGTCCAGCTCGTAGTAAAAGTCCCTTGTCCTCAATCAGCCCTCCGGCAGGTCCAGCCTGACCTGCTGCGTATTGTTATTGGCGTTATACGGACAGCCGATGTGCGCATAAGCCAGCGGCGTCGCCACACGCCCGCGCGGCGTTTTATTAACAAAGCCGAGCTGTATCAGGAACGGCTCGTATACATCCTCTATAGTCACGCTCTCCTCATTTGTAGCGGCACACAGCGTGTCCAGCCCCACCGGTCCCCCGCCGAACTTGTAGATGATGGCTTCCAGTATCGCCTTGTCCACACCATCGAGGCCAATCTCGTCCACCTCCAGCTGCTCAAGGCCGTACCGCGCAATGTCCAGCGACACCTTGCCGCAGCCATCCACCTCCGCAAAATCGCGCACGCGGCGCAGCAGCCGGTTGGCTACACGTGGCGTCCCCCTGGAGCGCGAAGCGATCTCCAGCGACGCATCGTCGTCGATGCACACATTCAGTATGCCCGCTGAACGCCGGATGATGAGCGCCAGTTCCTCCGGTGTATACATCTGCAACCGGTGGATCACGCCGAAGCGGTCCCTCAGCGGCGAGGTCAACTGCCCCGCGCGCGTGGTTGCACCTACCAATGTGAACTGCGGCAGCCCTAAACGCAGCGTGCGTGCGGATGGCCCTTTGCCAATGATGATATCCAGCGCGTAGTCCTCCATCGCCGGATACAAGACCTCCTCCACGCTGCTGTTCAGACGATGTATCTCATCGATGAACAACACGTCACCTTTATTCAAATTGGTCAGTATCGCCGCAAGGTCGCCCGGGCGCTCAATAGCAGGGCCCGAGGTCACACGGATATTGACGCCCATCTCAGACGCGATGATGTATGACAGCGTCGTTTTGCCGAGACCCGGCGGGCCGTACAGCAGCACGTGATCCAGCGATTCTCCCCTGCTTTTGGCTGCCGCCATGAACACCTTCAGATTATCCTTTGCCTTGGACTGCCCCACGTAATCATCCAGCGTTTTAGGGCGCAATGAAAGCTCTGAAACGGAATCCGCCTCGTTCACATTCGAGGATACGATCCTGTCGTCGTCCATGTCCGCACCTCCTTACGCGCCCATGCGCCGCAGCGCCAGCAATATAATATCCTCTGTGGTGTCGCCAAGGTTTTTCACAGAAGCCACAGCCTTAATTGCTTCAGCGCGGTTGTAGCCCAGCGACACCAGCGCAGCGATGGCTTCAGCCTCCACGCCCGCACCGCCCGGCATAGTCTCCGCAATGCCGCCGTCATCAATGATTTCGTGCGTCCGGATCTTCTCCGCGAGGTCAATGATGATACGCTGTGCCGTCTTCTTGCCCACACCGGATATCTTTGAAAATGCCCGCTCGTCTGACGTAATGATGGCCGCCGCGAGGTCGCTCACCTTCATGGCGGACAGTATCGCCAGCGCCACTTTGGGGCCAATGCCCGACACACCTGTCAGGCGCAGGAACATTTCCCGCTCCTCCGGCGTATTGAAGCCGTACAGCGTGTGCGCGTCTTCCCGTACCACCAGATGGCAGTGCAGCTTGGCGGCTTGTCCCGCGCGAATATGCAGCAGCGATTGCGCTGACGTATATACCCGGTAGCCCACACCGCCCGCTTCGATCACCGCGTGATCCTTGTCTGTGGACGCCACTTCGCCTTTTATGTAATCGTACATAAACCCTCTCTATCTGATACGGAAGTTTTCCGCAAAACGGCTGGAATGCGCGTGGCATATCGCGCAGGCCACCGCGTCCGCCGCGTCGTCAGGGCGTATCAGTTTGTTGAGCCCCAGCAGCAGCCGTACCATCTCCTGTATCTGCTTCTTGTCCGCGTGACCGTAGCCCACGACCGCCTGCTTGATCTGCATGGGCGTGTATTCAAACAGAACTGCGCCGGTGCCGAATGCCGCCGCCATCGCAGCGCCACGTGCCTGTGCCACTCCGATCACCGTGGTCACGTTCTTGCCCGCGAACAGCTCCTCAAACGCGATACAGTCCGGGTCGTGCTGGCGGATCAGCTTGCCCACGCTCTCGTGAATAATGGCTAACCGCCGAGGCAACGGCATTCCCGCCTCCGTCACGATTGTGCCGCAGTCCACCAGCGACGCCTTGCCGTTCTCATAGCTGATAACGCCGTATCCCATCAGCGCGAGTCCCGGGTCAATGCCCAGTATGATCATTCGTAACCTCACTTATTATCACTGGTATAACTATAAAGGCAAGCCGCATGGATGTCAAACGGTTTGCCCCGGATCACGCGCCGCCGCAGATATCGACGACGACCACCTCAGGCGGATTGAACATGCGCGGAACCAAACCGTTGAAAGACAGGCCGCGGCTGACGATCAGCGTCTTGCCGCCAAAGTCGTACCGCCCTCCGGCGTACTTCGGGAACCATCCCTGGTCCGGCGCGAACAGACCATTGATCAGCAACGGCACGCGTATCTGGCCGCCGTGTGTGTGGCCGGACAGTATCATGTCGAAGCTGTATTGCCGATACAAATCGATCAGTTCAGGACGGTGCGCCAGCAGCACATTGAACACGCCATTATCCATGTCAGCAAAGCGCTGTCGGAACAGCTCTTCCATATCGCCCATCGCCAGATATTCCGCTTCCTCGGTATAGTCGAACATATTAGGATCGTCCACACCGCTAATGGAGAGACGCACGCCTTTCACGATGATGTCCTCGCTTTCGTTGTCCAGCACCATAACGCCATAGCTTTCCATCATACTCTTGATACCGTCGTAACTGTCCGACCAGTATTCATGGTTGCCGGACACATAATATGCCGGTGCGATGTCTCTGATGCCCGCCAGCAGCAGGTGTGTCCCGTCGTCCGGCTCATCGTCGTCCGCTATGTCTCCCACCAACGCAATGATATCCGGCTGCTGTGCTTTTATCATATCTATCAGCGGCTTCTGGCTCTCGCCATATATATGGCTGTGCAGGTCGGTAACGGCCACGATGCGCACGCTTTGGCCTTCGGGTATCTTGTCAGTCACCACCTCGTATGTCCGCAGCGTCAGCCCGATGTAAAACGCCCATACGGTAAGAGCCGCCAGTACAGCAGCCATGGCGGCGCGCCGCAACAGACGGCGGGTTTTTGTTGGTTTATCACGACCGATTGGCTTCATTGACTGATTCCGTAAAACTGTAGTCATTATTTCTTGTATATTTTATTAGTTTTATTATTATACCATGATTTGGCGGGAAAAACCAGCACATATTTTCGCGTATCGATTAGGTGCTCAAAGAAAAAAGCCTCCGCATGTTGTCCCATGCAAAGGCGTCTTATCTGCTTTGTAAGGTCATGTTACGCATTCAAGCGCTGCTTCGCCACGTCAACCATGCCGGCAAACGCCTTCTTGTCGTTCACAGCCATGTCCGCGAGTATCTTTCTGTTGACGGATACACCAGCCTTTTTCAGACCGTCCATCATGCGGGAATAACTCATGCCATTGTTTCTGGCTTCCGCGTTGATACGTGTGATCCACAAGCTGCGGAAGTCGCGCTTTTTGAGCTTGCGGCCGATGTATGCGTAACGCAACGAGCGCATCACAGCCGGATTGGCCGCTCTGAACTGCCGGGATTTCGCGCCAAAATAGCCTCTCGCGAGCTTTAAAATCTTCTTATGCTTCTTGCGGGCATTGATTGCCCCTTTTACTCTTGCCATTGTCTGATCCTCCTGTCGGCTCTATTTATAAGGAATAAGCAGTTTGATGTTCTTTGCTTCCACATCAGCAATGAAGGTACCCTTGCGCAGGTTCCGCTTACGCTTTGTGGACTTCTTGTTCAGTATGTGTCTCTTATAGGCTTTTGCCCGCTTGACCTTGCCGCTTTTCGTGAGCGAAAACCTTTTGGCAGCGCCCCTGTGCGTTTTAATTTTTGGCATTGCATTTGTCCTCCTTGTTAGTTCTTTGGTGCTAATATCATGAACATACTCCGGCCTTCAAGTTTGGCGCTCTTTTCCATCGTGGCATCATCCTGCACCATATTGAAAAACAGTTCCATCACTTGCCTTCCCTGATCGGTATGTGTCATCTGCCGTCCCCTGAACCGAAGCGACACCTTCACCTTGTCGCCTTCTTTTAAAAACTTACTGACGTTTTTCGCCTTCACCTCAAGATCGTGCGTATCGATTGTAGCAGACAGCCGCATTTCCTTGAGTACGATGATATTCTGGTTCTTTTTGGCTTCCTTTTGCTTTTTAGCTTGTTCAAAGCGGAATTTCCCGTAATCCATGATTTTGCATACGGGCGGCTGTGCGCTGGGCGAAATCTTAACAAGATCCATTCCCTTCTCTTCTGCAATAACCATCGCCTCACGCGCAGACATGATGCCGAGCTGAGCGCCATCTTCTCCAACCAGACGGATACTTTTGTCCCTTATCTGCTCGTTGATCTGTTGTTCGGTCGCGATAATAAACACCTCCATAATCTTTGCATACACAGCGCTTATTTGGAAACGCCTGCATTCAGGCAAATAAAAAACGGGCCAAATACCCGTTAGTCACCTTAGATAAGACGCTTACCACGCCTAACATAACACGTTGGCTGGTGAGAAACGGGTGTTTCCACTTTCAAGCAGATGCATAATAACACATTAAAAATTGTTTGTCAACAGCTTGATCCCGCTAAGAAACCCGTAGAAAATGCGATTTGCAGGTTGTATCCACCTGTCAGCGCATCTACGTCGATCACCTCTCCGGCAAAGTACAGCCGCGGACACAGGCGGCTCTGCATAGTTGACGGATCAATCTGCTTAACGGATACGCCGCCGCGTGTGATAACGGCCTCATCTATGGGACGTTTGCTCTTGATATCGAACCGAAGCGCCTTTAATATGCTGACCAACCGCGTGCGCTGTTCTTTTGTCAGACTGTTCACCTTGAGTTCAGGGTCTGTGCCGCATGCCAAGCAGAAATACGGCACTAGGCTGGTGGGCAGCAGCCCGCCCAGCATGTTCGCGAAATTCTTGTTGGGCGCATCGCTGATGTCTCGCACCACGCGTTTGTCCAGCGTCTTCTCGTCCAGCGCCGGTTTTAAATCTATGACAACACTGTACGCGCCTTCGTCCTTAACATAGGCGCTGGCTGACAACACCAGCGGCCCCGAGATGCCGGTGTGCGTGAAGAGCATTTCACCCTGTTGTTGGTACAGTTTTCGTTTACCCTCACACAGCGTGAGTGAAACGTTTTTGAGCGTCAATCCCGCGAGCTCTCTCACATCCTCCTCGATGTCCAGCCCGACCAGCGATGCCGATGCGGGCGATATGCTGTGCCCTGCATCCTTTGCGAACGCGTAACCGTCCCCAGTAGAGCCGGTGGATGGGTACGATAACCCTCCCGTCGCCAGTATCACGCTGTCGAACCGCGTCTGTTTGCCGTCCACACGCACCCCTGCGGCATGGCCATCCTCCAGCAGCAGACTTTGCACGGCGGCGTTCAACACCACCTTCACGCCCGCGCTCTCCACAGCCCGCACCAGCGCTTTTGTGACATCGCTCGACTTGTCGGATTCCGGGAACACCCGCCCGCCGCGCTCCGTTTTGGTGATGAGGCCGAAGCGGCCCAGCAGCTCAAGCAGTGCCTTGTTATCAAGCGTATAAAAGGCGCTATACAAAAAGGCGCCGTTGGTCACGACGCTCTCAAAAAAATCCTCTATCGGCGCGGCGTTGGTGATATTGCAGCGCCCTTTTCCCGTCAGATACAGCTTCTTTCCCAACTTGGCATTTTTCTCAAACAGTGTAACACTGTGGCCCTTAGATGCCGCTGCGTACGCTGCCATCATGCCGGCAGGTCCGCCGCCCACCACGCAGATTTCACTCATTTATGATCATCCTTACCTGTATAAACATCGTGCTTGCGCCACAGGTCCTCCAGCATCTCGAAGTTCTGGCGCAGCCCATCCTTCTTGCGCATACCCACCAGCAGCACCAGCGTGTTGATAACGCTCAAGGGCACCACCAGCGAATCAACGAACAGGTTCATGTCCGAGTTGACAAACAAGCAGTCGTCCGCCATTGTGGCCAGCGGCGACATTTCGTTGTCCGTGATCGCGATCACCTTCGCTCCGTTTTGCTTGGCGAAGTTCGCACCGTCCACCGTGCGCGACGAATAGCGCGGGAAGCTGATTGAGATGACGAGGTCTCCCTTGGTGGCGTGCATCAGCTGGCCGAATATGTCCCCGCCGATGCTGGACGTCACCAAACTGGTGTTACTGACGATATAGTTCAGGTAATACCAGAAGAACTGCGCCAGCGGCGCGCTGGAACGCAGTCCCATAATGTACACGTGGTTGGCGGACAATATGCTGTCGGCCACCTTCTGCACCATCGTATAGTCCAGCACCTCGCGGATGTGCCGCAGGCTGGTGATGTCGTTTCTGAGCGACCATTTGACCAGCTCTTCCTCGGTCATGTCGCTTCCGAGACCCATGCGCTGCACGTTGGTCAGCCGTGTGCGGATCAGCTCCTGCAGCTTCTTTTGCAGCTCCGGATAGCCATCGAACCCGAGTGCGCACGCGAACCGCACGACGGTGGATTCGCTGACGCCGACGGTATCACCCAACCTCGATGCAGTGATAAAGGCGGCGGTATCGTAATGGTCGATGATATAGGCAGCAATGGCGCGATGGCCTTTGCTCATCGTGTTCTGCCGCTCTCTGATGACCTTGATGATATCGTTTCCTTGCATTTTTAATCCCCCAATATGCAATAACACGATTTATTGTATCATCATATCGTCATAAATGCAATTTTATTTTGTCAATCCTGCATACAAGCGCGTTTAATCTGTCTTTATCAGTCAGGTTGTACCGGATGGGAACGACGGAAGCGTATCCGCGCCTCATCAGACTGACATCAGTATCCTCTACGGTGTTATCTTCTTGCAGCGTTCCGGCCATCCATATGTATTGATGGCCGCGCGGGTCGCTGCGCACATCCATTTTGTCGTTGTATACCGTCTTGCCCTGGCTCGCCGCACGTATGCCTTTGATCTCCTCCAGCGGTAGGTCAGGTACGTTCAGGTTGTGTAGCACGCCCTCCTCTTCGAAGGGAATGCCGCTGTCGATCACGCGCGCAGCCACTTCAGCCGCAGCATCCAAATTCTTTGGATAGTAGGATCCGATGGATACAGCCAGTGCATGGCAGCCCATGATCACTGCGTCCAGCGCAGCAGCCACCGTGCCTGAGTAAATGATATCCGAACCCATGTTATGGCCGTGGTTGATGCCGGACACCACCAGATCGACGTTGCCTTCCATCACATGTTTGATGCCGACCTTCGTACAGTCCACAGGCAGCCCGTCCACCACGAAGCAGCGTATACCCTCAAGACCCGCCGGTTCCGTTTTGATCACGCGCAGCGGCCTGTAAAGTGTGATGGAATGAGAGGTCGCACTCTTTTCGGAATCGGGCGCCACCACCGTCACATCGTGCTCCCGTGCAAGACGGGACGCCAGCACGCGTATCCCCTTCGCATGTATACCATCGTCATTCACTATTAATATACGCATATTGTCCTCCTGTACCGTTTGTTATTGTACAGGAGGCTTCCCTCGCCTGTCAACGTCGCGTCATGAGAACAGCCACCACTTGAGTATCCGCTCCAGCGCGTTGGAGAAGTCCAGTACGTCTACGTTATCCTTGGCTACCGCGTCCACGCGGCCGATCTCCTCGCCATCCAGCATGATTCGCAGGTACCCCAGTTTCTGCCCCTCCTCAATGGGGGCACTCACGTTTTCCAGCAGCACTAATTCCTTTTCCAGTGTGCCCTCCTTGCCCTTCTCGATCAGCGCCGAGAAATCGTCCGCAGCGTAAACATTGATGAACGGAGCGGAACCGCCCGCCACCGCCAGATTCTTCGCCAGCTGCTGCCCTTCCCGCACGATATTCTTGGCTGTGAAGCCCGCAAAGGCAAAATCAAACGCGGCTTTGGCGTCGTCAAAGCGAGTGCTGGAGTTTGCGGAGCCCAGTGACACAAATATGAACCGGCCACCGCTGCGCTTGACGGATGCTGCCAGACAGTATCCGGCCGTGGGCGTGGAGCCGGTTGCGAAACCATCCGTGCCCTCATAGAAGCGCACGAGCCGGTTCTGGTTCACCATTTCTGTTTCGCGTCCGTCCGGATGGACGTAATTCTCCATGTAGATGCCGCTCCAAGTATAAAGCAGGTCGTACTTGGCCAGCTCCTGACAGACCGATGCCACATCGCGCGCGGTCATCGTCTTGTCCGAGCCCAGACCTGTCGCGTTGGTGAATCGGCCCTTGAGTCCCAGCACTTCCGCCTTCTTGTTCATCATGTCCACAAAGGCATCCTCGCTGCCCGCCACCTTTTCCGCCAGCGCTACTGTAGCGTCGTTGGCGCTGCACACCACCATGGCTTTGAGCAGGCTCTCAACGGGATGCGACGTGTTGACGTCCAAAAACACCTGTGTACCGCCCATCGATGCGGCATGATCGCTGACTGTCACCGGCTCCGTCATCGATATGCGCCCCGTCTTCACCGCGTCGAATATCAACAGCATCGACATCGTTTTGACAACACCCGCGCACTCCATCGGCTCGTCCGCATTCTTTTCGGACAGCACGTTTCCCGAGCCCGCGTCCACCAGTATCCATGCTTTCGCCTGGCACTCAAGGCCTTCCGCATTTACGGCCATCAGCGGTGCACACAGCGTGATGACGACCAGCATCACGATCAATATCTTTTTCATATTCCCTACCTCTTAATAATGCTTTTTTGTTAGTTTCTCCCGAAGAAATGAGACTATTCTGATTGGGGAACTTCTTCTGAATGCCGCCAGTTTTTACAAACTGTTCATCGGCAATATGTTGAATACTGGATATTGACTGTATATAATGATAGCATGAAAGTATACAAAAAAATTCTGCCGGGTTTGGCTGCAATTGTATTTGCCCTATCGTTCCTCCTGACGGGATGCGCGCCCTCGCCGGAGGAAACCGAGCGGGAAACCAAATACTACGAACTAAAATATGCCGACGAGCCGGAGCCGGAAGGCAATGTGGCAAAGCTGCTCGAAGTGCTGGATGGTTGCGTGAGCGGACTATATATATTCGCCGGTCAAGGCAATCAGGTCACCCGCCCTTTTATCGACACGATGTATGACAAGTATCCCGATTATTTCTCGGACGGTCGCTTGGAATATTTTCAGCAGATCGCGGACGACGCAGAGCAAAACGGATGGAACTATCCCGATGACTACTCATGGGATTGCAGCGGCCTTTGGTGGTACGCCGCTTCCGATGTGCTGAACCTTTACGGCGAGCAGACCGACAGGACTGCGCATGATACCTATCACGATTACTGCACCCCCATCACCAAGGACGAACTGCGCCCCGGCGATATCGTCTTCATCGAAGGCGTGGACGGACGCATCACGCATATGGGCATTGTAGGCCGACACGGTTACATCTACGAAGCGGTCAGCGGCTTTTGCGGCGTCGTGCTCAAACGTACCATTGATAAGCGTGTGTACGACAATATCGTCAACGGCGGCGTATACGTGGGTACCAACTGGAACAAGTTCGGCAGGCCTAAGATATTTGAATAAGGCTGTATGCTCAGAGTTGAAAACTTAAAAGCGAGCGGATATGTGATGTGTCCGCTCGCTTTTTGCTTGACAGTCCTTATGTTAAAGCTGTTCTATGAACCCGTCAATCAACGCGCCGATACGCCCTGCCGCAATGCGTCCCGTCTCCATCACCTCGGTATGCGTCAGCGGTTGGTTCAATATGCCCGCTGCCATGTTGGTGATGCAGGACAGCGCCGCCGAAGCGACACCCGCGTGGGCCGCGGTGATGATCTCCGGCACGGACGACATGCCCACCGCATCCGCGCCCATGATGCGCAACGCCTTGATCTCAGCCGGTGTCTCATATGCCGGACCCTTCATCATCGCGTAGACGCCCGACTGAACCTCGATGCCCTTCTTCTCCGCCGCATTTTTCAGCGCGGCCACCAGATCCTTGCTGTATGCGAACGACATGTCAGGGAAGCGTGGCCCGAACTCATCCAGATTGGCTCCCTCCAGCGGGCTGACAGAGGCGAAATTGATGTGATCTTCAATGATCATTATGTCTCCCGGCTTAAAACCCATGTTGACGCCGCCTGCCGCGTTGGTAATCAGCAGCTTTTTGACACCCAGTTTGATGAGTGCGCGCAGCGGCATCACCGTCTCGGCGGCTGAGTAGCCTTCATAGCAGTGAACGCGTCCCTGCATGCACACCAGTGATACACCATGCTTGCTGCCGAACACCAACCGCCCCGCGTGACCCGGAGCGGTGGACTGTGGAAAGCCCGGGATGTCCTTGTAGTCGATGATCTGCGCATCATCAAGCGTGTCGGCGTAATCGCCCAGGCCGCTTCCCAACACAATGCACAATGTTGGTCTGCTGTCGGTATGGCTGCTGAGGTAATTGTTCACGCTGTTTATTCTGTCCAAAGTCATTCTTTTCGCCCTCCCGTTATTTGCTGATAGAACGATGTCCCGAAGCGCTCGTGATCCAGTCCGAAGAACTCTGCCGCCGTGGCTGCAATGTCGGCGAAGGATTTTCTTACGCCGATGTTTGTGCCTGCGATCACCGAATTGCCGTAGCAGAGTACCGGTATGTATTCGCGTGAGTGATCAGTGCTGACCGTCGTGGGATCACAGCCGTGATCCGCCGTGAACACGGCGATGTCGGCAGGGCGCATGGCCGCCAGTATTTCCGGCACACGTGCATCCAGAGCCTCCAGCGCGTTTTTATATCCCTCCACGTTGTTGCGGTGTCCGTATAGCATATCGAAATCAACGAGATTGGTAAATATCAGCCCGTCGAAATCCTCCCGGATGTACTCGACGGTAGCCGTAATTCCCGAATCATTGTCCGTCGTGTGCTTGACCTTGGTGAGCCCCACACCCGCGAATATATCCTCGATCTTGCCTACACCCGCCACTTCAAGACCGGCTCCTTTTACAGCGGTCATTATGGTCTCACCCGGCGGCTCGAACGAAAAGTCGCGCCGGTTTTTAGTGCGTGCGAAACTGCCCTCGGTGCCGGTAAACGGGCGGCAGATGACGCGCCCCACGGCCAGCGGCCCCACCAGCAGTTCACGGGCCTTGCGGCAAATCTTGTATTGCTCCTCGATGGGGATCACGTCCTCGTGCATGGCGATCTGAAATACGCTGTCCGCCGAGGTGTAGACGATCAAATCGCCCGTCCTCACGTGCTCCGCGCCCAGTTGCTTGATGATCTCGGTGCCGGACGCAGCGTAGTTGCCGATCGTCTTGCGCCCCACAGCCTGTTCAAATGCCGCGATGAAATCATTCGGGAAGCCGTTATGAAAGGTCGGAAATGGCTGCTCCATCACCAGCCCGGCGATCTCGAAATGCCCGCCTGTCGTGTCCTTGCCCATGAACTTTTCCGCAGCCTTGCCATACGCACCGGTGATACCAGCGTCACACGGAAGATCCTTCATCAAGCAAAGCCCCAGCTTGCCTAAGTTGCTCAGCTTAATATCAGGATAAGCCTTGATGATGTGCCCCAGCGTGTCCGAGCCTTCGTCCCCGAACAGGCGTGCGTCCGGCATCTCACCGATGCCCACGCTGTCCATCACCACTATGATAAACTTTGCCATTTACACATCCTCCTTTGCCTTATTATAACACCAAAAAGAGCCGCCAGACAACGGCAGCTCTTATTTTACCTATTTGCGCATTACGTCTCGTCGATGCGTGTGATGTATTCAATATCTTTTCGCGACAGCCTTGCCTTGGACAGCAGATCAGGCCGCCGACGCGCGGTTTCCCGCAGCGAGGCCTCTCGCCGGAATTTCTCGATATTTGCGTGATGGCCGGAGATCAGCACATCAGGTACGGCTTCATCCTCCCACACCGCGGGGCGCGTGTACTGCGGGTATTCCAGCAGTCCGTTCGCGAACGACTCGCCGATGGCCGACTCGTCGTTGCCCAGCACACCGTCGATATGACGGATGCACGCGTCGATCAACACCATCGCGGCCAGTTCGCCGCCCGTCAGCACGTAGTCGCCCACGGACACCTCCATGTCGATGTGCCGAGCTAATGCGCGCGCGTCTACGCCCTCGTAATGACCGCAGAGTATGTTGACGGTCTTGAACGAGGCCAGCTGCATCACCAGCGCGTGATTAAGCGGTTTGCCGCAGGGCGACATGTACACATTTATAAACGGGCGTTCACAGTGCGAGACAACGTTACGGAAGCAGGCGTCTACAGGTTCCGGCTTCATCACCATACCGGCGCCGCCGCCCAGCGGATAGTCGTCCGCTCGGCGGTGCTTATCCGTCGCAAAATCCCGAATGTCCGTTGTGGTGACGGAGATCAGTCCGGCGGATATTGCCCGCGCCCATATGCTGGACTCGCTGACAGACGCAAACATGCCGGTGAACAGCGTCAGCACGTTATACGCCGTCATATACCGTCACCTCCTCAAGAGCCTGTGCGTTAACGCGCAATACGCCCGCCTCCAGATCGACTTCCGTAATGACGCGCTTGATGGCCGGGAACATGAAGCTCTTCTCGCCCTTCACCACGTACACATCCGCCGCGCCGTGCTGCAGTATATCCTTCAGCACGCCCAGCTCCGCGTTGCTCTCGTCCACCACTTTGAGGCCGATCAAGTCGACGATGTAGTGTTCGCCCTCATCCGTGTCATCGAGGTCGCTGCGGCGCAGAAACAGCGGCAGGCCGGAAAGCGCCTCAGCATCCGTGCGCGTCGAAACACCGCCCATAATAACGTAAACGAACGGCGCATCTGCGCGAATCACGGCGTAGCCAACTCGCCGAACCTCGCTGTCCTGCCGGATAAACGCAAAGCCCCGGCGCTCGAACGCTTCAACATTGTCAGAATAAAGCCGCACTTTCAGCTGACCCTGAATACCGTGCGGCTTTAGTATCTTGCCGATTTCAATCATGCTCGACGATTTCCACCACGTACTTTTTGCCGGACTGCGGCGTGGCCGCTTTGACAACGGTGCGGATGGCCTTGGCGATACGGCCCTGCTTGCCGATCACCTTGCCCATGTCCTCCCGCGCCACGGAAAGCTCAATGACGATCGTCTTATCGCTCTCGGTCTGTTTGAGCTTGACCTCTTCGGGCTTATCCACCAGCGATTCCGCTATGTACTTTACAAGCTCTAACATATCCGCCACCTAAGAAAGAACGCCGTTCTTTTTCAGCAGCGAGCGAACCGTCTCCGTGGGCTGTGCCCCGTTCTTGATCCAGGACAGTACCTTGTCCCCATCAACAACGAATTTCTTGCTCATCGGGTCGTAGTTACCCAGCTCTTCAATGAAACGGCCGTCACGCGGAGCGCGGGCGTCCGCCACAACGATACGGTAGAACGGGTCTTTCTTCGCGCCAATTCTCTTCAATCTGATCTTAACTGCCATAATTTCCTCCGAAATATTATTTGTTTGAAGCCCTAGCAATTCACTGCCGAGACTTGCTTATCAGAACGGCATGCCCAGCATGCCCTTTCTTCCTCGTTTGCCTGTCATGCCCTTCATCATCTTCATCATCTGTTCAAACTGCGTGAGCAGCCTGTTAACGTCCTGCACGTTGGTGCCGCTGCCCCGTGCGATGCGCTTCTTGCGGCTGCCGCCGATAATCGCGGGTCTTCGCCGTTCCTCGGGCGTCATGGACTTGATGATGGCCTCGGTGCGCGCCATCTGCTTCTCGTCCAGCTGCACATTACCCAGTTTGTTGCCGCCCGGGATCATGCCCAGCATCTCCTGAAGTCCGCCCATCTTCTTAAGCTGCGCCATCTGGTCCAAAAAATCTTCCAATGTGAATTCAGCTTTGCGCAGCTTCTTTTCCAGCGCCGCCGCTTTCTCCACCTCAAAGCCCTGTTCCGCCTTCTCGATCAGCGACAAGACGTCTCCCATGCCAAGTATGCGGCCCGCCATGCGGTCCGGGTGGAACACCTCCACGTCCGTCAGTTTCTCGCCCACGCCCGCGAACTTGATGGGCTTGCCGGTGACGGCCCTGACGGATATCGCCGCGCCGCCGCGCGTGTCGCCGTCCAGCTTGGTCAGCACCACGCCCGTCAGTTCCAGCTGTTCATTAAAGGCTGTGGCCGCGTTCACCGCATCCTGTCCCGTCATCGCGTCTATCACCAGCAGCTTCTCGTGCGGTTTGACCGCTGCTGCCACGCGCTTGACCTCGTCCATCATCTCCGCATCAATGTGCAGGCGGCCCGCCGTGTCCAATATCACCACGTCCACCAGCTTGCGGTGCGCTTCCTCCAGCGCTTCTTTGGCCGTCTTCACCGGGTCCTGCGTGCCGCGTTCGAAGAACAGCGCACCCGCCTGAGAGGCCACCACTTCCAGCTGCTTGATCGCCGCCGGTCGGTATATGTCCAGCGCCGCTAGCATCACGCTGCGGCCCTCTTTGATCCAAAGCTTCGCCAGTTTGCCGCACATCGTGGTTTTACCCGCGCCCTGCAAACCGCACATCATTACCATAGTGGGCGGATTGGCGGCAAAATGCACGCCCTCGTATCGCTCGCCCAGTGTCTGCACCAGCTCGTCACGGACGATCTTGATCACCTGCTGGCCGGGCGTTAAGCTTTCCAGCACCTCGTCACCCACGGCACGTTCGCCCACTCGGTTCAAAAATTCTTTAACCACCTTGAAGTTGACGTCCGCTTCCAGCAGCACCAGCTTGATCTCGCGCAGTGCGGCCTTGACCTCAACCTCCGTCAGCTTGCCCCGGTTGGTCAGCTTGGAAAATATGTGTGAAAGTTTTTCCGAAAGACCTTCAAATGCCATCTTGTTGCTCCCATATATCGGATAGTTCGCTCAATACTTCGTCCATTTGGCGCTGTCCGCTGCGTGCCTGCTCCAGCACTTCCAGCGTATTTTGCCGTTTGCGCGAAAGCCCCAATGCTTCTTCAAGCGACTGCAGCCGGACGCGCGCCTTGCCGATGCCGTCACGCGCGGCTTGCCGCGTGATGTGCATGACCTCCGCGATCTCCGCCAGCGAGTAGTCCTGATTGTAGTACATATCGCACAGCTGCCGCTGTTTTTCCGTCAGCAGGCCTGCATAAGTGTCCAGCAGCAGCACCGTATCGAAATCCTTCTCCATCTGCAGACCTTCATTCATTTAATACTTTTGCACTATAGCATAAAAATAAAACACTGTAAAGCTAAAAAACTTTACAGCCTAAAAATATGTCCGCAAATGAATGTCTGCGATCTTGGAGGCGGCGCCTCCAAAACCTCCGCTACAGGGGCACGCCCCTGTAGCATCCTATCAGCCAAATGACCAACGGCATTTGGCGTATTTTATAAAAAGCACAATCGCCATTCACATTCCCTTCATCCTCCCGCAGAAAACACGATGAGCAAATCAACAAATGTATAAAAAATGACGTTAGGCATTTTTCTAATGGGATTTCAAGGGATGCATCCCTTGAGCAGGGGCTTGAGGGCGGCGCCCTCAAAGGGCTAATCTCTTGTATTGCACAGGCCTACTCAAACAAGCTGCGGGCGAAATCCATCGCATCGAACGGCTCGAGGTCTTCCATGCCCTCGCCGACGCCCAGGAATACGACGGGCAGCTTCAGCTCGTCGCAGATAGCGCAGACGATGCCGCCCTTCGCGGTGCCGTCCACCTTGGTCAGTATCAGCCCGGTGAGCTGCGTCACCTGACTGAACTCCCGCGCCTGCGCGATGGCGTTCTGTCCCGTGGTGGCATCCAGCACCAGATACGTGTGCCGGTGTGCCTCGTCGTAAGACTTCTCGATTACTCGGCTGATCTTACTCAGCTCGTTCATCAGGTTCTTTTTGTTGTGCAAGCGCCCCGCCGTGTCACAGATCACGATGTCGATGCTGCGGTGCTGCGCGGAATCCACTGCGTCGTACACCACTGCCGCCGGGTCCGCGCCCTCGCCGTATTTCACGACGCGTACGCCCGCGCGTTCACCCCACATAGACAACTGCTCGGCCGCTGCCGCGCGGAAGGTATCTCCCGCCGCCAGCACTACCGACTTGCCGCGCGACACATGATAGTGCGCCATCTTGCCGATCGCCGTCGTCTTTCCGACGCCGTTGACGCCCACCACCAGCACCGCGCATGGCGACTCGATATGCGCTTGACCCTTGGGCAGCATGTCGGCGATGATCTCGATGAGCACAGGCTTCAGCGATGCCGGATCGGTCAGCTTGTCTTCCTTCACCCGGCGGCGCAGCGCTGATATGATAGTCTCCGTCGCGCTCACGCCGATGTCGCAAAGAATCAGCGTCTCCTCAAGCTCGTCATAAAACTCGTCATCAATCTTCTTGAACGATGCCAGCACGCCGTTGACTTTCGTGGATATGTTATCGCGGGTCTTTTTCAGCCCGCCTCTGATTTTTTCAAAGAATGAGCTCATGCGCCCTCCCTGTCCAGCCGCACTGAGAGCAGCTTGGACACGCCTTTTTCCTCCATGGCCAACCCGTACAGACTATCACACACCGACATCGTGGGTTTGCGGTGTGTAATGACGATAAACTGCACGTCCCGCGCAGCGTACTTTTCCAGATACTCCGAGAACTTAGCCACGTTGGCATCGTCAAGCGCCGCGTCGATCTCATCCAGGATGCACACGGGCGACGGGTTTATCTTAAGCAACGCAAACAGCAAACTGATGGCCGTCAGCGCCTTCTCTCCGCCGGACAGCAGCGACAGCTTCTGCAGCTTCTTGCCGGGCGGCTCTGCCACGATTTCGATACCGCACTCCATGATATCGCCCTCTTCGAGTATCAGCTCGGCACGCCCGCCGTCAAACAACTCCTTGAACGTCTTGCCAAAATGTATGTTGATCTGCTCAAAGCTCTGACGGAACGTCCGCTTCATCTCAGACAGCAACGACGTAATCAGCTTACGCAAGTCCTCCTCAGCGGACAGCATGTCCTCTTTCTGGGTTGCGAGAGACGACATGCGCTCCTTGAGAGCTGCGTAGTCGTCGATAGCCGCCGGATTCACGCTGCCCATCTCACGCAGGCGCATACGGATATCTTCGGCCTCGGCCGCCGCGCCGGACAGCTCGATGTCCTCCCTCTCTGCCATCGCGTTGGCATAGGTCAGCTGGTAGCTGTCCCACAGGCGGTTCTGCGCCGTCTCGATATCTGTCTGTGCCTTCTCCGCGTTAAACCCGGTTCGCAGGCTCTTCTCCTTCAAATCGGTTACATTTCGCCGCGTCTGCTCAAGCTCCGTTTCCAACGCCGACAGCTTGTCCAGCAGTGCCAGACGACCTTCCGCCATCTCCCCCTGCTGCCGTTTGTGCGACTCCAATACGGCCGCGCGGCTGTTGTACGTCTCCTGCAGCTGCGCTTTAAAATCGCACAGGTTGCCCGCGCTCTCCCGCTGCAGCTCCAGCGTCTTGGCTTTGGCCGCGCGCTGGCGCTCCGCTTCCTGCTTCTCCAGCCCCAGACGCATATTGTCGCTCACCAGCGCAGCGTTTTCGCGGAACAGTCCTGCGATGTTCACTTCCGCGTCATGGATAATCCGTTTCAACTCCTCAATGCGCGCATTTCTTTGGCTGTATTCTTCCTCCAGCCGTTTCACATCCTCACCGCGCGTCTCGCTGGCATGCTGCATATCCTGCTGCAACTCCGCGAAGCCCTCCAGCTCCTGAAGGGTGTGCGTCATCGTTTCTCCCAGCGCATCCAGTTCCTTCTTTAGCGTAAACACCCGAAGCGCCGCGTCCGTCTGCGCCGCGCCCAGCGCCTCGCGCTTCTCGCGCACAGCCGCCGCTTCCACCTCGCCATCATGCAGACCGGTGCGCAGTTCTTCAATACGCTTCTGCTGAGCCTCCCGCTCCTTTACCTTGTCCGCCAGCGCTTGTTCCAGTGTCGCGACGTTGCTCTTCAATTGCTCAGCGTGCGCTTTAAGCTCCTCCTCACGCCGGTCGCGGGACACCAGGCCGCTCCGCTCCCGCTTGAGGCTGCCGCCCATGATGGAACCGCCCGGGTTGAATACATCGCCCGCCACTGTCACCACACGCAGCGACTGGCTGCAGCGCCGCATCACCTGAATGGCGGTTTCCGACTCGTCTACGATCACCGTACGCGCCAAGAGAAAATCGATCGCGCTGCGCACCCCGTCCGCGCAGGCCACCAGCTCGGATGCCACACCCAGCACGCCAGGTTCTTTAAGCGCCGCCCGTTCTTCGCCGGATAACGCGCGCACTCTGAGGCTATTGACAGGCAGGAACGTGACCCGCCCCATGTTATTCTTTCTCAGATGGGAGATGATATGCTTGGCGTCGTACTCGTCCCCCACGATGACGTTTTGCAGGGCGCCACCAAGGCAGGCTTCCACCGCTGTCTCGTATTTTGCGGGCACACGTAGCGCGTCCGCCACTGTACCGCGTATGCGCTGGGAAATATCCGGGCTGCTGCGCGCAGACAGCATCAGGTTCTTTACGCTGTCCATGTACCCCTCGTAGCTGTCCTTCAAGTCCGTCAGCATCTTCGCCGAAGACACGCAGGTAGCGTACTCACGCCGCGCCGCTTCCAATGCCTGCTGCGCCGCCGCCGCATCCTGCATCGCCTGCCGGTCCCGCTGAACCGCTTCGTTGAACGCACTTCGGGCGTCGTCCGAGCGCTGCCGGATGCGTTGCTGCTCCTCCTCCAGCGCCGATAGTGTCTGCCCCAGCCTGTTCTTCTCCGCCTCGGCTTCAGCCGCGCGCTGCTTCATTTCCTCGATGCGCTGCGCCAGACTGCTTCTCTTTTCCTCCAATGCGGCCACTGCACTGCGCACATCCGCCATCCGCTCGATGGACTCCACACGCGCGCTCTGCGCCGACTCTATAATCTTGGCCTTGTCTTCAATATCCTTATTCAGCTGATTCAGCTCAGTCTGCGCATCGCTGATGCCTTTTCTGTTCTTTGCAAGCTCCTCTTCGATCCCAGCCAGCCGCTGCTGGTTGGTCAGCTCGTTTTGTGCTGCGTTCGACGCTTTGACGGCCGCTTCCTCTACCTCACCGCGGATGCGCTGCGTATCCTTTTCGTTGTTCTGTATGCGTTCGTCACACAGCTTCAACTCGCCTTCCACACGCTCCAGCTCCGCCATCGCGATGCTGAGTTTTTCGGCCAAGGCACCGGTATCATCCTCAGACTGGCGCGCCTGTTCCTGCATAGCGGCCAGCCTTGCCGTCATCTCCTCTGACTGTCGTTCTTTGTTTTCGCGCTCCTCTTCCAGCTCACGCCGCTGCTGCTCCAGTTTCATGATGCGCTCACGCAATTTATCACACTGCTGCAAAAACAAGTTTACATCCAGCACCCGCAGCCTCTTTCCAAGTTCCAGATAAACCGCTGCATCCTCCGCCTGTTTTTTTAACGGTTCCAGCATAAACGCCTGCTCCGCGAGTATATCCGTCACGCGCTGCATGTTCTCGTGCGTCTTTTCCAGTTTACGCTCCGCTTCCTCCTTACGCACGCGGTATTTCATGATGCCCGAAGCCTCTTCAAAAACACGTCTTCTGTCCAGCGACTTGTCGCTGAGTATCTCGTCGATGCGGCCCTGCCCGATAATGGAATAGCCCTCGCGCCCGATGCCGGTGTCGCGGAACAGCGTCAGTATGTCCTTTAAGCGGCATCTGGTGCCGTTGATGAAATACTCGCTCTCACCGGACCGGTACAGTTTGCGCGTCACCTCGATTTCCGAGAACTCAGGCCCCATTTTATGATCATCGTTATCGAACAGCAGCGTGACCTCGCAGTAGGAACGCGGCTTGCGCGATTGCGTGCCCGCGAATATCACATCCTGCATCATGCCGCCGCGCAGCGACTTGGCGCTCTGTTCGCCCAACACCCACCGCACCGCGTCTGACACGTTGCTCTTGCCGCTGCCGTTGGGGCCCACCACGCCGATGATCGACCCGTTCATATGCATTTGCGTCTTTTCCGGGAAGGATTTGAACCCGGACATTTCTATGCATTTTAAAAACAATATCAGCTACGCCCTTTCCGAATTTTTATGCCAGAAATGTTATGCCGTCTTACCGCTGCTTTTCCAAAAAAAAATCGGCATATGCTGCCGAAGCCTTGATGTCCGCTGACCGCTCAACGAACCTCGACAAGCAGTTTGATCGATGTTCTTGATACGCCGTCTATCTCAATATTGGTGAAAGCGGGGATCACGACGAGATCAATACCTCGCGGTGCCATATACCCGCGCGTAATCGCGATGGCTTTGATGGCCTGATTAACAGCACCGGCCCCCACAGCCAGCACCTCTGCACGGTTATGGTCATTGACCATGGCCGCAATGGCACCCGCCACGGATTTTGGTTGTGACTTGGTCGATACTCTTAACGGTTCCATAACAGCCCCCACTTCATATTAACAAGTGATATTATAACAAGAATACCGGAAAAAGACTATCTTTTTTTAAAGTGCCATGTCGATCATTGCCGCAATTTTGTCTTTTCCAACCACACCCACAGTTTTGGAGACGACATTGCCTTCGCTGAAAAGAATCAACGTGGGAATGCTCATTACTCCAAAGCGCTGGGCCAACTCCGGCTCCTCATCGATGTTAATTTTGCCCACCGTCACTTTGCCGTCGTAGTCCTCGGCGATCTGGTCGATCGTAGGCGAGAGCATACGGCACGGAGCACACCATTCGGCCCAGAAGTCCACAAGCACCGGATGGGCGTTGCTGGACACCTTCTCATCAAAACTGACATTGGTAATTTGTACAGCTTTTGCAGACATAACATTTCTCCTTATGAAATTATAAACTTTATCTTTTGTCCACCATTTTGTAGACATTGCTCACTTTTTTATTATACAACGGCGCGGCGATTTTTAACAGTACAAATGACAGCAGCGCAAACCCCAGCCCGCACAGCGCCATCGCCATCTCCGAATTGGAGAAAACACCCCATACTCCGGACAACAACCAGCCAACCAGCACACCCAACACCAGCATGATAAGCGGAAACACGTACGCGAGGGCGGATGCCCCCAGCGCTTTTTTGATGCGGATACTGACGGCCACCTTGTCTCCAACAGCCGCGTTCAGCTCGTTTTCCACTTGAATAGTGATATCGTTCTGGTTGGCCAACATACCACAGGCATGACAGCGGCCGCACGCAGAAGTTCTTGTGAACTTCACGTGCGCCACACTGCCCTTTATTTTCGTTACTTCTCCGTATTCAGTCAGGTTTTCCATACATGAACCTTATTCCGTGATTTTGATCCCCAGCTCGCGCAGCTGCTTGGTCGACACACGGGACGGTGCGTTGGTCATCAGGCACGATGCGTTCTGAACCTTCGGGAAGGCGATGACGTCGCGGATGGACGAACAGCCTAGCAGCAGCATCGCCAGTCGGTCGAGGCCAAACGCGATACCGCCGTGCGGCGGCGCGCCGAACTTCAAAGCTTCGAGCAGGAAGCCAAAGTTCTCCCACGCATCCTCCTGAGAGAAACCGAGCGCCTTGAGCATCCGTTCCTGCACCTCCATCGAGTGGTTACGGATGCTGCCGCCGCCGATCTCGTTGCCGTTCAGCACGATGTCATAGGCCTTGGCATATACGCTGCCCGGGTCTGTTTCCAGCTTATCCAGATCCTCATCCTTGGGCGACGTGAACGGATGGTGCATCGCCATGTATCGCTTCTCTTCTTCGCTGTATTCGAATTCCGGGAAGTCCACCACCCACAGCAGGTCCCATTTGCTCTCGTCAATGAGCTCCAGCTTCTTCGCCAGCTTTAAGCGCAACGCACCCAGCGAATCGTAAACCACCTTGTCCTTGTCACCCACGAAGAATATGATGTCACCCGTTTCCGCGCCTGTCCGTTCCAGCAGCGAGGCCATCTCTTCATCTGTGAAGAACTTGGTGATGGGCGACTGCATACCGTCTTCCTTCATCGATATCCACGCCATGCCCTTCGCGCCGTATATCTTCACGAAGTCCACCAGTGCATCGATCTCACGGCGTGCGAACTTCTCCACACAGCCCTTGGCATTGACCGCGCGGACGCTGCCACCGTTCTTCACGACGGACGAGAACACCTGAAAGCCGCTGTTCTCCACGATGTCGCTGACGTTCACCAGCTCCAGCCCGAAGCGCGTGTCCGGCTTATCCGAACCGAATCGATCCATCGCTTCCCTATAGGGCAGGCGGCGCAGCGGCAGCGGCACGTCCACGTCCATGACCTGCTTGAATACATGCGAGATGAGCCCTTCGTTCATCGTCAATATATCGTCCACGTCCACGAACGACATCTCGATGTCGATCTGCGTAAACTCCGGCTGGCGGTCTGCCCGCAGGTCCTCGTCGCGAAAGCACTTGACGATCTGGAAGTAGCGGTCGAAACCGGATATCATCAGTATCTGCTTGAGCGTCTGCGGCGACTGCGGCAGCGCGTAGAAGCTGCCCTGATGGATGCGCGACGGCACCAGATAATCGCGTGCGCCCTCGGGTGTACTCTTGGTGAGCATCGGTGTCTCAATGTCGATGAAGCCGTTGCTCACCAGATAATCCCGCGCGGCTGCGGCTATCTGGCTGCGCACCATCATGTTTCGCTGCATCGTCGGGCGGCGCAAATCCAGGAAGCGGTATTTCAGGCGCAGTTCCTCGCGCACAGCGGTATCGTCCTCGATTTCAAAAGGCGGTGTCTGTGCGCGGCTCAGCACTTTCATCTCCCGCGCCTTCACTTCAATCAGGCCGGTGGGCAGCTTCTCATTAACTGTCTCAGGATCACGCCGAACGATCAGCCCGCGCACAGCGATGACAAACTCGCTGCGCAGTCCGGCAACGCGGTCGAAGTCGCCCTCAATCACAGACTCGTCGAACACCACCTGCATCAACCCTGTCCGGTCACGCAAATCCACAAACACCAGCGCGCCGAAGTCACGCCGCGTCTGCACCCAGCCCATCAGCGTCACGTCTTTACCGACGTCCTCCGTCGTGAAGCTGGTGCAGTAATCCGTCCTCTTCCACCCCTGCAGGAACTCGCTCATATAATATTAATCAGCCTTTCTTTATAAATTGATGTAGCTCCGTCAACGGAACTATATTCTCTTCGCTCTTCTTCATATTACGCAGCACGGCGACTCCCTTAGCCAGCTCATCGTCCCCGATGATGGCCGCGTATTCCGCGCTGATCTTACCAGCATATTTTAATTGCGCTTTAAGGCTGCGACCCATGTGGTCACACTCGGCTTTGATACCGGCGTCTCGAAGGCCGCTGACAACGCGGAAGCCTTCAACCGCAGCGGCATCGCCCAGCGTGCAGACGAACACGTCGCATAATGACGGCGAAGGCAGCTCGATGCCCAGAGATTCTAGCACCAGCAGAAGACGTTCCAGCCCCATGCCAAAACCCACGCCCGGCATGGACGGCCCGCCCAGTTCCTCAACCAGCCCGTCGTAACGGCCGCCGCCGCACACGGTGCCCTGCGCGCCGATGCTCGTTGAGATGATCTCGAACACAGTCTTAGTGTAGTAATCCAGACCGCGGACGATCAATGGATTGATCTTATATTCGATATCCGAACTCTTCAGACGCTGCTGCAAACCTTCAAAATGACCGCCGCAATCGCCGCACAACATGTCCAGCATCTTGGGCGCGTTTCGCACGATCTCCTGACAGCTGTCCAACTTGCAATCCAATACCCGCAGCGGATTGGTGACCATGCGCTCACGGCAAACGCCGCACAGCTTGTCCTCGTTCTGCTTCAAATATTCCCGCAATGCCGCATTATATGCCGGCCGGCATTCTTTGCAGCCAATGCTGTTGATGTTAAGTGCAAGGCTGGTGATGCCCAGCTTCTTGAACAGCGTCAACGCCACAGAGATGACCTCAGCATCAATGGACGGGCCTGGTGCCCCGAAAGCCTCAATGCCAAACTGGTGGTGCTCCCGCAAACGCCCCGCCTGCGGACGTTCGTAACGAAACACCGGCGCGTTCAGGTAATACATCTTCACTGGCAGTGCCTCGGCATACAGGCTGTTCTCCACAAAGCTGCGCACCACACCTGCCGTACCTTCCGGCTTCAGCGTGATGCTGCGCCCACCCTTATCCTCAAACGTGTACATCTCCTTTTGCACGATGTCCGTGGTATCACCCACGCCGCGCAAAAACAGTTCGGTGTGCTCAAACACCGGCGTACGTATTTCCCTGTACCCGAACAACGAGCAAACCTCCCGCGCTGCACTCTCAACATAATGCCACCCGGCACTCTGTACGGGCAGTACATCCTTCGTGCCTTTGGGCGCTTTTGTCAGCATCCCTTCACCTCTTCCAATCTGTTAAACCTTTTCTTTATACAAAAACGTCCCTGCCTTTCGACAGGGACGAGCGTTACACTTAAGCCCGCGGTACCACCCAGTTTCCCAAGATCATTCTTGAGCGCTTGAATACTATTCGCAACGCAAAGCGGCTGTTCCCCGTCTCAAAACCGCCCCTTTCCGATTGCAGTCACGTCGGAAAGTCCCTGCGAAAAGCGGTACGTAATAAGCGGATGTCCCCTTCGGATGACTCATTATACACTCTTGATGCCGTTTTGTCCACGGCCTATTTGCAGAGTGTGTAGGTTTCCTTGGCGATGGCCAGTTCCTCGTTTGTAGGTACGCACCAGATCTCGACGGTGGAATCAGGTGTGGACAGTTTCACGCCGTCGGAACGGACATGCTCGTTTTCCTTGTTGAATGCCTTGTCCAACTTCGCACCCAGAAATCCAAGTCCCTCCACGCACCACTCACGGACGAGGTGATCGTTCTCGCCAATGCCCGCGGTAAAGATGATGGCGTTAACGCCGCCCATCGCTGCCGCATACGCACCGATGAACTTGCGAACGCGGTAGCAGAACACCTGAAGCGTCACGGTCGCGCGTTCGTTTCCGGCCTCGGAAGCGGCCCAAAGGTCTCTGAAATCGCTGGAAACGCCGGAAAGTCCGTACACGCCGCATTCCTTGTTCAGATAACTGATGGCTTGTTCTAAGCTCATTTCCATCTTGTTCATCAGATAAGGCACGATAGCCGGGTCGATATCGCCCGAGCGCGTTCCCATCATAAGGCCCTCGAGCGGCGTGAAGCCCATTGTTGTATCCACTGATTTGCCACCGTCCACCGCTGTGATACTGGAGCCGTTACCCAAGTGACAGGTGATGATCTTAAGATCCTTGATGTCCTTTCCGATCAGCTCGGCGTAGCGATTCGCAACGTATTTATGCGAAGTGCCGTGGAAGCCGTAACGGCGGATACGATACTTGCTGTAAGCCTCATACGACAGGCCGTACAGATAGGCCTGCTTGGGCATTGACTGATGGAAAGCCGTATCGAACACGCCTACCATCGGTACATTCGGCATGATGCTGCGGCAGGCTTCAATACCCATCAGGTTTGCTGGGTTGTGCAACGGTGCCAACTCCGAGCATTCTTTGAGCGCAGCGATCACCTCGTCGGTGATGACAACGCTGCCAGAAAAGAACTCTGCGCCGTGCACTACGCGGTGCCCCACCGCGTTGATCTCGTCCATACTGGACAGCACGCCATGTTCTTTGTCGGTGATCGCGTGCAGCACCAGCTGTATCGCTACCTTATGGTCCGGCATCTCCTGCTTGATAACCACCTTGTCCTTGCCCTCGGGCTTGTGCGTCAGTATAGAGCCCTCAATGCCGATGCGCTCCACCGCGCCCTTGGCGACGACTTCTTGTTTGATCATTTCAATCAATTGATATTTCAGCGACGAGCTTCCTGCATTGATAACCAATATATTCATGTTTATACTCCTTTTATTAGCCTTGAGCCTGCACAGCCGTAATGGCCACCACAGAGACGATATCTTCCACGCTGCAGCCGCGCGACAGATCGTTGACGGGCGCTGCAAGACCCTGACAGATCGGGCCGACGGCTTCCGCTCCCGCGAGGCGCTGCACCAGCTTGTAGCCGATGTTGCCCGCCTGAAGATCGGGGAAGATCAGTACGTTGGCATGACCCGCCACCGGGCTGCCGGGCGACTTGAGCTGCCCGACGGAAGCGACCAGCGCAGCGTCCGCCTGCAGCTCGCCATCCACCATCAGAGACGGGTTCAGTTCCTTCACGCGCGCTGTGGCTTGTGCGACCTTGTCCACCAGTTCGTGCTTGGCGCTCCCCTTGGTAGAGAACGACAGCATCGCGACCTTGGGATCCATACCCGTCAGCTGCGCAGCCGTTTTGGCGGTGGATACAGCAATAGCCGCGAGCTGCTCCGCGTCGGGATTCGGGTTCACAGCGCAGTCGCCAAATACCATGACGCCATTATGGCCGTAATCTTCATTTTTCAATATCATGATAAAACAGCTGGATACGACTGATATGCCGGGTGAAGTTTTGATTATCTGAAGTGCCGGACGAAGTGTGTTTGCCGTTGTGTTGATTGCGCCTGCGACCATGCCGTCCGCATCGCCCATTTTGATCATCATACACGCGTAGTAGAGTGGGTCTGTTACAGCCTTGAGCGCCGCTTCCTGTGTGATACCTTTGCTTTTGCGCAGCTCGTAGAAGGTGTCTGCGTATGCGCTGAGTTTATCCGATGCTGCCGGATCAATGATGGTGATGTTTTCTTGACTGTCGATGTCGGGTGCCTGCTTTTTGATCTCCCCGGAGCTGCCTACCAGTATGACCTTGGCAAGGCCCTCCTTGGCGATGATCGCGGCCGCTTGGACCGTTCTCTCCTCCGCTCCTTCAGGCAGCACGATCCTTTTGAGATCGGCGCGCGCCTTACTCTTGATCTCGTCCATTAGTCCCATTGTTCCCCATGTACTCCCTTCGATATAGCAATTTTTTATTTTAACAATACCGCATTGTAATGCTATAATAAGAACAAATGCTATTATATATAATTTCAACAAGTTTGAAAAGGAGAATTTATGCGGATTTGCGGCATCGTCGCAGAATATAACCCGTTTCATTCGGGTCACGCGCGCCACATTGCACTTTCCCGCCGCGAAACAGGCGCGGACATCGTGATCTGCGCGATGAGCGGCAGTTTCGTGCAGCGTGGCGAGCCCGCCATACTCGACAAATGGACGCGTGCTGCATGCGCGATTTCTGGCGGTGCAGACGCCGTGATCGAGTTGCCGCTGCTCTTTGCCATACAGAGCGCCGAAGGTTTTTCGTCGGGCGGCGTGAAGGTGCTGGCCGCTGCGGGGGCTTCCGATCTGTGCTTCGGTTGTGAAACAGACGATTTAGGTTTGCTGTCCGGCATCGCGCAAACAGTCGCTGATGAAAACATGGTCTTCAGTGACCGGCTTAAAAAACACCTCGCTCAAGGCAGTAGTTTCGCGCGGGCACGCGCGCTGGCCGCGGATGCTCCGGGCATCGCCTCCATGCCGGGTGCGATACTCGGCATCGAATATATAAAAGCAATCAACAGGTTTGCTCCGAGTATAACGCCGTATGTGGTAAAGCGCGAGGGTGCGGACTATCATTCGCAGGACATCGCCGTGCATCTGCCCAGCGCCACCGCCATCCGCCGCGCACTGGCCGAAGGCAAAACCTCAGACGCACTGGCCGCAATGCCGCCCGCCTGTGCCGAAATCGTGCGCAGGGCGTTTGAATCCGGTTTGTCTCCGGTTTACCCAAACGTGTTTGATGCCGCGTTGCTGCACACGTTGCGGCTGCACGGACCGGAATACATTGCGTCATTGCCCGATGTGTCCGAGGGGCTGGAGAACCGCATCTATGCCGCGGCGCAGAAATGCGGGACACGTGATGAGATCATCACCCGCGTGAAAACCAAGAGGTATGCTTATTCGCGCATCTCACGCATACTGCTCTGTGCGCTGCTGGGCATCACGCGCGACATGGTCGTCAACTATAACGCGGCGTCCGTCTCGCACATCCGCGTGCTCTCCGCGCGTGATTCCTCCGTGATGTCTGCGCTGGCTGATGCCGCTGCCGTGCCGCTCGTCACGTCCGCCGCATCACAGCTGTACTCCTCAATGGATTCGGCTTCCACCGCCGTCTGGGCGCTTGCGCAAACACATCCCCCCTATAATGTCGCTGATCGTGACTTCACCGAAAGGCTGCTCATCTGATTCATACCGTGCCGGACCTTTTCATATCCATGAAATAAGGTGTGATATGATGAGAAAACTGGCATTAATCCCCGTCATCATCGCCATGGCGGTGATGCTGTTGATTTATCCTGAAAACTGTCTGAGCAGTGCGCGCTTTGGCCTGGAGCTTTGGCTGACCGCCGTTCTGCCCTCGCTGCTGCCCTTCATGGCGGCTTCTTTTCTGCTGCTGGAAACTGGTGTCGTCCGGCTTATCTCGGCCTTTTTTACTCCACTGACACGCCTTTTGTTTTTTGCGCCTGGCGAGAGCGCCTATGTTTTCTTGGCTTCAGCTGTTTCAGGCTATCCGGTGGGCGCGCGTCTTTCCGCCGAACTCTACGCGCATGGCGAAGTATCTGAGCCGGACGCACAGCGCATCGTGCGTTTTACCAGCGTGACCGGTCCTGTGTTTTTAACAGGCGCAGTAAGCGCCGGAATGCTGGGCTTGCCAGGAGCGGGTCCCTATCTTGCAGCAGCGCACTATCTGTCCGCCGTCATCGTGGGCATCATTCTGGGCCTCTTCGACCGCAGCCGTTATCCCGCGCCGCGTACATCTGGCGTTCGCTTAAAAGAATCATGGAAGCGTTTCAGAGCGGATGCCGCTTCATGCCCCCCCGTGGGCACCATGCTGTCCACCAGTGTGGAGAAATCACTCTGGGCATTGCTGAAGATCGGCGGTTACATCATATTATTCTCTGTTATGTTGGAACTGCTGTCGGTGACGGGCGTGATGGATGTGCTGACCTGGCTCTATTCGCCGCTGACCAAGCTGGCCGGGCTGGACAACAGCGCGGCTGCGGCGCTGCTGGCCGGCGGCGTGGAAATGACGGCAGGCTGCGCGCGTATCGCTGCCCTTAGTACCGACATGACAGTCAAGCTCATACTGGCTTCCGGCATCGTCGCATTCGGAGGCCTTAGTGTCCACATGCAGACGCGCGCCGTATGTGCACCTTCCGGCCTCGTGCTAAAGCGCTTTGTGATCGCCAAAACGATACAAGGCATCATCGCCTCGGTGTTGACAGCTTTTCTGCTTGCTGTTTTCCCGCTTTCCCGTACGGTATCAACACTGTTGCCGGAAACAAAAACAGCCGCTTTCGGCGGCGTCATTTTTGCAGTCATCGTTACGGTTGTCGTGCTGCTTATCAAGTCCTGGCAGCACGCTCATCCCTCTTCTTCTTGCTGGCCAGCTCAAGACGGTTCTTACGAAGAACCTTCAAATAATCGGCCAGGTAGTTTTCAAGCTCAGCCAGTATATCGTCGGCGTATTCCTTCGCGCCGATCGTGATCTCTTTGGCGTTGGCTTCCGCCTGTGCCATCAGCTGACGCGACTTTGCCTCGGCTTCCTGAGCTACACTCTCTTCGGAGATGCGCATCTGCAGTTCGTCGTCCGCACTCTTGATGATGGATGCCGCTTCTTCGCGCGCAGCCTCAAGAATTGCTTCCTTTTCCCGGACGATCTCCGCAGCCTGCTCCATTTCCGTCGGGAGTGTTTTTCGAATATCGGCCAATATTTCGCAGACGATATCAAAATCAACGGAGCGCTTATTGGAAAAAACCGCTTTCGGGCTGTTCTCCAGCTCTTCTTTCAACTCGTCCATCAATTCAAATACTTTCATATCCTCACCTGCTGAAATACCTGATCACATCCTCTTCAATTCCCGACGGCACCAACCCTTTGATCTTCCCGCCATGATAGACCAGCTCTTTCACCATGCTGGAACTCAGGAAAGAATGATTTATATCCGTCATCAGGAAAATAGTTTCCACATCGCGCGCAAGCTTTGCGTTCATCGCCGCCATCTGAAACTCGTACTCAAAATCGGAAATGGCACGAAGGCCGCGGATCACGATGTTAGCCTTCCTCGCTTTCATATAGTCCACCAACAGCCCGGAAAAGCAGTCCACCGACACACCGGGCAAATGGCTCGTGCTGCGCCGGATGAAATCCATACGCTGCTCCACCGAAAAAGCCGGCTGCTTATTTTTATTAATCAGCACTGCCACCGTCACATCGTCAAACATAGCGGACGCGCGTTCGATGATATCCAGATGTCCGGAAGTGACGGGATCAAAGCTTCCGGGATATACGCTTTTTTTCACTTAGTTTCTCCATAGACCAGAAAGAGCAGGGAGATATCCCCATAATCTTTGCGCTTTGTCAGATTATACCCTATCGGCACGGATAAATCAAACGTCTTTCGGCATTCCGCGACAACGATCCCGCCTTCTGATAATATACCGTGGTCGCGTACCATCTCCAGCACCGGCGTATAGTAACCAGCATCATACGGCGGGTCAAGCAGTATCAGTTCGTAAGGCCCCAGAGCCGGTATCAGCTTCAATACATCGCCGCGCAGAATTCTGGCGTTTTTCGCACCCACCGCCTTAACGTTTTCCTCCAGCACCATGAGGCAGGCCGGTTCCTTTTCCACAAAGTCCACATGCGCCGCTCCGCGCGACAGCGCTTCAATTCCAAGCGCCCCACTGCCCGCAAACGCATCCAGTACGCGCGCTCCGGCCACGTCGAACTGTATCACAGCGAACATCGCTTCCTTTACGCGGTCAGTCGTGGGCCTCGCGATGCTGCCTGCTGACGCGGCCAGCCGCCGTCCCCGGTACTCCCCTGCGATCACGCGCACAGAGCTACAGCTCCTTTGGCGTGATGACGCGCCGCTCGGTGACAACCATGTCCATGCGGACATCGTGCGGCTCCGACTTAATGCTTGTCACCACCTGCATATCGAAGCAGATGCCCACCTTAAACGCACTCGTTTCCTTTAAGAAACGGTCAAAATATCCCACACCATAACCGATACGGTTCAGATCCGCTCCAAAGGCCACGCCAGGTACCAGCACCACATCCGGCTCCACATTCTCGCTTTCGTTACTGAGCACCGGTTCTGGGATGCCAAACATGTTGCTCTTCATCACCGATTCAAAGTTATAATCCACCGCGATCATGCTGTCATCGCCCGTCACATAGGGCAGCGCTACGTGCTTGCCCATGTCAAGAAGCGCGTGCACAAACCCCATCAGATCCGGTTCGTTTTTGTAAGAGCAGTACGCCATGACGCAATTGGCATTCTGAACGCAGTCTAAATCCAGCAGCGCGTTTGTGATAAGCCCGCTCTTCTCACAGACTTCCCGTGGTTCCATAAGCTGTCTTTTTTTCAGCATATCCCGCCGTAATTCCGCTTTATCCATCTGACCTATTCCTCGTAATACAATCTCGGTACGCGCTGCGACAGCGCGCACAGTATCTCGTAGTTGATGGTACCGCAGTGTGCCGCCAGTTCCTCGGTGGAGATGCGGTCTCCGTTCTGAGTGCCGATGCACACCACGTCGTCGTGCAGACGCACATCCGGTATGCCTGTCACGTCGATAAGCGACTGGTCCATGCACACCCGCCCAACGATCCGCGCGCGACGCCCGTGTACCAGCACCTCACCGCGGTTGGACAGCAGCCGGTTGTAGCCGTCTGCGTAACCGATGGGTATGGTGGCGATGTGCAGCGGCCCAGTTGCCTCGAAGGTGCAGCCGTAGCTCAGCTTGTCACCCGGCTTCACGGTTTTGAGATAGGAAATATGCGTGTGCAGCGACAGCGCAGGTTCCAGCCTGACCTCCTTCGTCACCTCATGCGACGGATAGCAGCCGTACATCGCGATGCCGAGGCGTACCATGTCATACGAGGTGCCGGGGCAGTCCAGTGCGCCGCCGCTGTTGGCCGCATGGATGATGGGCTCGAAGCCCATGCTGTGCGCCAGCGCAATGTACTGCTTGAACCGATCGTTCTGCATCTGTGTGTACGTTTTATCCGCTTCGTCTGCAGCTGCAAAATGCGTCATCAGCCCTTCGAGCAGCAACCCATCTTCACGCATGATGGTTTCAAGCAGTGCCTGTGCGTCCTCCAGCGTCTGCACCCCCACGCGGTTCATTCCCGTATCAACTTTAAGATGGAGGCGCATTGTACACCCGGTCTCGCTGCGCACCGCCTTGGCGCATGCCATACACTCCTCGGAAGCGACGACCATGGACAGCCCCAGCTCTGCGGCCAGCCGCCATTGGGACAGGCTGGCGGGGCCCAGCACGAGTATTGGCGCTTCAACGCCCTCGCCCCGCAGCACCGCCGCTTCCTCGGGAATCGCGACGGCCACAAAGGACGCGCCCGCTTCGATGGCCGCTTTGGCCACCATAATACTGCCGTGACCGTAGCCGTCCGCCTTATCCACCGCGCACACCTGAGTGCCTGGCGGCAAGCTCTGCTGTATCCTTATTATGTTCCGCTTGATCGCGCTTAAGTTGACCTTCGCATAGGTCGGTCTGATCAGCATGTTACCCTTCTTCCGTTGCAGAGAATTAAATTCCGTAAATATCCTTTTCGTCCAGCAGCTTGACGCCGCCCGCCATTAGCGCGTTCTGGGCTGCCGCGACATCTTCCACGCGGAACAGTATGAGCGCGTTCTCATTGGGGGTGTGCACAAACGAATACAGGTATTCCACACTAATATCTGCCTTGTCGAGCAAATCCAGCACATGCGATAAGCCGCCCGGCTTGTCGACGACCTCAGCCACGATCACCTCGGTGGCGCTCGCCGTAAAGTCGTGAGACTTGAGCAGTTCGATGGCTTTTTCCGGCTTACTCACGATACAGCGCATGATGCCGAAGTTGGTGGTGTCCGCGATGGACAGCGCAATCAGGTCGATACCGCCTTCGCCCAGCACTTCGGTGATGCGCGCGAGCCGGCCTTTCTTGTTTTCCACAAACACAGAAATCTGCTTGATCATATCTGGCGCCTCCTTGTTATAGTATAAAGGTTACTATTTAAAGCTTTCGGTTGTCGATCACGCGCTTGGCCTTGCCTTCACTGCGCGCGATGGTCTTGGGCTCAACGAGTGTGACGTCCACACCGATGCTGAGCACCGACTGGATATCCGCTTTGATCTTGTGCTCCAGCGCTTCCAGACGCTTCACCTCGTCGGAGAACAACTCAGCAGAAACCTCCACCTGCACCTCCAAAGTGTCCGTGTTGTCCACACGGTCCACGACGATCTGGTAATGCGGCGACACATCTGCGATTTCGACTAGCACGCCCTCAATCTGCGACGGGAACACGTTGACCCCACGAATGATGAGCATGTCGTCGCTGCGGCCCAGCACCTTGTTCATACGCACAAGCGTGCGCCCGCAGCCGCAGGTTTCCGCATGCAGCGACGTGATGTCCCGCGTGCGGTAGCGGATCAGCGGTATGCCGTCCTTGTCGATAGTGGTGATAACCAGTTCGCCCTCTTCCCCATACGGCAAAGGTTCCAGCGTGACGGGATCGATGATCTCGGGCAGGAAGAAGTCCTCCGCGATGTGCAGCCCCTGCTTGTATTCGCAGTCGGACGCGACGCCCGGCCCCATGATCTCGGACAGGCCGTATATGTCGATGGCGAGAATGCCAAGCCGCTGTTCGATCTCGGTGCGCATCGCTTCCGTCCACGGTTCAGCGCCGAACACGCCCGCCTTGAGCTTCATCGCTTTCCTGTCCACACCCATCTCCTCCAGCGTTTCCGCAAGGTAGAGAGCGTAGGATGGCGTGCACGCGAGTATGGTGGCGCCGAAGTCCTGCATCAGCATGATCTGGCGCTTTGTGTTTCCGCCGGATACCGGTACCGTCATTGCGCCCAGCCGCTCCGCGCCGTAGTGCGCGCCGAGGCCGCCGGTGAACAGGCCGTAGCCGTATGCCACGTGAATCACGGAATCCTTAGTACCGCCCGCGAACGTGAACGTGCGTGCCATCAGGTCCGCCCAGTTGGAGATATCGCGCGCGGTATAGCCGACCACGGTGGGTTTGCCGGTGGTGCCGGACGACGCATGCACGCGGACGATGTCCTCCTGCGGTACGGCGAACAGCCCGAAAGGGTAGTTATCCCGCATGTCTGTTTTCAATGTAAACGGCAGGTGCTTGAGATCGTCCACCGACCTCACGTCTTCGGGTTTGATGCCCTTTTCGTCGAATGCCTTCTTATAGAAGGGGACGTTCTCATACAACTTTTTGACTGTCGCCTGCAGCTTATTCCCCTGTAAGGCACGCATCTGCTCTCTGTCCATGCATTCGAGTTCTTTATTCCAGTACATAGTATGCCTCCAAATTCATCATCAGGCCAAAACCGTCGGCCAAAATTTGTTATGCGTTGTAACCCAGCTCGAATGCGATCAGGTTGATGTCCAGCGTCTTGGCCGGAACCGTATTCTTAATGGCTTCGAGGAAGGCTTGCTTATCAATATCCATGTGCTTCGCCAGCACGCCGATCAGCACGATGTTGACCGCCTTTGCGTTGCCCGCTTCCTGAGCAAGCCGCAGCGCGTCCACAAACACCGTGTCCGGCACGAGCGCCTTGATGCGCTCTTCGATGTCCGCAGGATACTGCTCCGCGCCCGTGATCACAGGCATCGGCGCGATCTCCTGCGTGCCGATAAACATACGGCCGTTGTTTTTCAAACGGCCTGCCCACCTCAAAGCTTCCAGCTTTTCAAAAGCTAGAATGATGTCCGCGCCGTTCTCATCGATAACGGGCGCAAAAACCTTTTCGCCGAAACGGACGTGTGTGACCACGCTGCCGCCGCGCTGCGCCATGCCGTGCACCTCAGAGAGCTTCACGTCGTACCCCAAAGCCAGCGCCAGATTGCCCAGCACACGGCTGGCCAGCAGCGTGCCCTGTCCGCCGACGCCCACGATCAGTATATCCATCATTTCACGTCACCCGCCTTCTCAATTGCGCCGAACGCGCACACCTCAGGGCACAGCCCGCAGCCGGTGCAAACGGTGGCGTCTATCATCATCTTGCCATCCTTCTTGGATATGGCCGGGCAGCCCAGCCGCAGGCATACGCCGCAGTTCCGGCACTTCTCAGTGATGGCATAGGGCGGGAGTATATATTTCTTGTCCAGCAACACGCACGGGCGCTTGGTGATGATCACGCTTAGCGCATCGCGCGCGGTCTCTTCTTTGAGCGCCTGCTCCAGCGCTTTCAGATCGAATGGGTCCATGATGCGCACATGCTCGACTCCGATGCTCTTCACCAGCGCGGGAATGTCCACTGAGGGCGCAATCTCGCCGCATAGCGTTTTGCCGGTGGACGGGTGATCCTGATGCCCCGTCATGCCTGTGGTGGAGTTGTCCAGTATCAGCACAGTTCCGTGCGATCCGTTGTACACCATGTCGATGAGGCCGGTAATGCCGGAATGGAAGAACGTCGAATCGCCGATTACCGCGACCAGCTTGTTCGCACTGCCCCGCGCCTTCTCCATCCCCATCGCCATGCCAATGCTTGCACCCATGCAGACGCACGCGTCGATACCCTGCAGCGGCGGAAGTGCGCCCAGGGTGTAGCAGCCGATATCGCCCATCGCTGTGATACCCAGCTTCTTTAGCTCATAGAACACCGCACGATGCGGGCAGCCGGGGCACATCACGGGCGGCCTCTGCGGCAGCGCACCGGGATCGAACACATCCGTCTTTTTACCGCCGATGCGTTCCGCGATCAGGTTAACGCTGTACTCGCCCTGCACGGAGAATATCTCCTTGCCGCTGACGCTGATACCCATCGCCTTGATCTGATCCTCAAAGTAAGGCTCCAACTCCTCCACCACGTACAGCTTGTCAACTTTTGATGCAAACTCGCGTATCATATTGGCGGGCAGCGGATGCACCATGCCCAGCTTTAAGACGCTGGCTTCGGGCAGCGCTTCGCGCACATAGTTGTATGCCACGCCGCTGGTGATAACGCCGATGGATTTGTCACGGTATTCGGTGCGGTTCAGCTCACAGGTCTCGGCATACGCCGCCAAGTCCTTCATGCGCTGCTCCACGACGATATGCTTCTT
Source organism: Bacillota bacterium (assembly GCA_023416745.1). GTDB lineage: Bacteria > Bacillota > Clostridia > Christensenellales > SZUA-584 > SZUA-584. The sequence goes on from JAEZHF010000051.1 coordinate 90,449, forward strand.
CTTCGCCATGCCCGGCATCATCACGTATTTGGGGATATCCTTCTTGTAGGGTTTAAGCTCCGCCGCGCTGCGGTCAGAAAGCTCCACCAACCCCTGCGAGTGCGATACCCTCGTATTCGACCGTACTAAAACAGGCGTATCAAACCGCTCGGATATCTCGTACGCAGTCTTGATGTACTCCTTGGCTTCCATGCTGCCCGACGGTTCCAGCATCGTCACATGGGCGCTTCGGGCGTAGAAGCGCGAGTCCTGCTCGTTCTGGCTGGAATGCATGCCCGGATCGTCCGCGACGATGATGACGAGACCGCCGTTCACGCCGGTGTACGATACGGTGAAAAGCGGGTCTGCCGCAACGTTCAGGCCTACGTGCTTCATGCAGCATAAGCTCCGCGCGCCGCCGATGGACGCGCCGATCGCAACCTCCATGGCCACCTTCTCGTTAGGCGACCACTCTGCGTATATCTCTTTGTACTTGGCAATATTCTCGGTAATTTCGGTACTCGGCGTGCCCGGATACGCGGCAGCCACGGTGACTCCCGCCTCGTATGCGCCGCGCGCAAACGCCTCGTTCCCCAGCATCAGTTTCTTCATCAGTAACCTCTTCGTTGTCTTTATGTCATATCATTTGTGTATTCCATAATCGGCAACCCCTTTGCCGAAAATATCCGTATTTATTGGTTCCGTAGATCTGTTACCCGCTTGGCCTTGCCTTCATACCGCTTGAGCGACTGTGGCTCCACCAGCCTCACATCTGCGCCGATGTTAAGCACGGTGAACAGTGCGTGCTGTATCTTCTTCTCAAGCCTCTCCAGCGCACTGAACTTGTCGAGCAGCGCCGCGTCGATCACCTCAACCAGCACCTCGATTTTATCCATGTATCCTTCCTTGCGGACGATGATCTCATAATGCGGGCCGATGTCGTCGACGCCCAGCAGCACGCTCTCGATCTGTGACGGAAATACATTGACCCCGCGGATGATGAGCATATCGTCCGTACGCCCCTGCACCTTTGCCATGCGGGCCGATGTGCGCCCGCATTCACATTTCTGCGGCATCAGCCATGTGATGTCCTTGGTGCGGTAGCGCAGTATCGGCAGCGCCTCCTTGGTCAGCGATGTGATCACCATCTCACCCTGCTGCCCGTCCGGCAACGGCTCCAGTGTGTCGCGGTCCACGATCTCGCAGTAGAAATGGTCTTCGTTAATGTGCATGCCGCACTGGCAGTGGCACTCGCCCGAAACGCCCGGCCCGATGATCTCGGACAGGCCGTAGTTTTCCGTCGCCAGTATGCCCCATGCCTTCTCGATCTCACGGCGCATTTCTTCAGTATGGCCTTCGCCGCCGAACATGCCCAGGCGCAGCGGCAGCTTCTCAGTATCAATACCCAGCTTCTTAGCCGTTTCCGCCAGATACAGTGCGTAGGATGGCGTGCCGACGAGTATCGTGGTACCGAAGTCCTGCATGATGGCAAGCTGCCTTTCGGAGTTGCCGCCTGATATCGGTATGATGGTTGAGCCCACCTTCTCCAGCCCGTAATGCAGACCGAAAGCGCCGGTGAACAGCGTATATCCGAATGTGATCTGGGCGATGTCCTCATCCGTCGCTCCCGCTGCGCAGGCGAGCCTGGCGACGCATTCAGCCCACATGTCCAGATCGGCCTTCGTGTAGCCCACAACGGTGGGCTTTCCGGTGGTGCCGGACGACGCATGGATGCGCACCACATCCTTCATCGGCGAAGCGAACAGCTTGTACGGATAGTTCTCGCGAAGGTCGTCCTTCTCTGTGAATGGAATCCGGCGAATATCTTCCAGCGACTTGATATCTTCAGGCTTGGCGCCGGCGGCGTCAAGTTTCTTGCGGTAATGCGGTACGTTATTGTAACACCGTTCTACCGTGCTCTTGAGACGCTCCAGCTGCAATGCCCTAAGCTCGTCCCGCGAGGCGCACTCAATTTTCTCGTTCCAGATCATATCGATTCCTCTCCGCAAATAATTGCACGAAGTCGATCTTGACTGCTGTGACCGTGCTTCCGTACTTCATATTGTATGATTATAGCGTATTGGTCACAAAAAATAAAGTATAAATGCGTACATTCACGTATGAACTGACACTTGTTGTCAACCGAAAAAATGTGTGGCGGCAGTTGTGTTTCGCCGTTTGGAATTTGGCTCGTAATTAATCCAGATTTTCGAGAATTGTCTGGTAACGTTTGGTTGCGAGCTCGCTGACCTCGCCCTTTTTGCACAGAGACAGCCCCGCGTACTTGCGGTTGACCCGCTCAGGCACGATTCCACCGCCCTGCAGCTTGCATTCAAGCATGCCAAGCGCGTCCAGAAAGCGGCTGTCACGTTTCGCGATGTCGTAGAACGACAGCACGTAAACATAAGCAAAGAGGTTGTAGTTTGAAAAAGGATATTCTACCTGCATGAACAGCGTCCCGATGCCGTAATGGCAGGGACCTAGGGGCTGACGGGTCGTCCAGTGATCCAGCAAAAATTGCGCAGCCCTGTCCAGCGTGTGCTCTTTGTTGAGATAATCCGTAAACCGAAAGGCATTCAGTGCCGTCAGTGTCGGGCCGGGGTTGGAGAACGCCGTCTCCGGCCCTCTGCCGAAGCTGAACTTGTTGCAGCGCCAACCGCCATCGCCGTACTGTGTCTGCAAAAGATGTTCAAACGTCCTGCGGAGCCGCTTGTCGTCCGCGTATCCCATGTGACTCAGCACATTGGCCGCATTAATCGTCTGGCAGGGGTAGATCGCGCCCTGCGGGTACAGCTTGAACCGGCCATCCTCCCGCCATGAGCCGAAAATCAGACCGGCCACCTCCTGCAATATGGGTTCCGAAGGCTCCACGCCCAACTCCAGCAGCAGCATAGCACTCTCGAGTGTGGAAAACGGAGCGCCCTTTATCAGCCGTTTGTCAGGGGTCGTCCAGTAATCCCAGCCGTTGTCATAACGCTTCGCAATTATTGCGTCCACATCAGCCCGATACCGAAAATCTGATGCCATTTCCTCTGCCCTCCCGATTCGTTTTGCCTTTATGGCAATAACGGGGCTGTCCAAGCGGCCTATGGCAGCAGAGACAACCCCGATATGTCACAGCGTTTGAATGAGCAGTACGCTTACGCCTTTGCCGGCACCTTCTTCAGCTTCGCAAAGCGCGGCAGCCCGTCTTCAAACGGCAGCTCCGTCGCACCCTGTATCAGCGGCAGTGCGTAGTCGATGAAGTCCTGTGTGACGCCGGTACCGTCGGGTGTGATCCACTCGTCGGGAATCTTTTTCTCTTTATTGGCGACTTCGTGCAGACCGATCATTTTGATATTGCACTTGTATTCCTTGCCCGGTGCACGTTCGAAGGCGACCATCATATCAGTCTGACCCTCCACCGCTGCCTTCACAGCCGCCTGTCCGGCGAGAAATGCCTCATCAATGTCTGTTTTGGAAGCGACGTGCGCCGCACAGCGCTGCAGCAAGCTGAACTCGATGCCGCGCACCTTCGCTCCCGTCTCCTGCTTTACAATATTGGCCAGCGTGTAAGCCAGTCCGCCCAGCTGCGCATGGCCAAAGGAATCCTTTGACTTGCTCATATCACTGCCGTATTCGGAGATGTAACGGCCATCCTTGTCCTTGATGCCTTCGGAAGCAGCAACGATGACGTTCTTTTTCTGCGCGTAAAGTTCCTTAACACGCGCAATAAACGCATCCATGTCAAACGCCTTCTCCGGCAGGTAGATCAGATCGGGGCCTGTGCCCTTGAGAGATGCCAAGGCTGTGGCGGCAGTCAGCCATCCGGCGTTGCGTCCCATCACCTCAAGTATCGTGATCATGCCGGTGTCGTATACATGCGCGTCATGATACACTTCCATGGTGGAGGTGGCGATATACTTAGCAGCGCTCGCAAAGCCCGGGCAGTGGTCCGTTGCCCACAGGTCGTTGTCGATCGTCTTGGGCACGCCGATGATGTTCATTTCATAGCCCGATTTCTGCATGTATTTGCTGACCTTGTTGCAGGTATCCATCGAATCGTTGCCGCCATTGTAGAAGAAGTAGCGGATATCGTACTTCTTGAATACTTCCAGCAGCCGCTTGTAATCCGTATCGTCCTTGTCCGGGTCCGCCAGCTTATAGCGCACAGAACCCAGCGCCGAAGACGGCGTGGTCTTTAATAGCTCGAGCTCCTTTGGATCCTCCTGCGCCATATCATAGAAATTCTCTTCCAGCACCCCGCGGATACCGTGGGCCGCGCCGTAAACTTTGGTGATCGCTTCCTCTTTAAGCGCCTGCGTGAATACGCCTGCTGCACTGGCATTGATGACCGACGTGGGACCGCCGGACTGTCCAAACATACATGCCCCTTTTAATACGCCCATTTGCTCATCTTCTCCTTTGTAAATAGAGTTTTCAAAAAACACATTAGAAAAAATTATATCCCAGCACGGATATAATTTCAATTGCCTTTAGGAAAATTGTCAGATTATTCGCCGATGATCTTGATCAGCAGCTTTTTCTGCCGCCGCCCATCAAACTCGCCGTAGAATATTTGTTCCCATGGCCCAAAATCCAGCTGCCCCGCCGACACCGCGACGACCACCTCACGCCCCATCACCGTCCGCTTCAAATGCGCGTCCGCATTGTCCTCAAAACCGTTGTGTGCATATTGGTCATACGGCTTCTCAGGAGCCAGCTTTTCCAGCCATCGCTCAAAGTCGGCATGAAGGCCACTTTCGTCGTCATTGATGAATACACTCGCGGTGATGTGCATGGCATTGACCAGACAAAGCCCTTCAGTGATGCCACTCTCGGCCAGCGCTTTTTCCACCTCACGCGTGATGTTCATAAACTGCCGCCTGTTTGGTATGTTCAGCGTCAGCACTTTGCGATAGCTCTTCATGAAAACCTCCATGCCTGCAATTTTTCTCCATCATAAAACGCACAGTGGCCGAATGTCAAATTCACTCTCCTTAGTCCAGCAAGTTATCAACCGATTCTTCGGGCGACGGTGTCGGTTCCTCCGGCGGCTCCGGTGTGGCAACAGCAACCGGTTCGGGTCCAACGATTATCTCTCCGGCATACGCCTTATAGGTGGTTTTTTCAATGAACTCCGGTCCACCTACCTCTTTTCCGTTCTTAAAAAAACGCTTATATGTTTTATACACAGCCCCGTTTCTTCTGCCGACCACAACCTCTTTATAGCCAGGCGGCTTTGTTGTGTCCACCGTTACCAACATCTCACCAGAGGGATGCAACGTCTCCACTTTTTCGGAGGACAGCTTGATCTCATCGTATTCCTCGGGGAAAGCCATGCGGTATATTTCGAAGCGCACCTTTTTCTCGCTGCTGTCCACCCAGCCAAATATATAGACGTTCTCCGTTGAATCGTTACGAAACACAAAATCGATTGTTCCCGTATTTATTGTCGCATCCAGCCCACCGTTTACATAGCTAAGCTGAATCGAATGGCCCCGCCTGCTCACAATCTCCAGACCGGCTTTCAGTACGGCGTTATACAGTGTGGTGGAAACCTGACAGACGCCGCCTCCCGCCTGATCTTCGCTGCCGCCGCGAACTATAGCTGGGGCAGGCTGCCATCCAAGGTCATATGTACGAGGCCCCAGTACAGTATTGGCGGAGAATTCAGCGCCCGGTTCGAGCACACAACCGTTTATAATCCCCACCGCTTTCTTGATGTTTGCAACCCGCGAGTTGCGGTTGTACGGGCTTTTGGCGAATGATGTAGTGGCGGATATATACTGTACGGTACCTGCCTGCAAAGACCGTTTCGTCACTGCGGCTGGCACTTCATTGACTGGGATCTGTATTGTGCCATACTTGTGGCGGCTTATACATTCCTCAACAGCTTTGTACAGCGCAGCCTCATCCACAGCGAAGCCGCTGACTTCGTCTGTATAAGAAAAGCGGTTTTCCCTGTCATCCTTGTTGACCTGTAATGTTGCATCTACTGCGGGCTGGTTCAGTCCGGCGGCAATCTTGGCCAGCCTTGATTTCACTGGGACCGTATTTATCGTGAAGTCAGTGGAAAACTCCAATCCGTTCTTGGCAATTTCGTCAATTTTTCTCTGGATTGAGGCTCGACTGCCTTCACGCGCCGCCTTCATTGCCTGAGACAGCACATCTTCAATATTGTTTGAGACATCAAAGTCATCTTGTGTCAGCTCAAATGACTGTCCGCCAAATTCAAGGGAGATACGCACAGCGGTCAATCGGGCGCGCATGTTGCTATTGATGGCCGTCCTTGCCTGCGGCAGAGTCATACCGCTCATATCTATTCCGTCGATCGTTATGCCTTTATGGTACGTTCCGGTTAGCAGCAGATTGTCCCACTCCTGCTGTGAGAACGTATTTTGCTGTAGATAAAAGATTCCTGTCACTGCCAGCGCGGCCACCATCACCACGAGCAGAACTCCGATTGCAGCCCTTTTTCGGTGTTTACTCATCTTCTCCATCTCTCATATAACCTCCGTATATATGATTCATAGCCAATCCATACCCCTTTTTATACCTGATGATTGTTAATAATATGTGTTAATTTGACGGCGCTGAATATAACACGGAAAATTCATCATTTCAGCCTTCAATATGACGAATTTGACACCCATTATGTTCCTTCATTTCCCTTTCTTATAAGCTTTCTCACTTGTATTCAACAGAAGTATCCACATTCATAGGTTGTCATCTGGAAATATAAAAAGGAGCGCAGTGATGCGCCCCCCACAACCTGAAATGTTTTATTTAAATATGACCCTTCTTTGTACAAAAAAGCTGACAAAGAACAGTATCGCTTCTGTAATTATCTTGGCAACCAGTACATTAAGCCCCAGCATCTGCAGCCCTGTTATCATAAGAATATTCACAGCCAGTATAGCTGCAACCAGAAGATAATAGCCCAAAAGATGGCGGCCCAATCTGTCCTTTTTCTTCTTAGAGAATATTACGTTCCGGTTGACAAGGAAGTTGACCAGCGAGCTGATAATGCGGGCCGGAACTGCCGCGAACAAGACCTCCAGCAATTTGGTGTCGGCAGACAGGCTGTATACATTGGGCAACACCCACAGCGACATCAGTGTAAACACCGCAAAGTCAATCAGAAAAGCCAGCATCGAGGACGCACCGAACATAAGTATGCGCTTGTATATCCGCCATGAATCCTTTAGCGGGCTAAAATGAGATCCGCTGTTGTTGTTGATATATACCGTCTCAATGTCGATTTCCTTGAGCTTCAGGCAAAGGCGCGATGCTTCAAGCAGCATATTCATCTCATATTCATATCTGTCTCCAGGAAGCTTGAGCAGATCAGAAAGTGCACTGTATGGCACCCCCCTGAGGCCCGTTTGTGTATCCCTGATGCGCTGACCGCTTAGAAAGTTGAAGACACTGCGCGTAATCGCATTGCCCATGCGGCTTTTAAGCGGCACCTCGCCCTGGAAAGCCCGGCTTCCCAGCACCATCGTGTTCTGCCATTCCGTCATCATCCTGGCGACACACACGATATCACGGACAAGATGCTGTCCGTCTGCATCCGCTGTGACGACACCATCTATATCGTCTCCCAAGAATATTATTTCTTCAATTCCGGTCTTTAGTGCCCGTCCTTTTCCCTTGTTCACATTGTGTTTTAGTACGCGGCAACCCAGTTTTTCCAACCTGTTGAAAACCGGGGTATACTCATCACCGCTCCCGTCATCCACAATGATGACCTGGTTGAATCCGCGTTCATTTAATTCTTCAGACAGGACTACCAGCGCTTCTCCCGGTTTATAAGCAGGTATCAGCACAACGATGCGTGAAAGATTGTCGTCCATCTGTGACCAGCGTACACGAATACATCATTGCATTCGCATACATACCCTTTCATTTATTTATTGCTTCCTGTGTTATGTCTAAAACGGAACTGCCGGAATGAGCAACCAGCGTTACCCATCCGTTTTGTTCACCGTATATAATAACTGTTTGTTTATTATATCACAACAGTTTTATAATATTTGGGAGAACTATATGAAATACAGGTTAAAAATCAACCAGTGAACACGAATATCTCTGACATAAAAAAAATATGCCCCTATTTCGGTATGGTAAAATATAAATAGTTAAAAAGTCCTTCTCACTACACATCGCCGCGATGGGCTGATTGCTTTTTTGTTGTTCGGTTATTGTTCTGGCCTTCCCTTGTTATCGGTGTCTGGCCTTTGCTTTTTTGTGCACGGGCCGTTTTGTTATCAGGATGGCTGTCTTTAGGCATAATTTTTCCTCTCTTTCATGTGCAATTCTATTTTGCCCACTCCTCAGTGTGTTAAACAGATTTATAATTTGTTATGTTTCTCTTCAAAAACGAGCAGCAAAGAAGTATAATAAAACATATAATTAATTATTGCGGCTTAATTTGGTTCCCTGTATTATGTCTGTTCGTTGCTTTGAGCTCTACGGCTTTACCAATGGATGTTGACACTTCACTGTTATTTCGATTTCCGGAACAGAAAGGAGATTAGACCCGAATAGTTAATATCCTCATAATAAGCGAGGTTGTTATCATGCCAAACGCAATCATTTATGTTTTTTCCGGTACGTATCATACACTTAAAACGGCCGAAATGATCAAAGCCCATCTCGTCGCCGGAAATGTACCCACAATCATTTACGAAGTCCGGCAGCCTATTGATCAGATACCCGCGCCTCAGGAAGGCGATATCGTGGGTTTTGGTTATCCTGTCCACGCTTTCAATTCACCGCAGCTTTTTTTGGATTTTGTTAAAAAGCTGCCCGCCGCACAGCTTAACCGCGCATTCATATTCAAAACCTCAGGAGAACCTTTTCACATCAACGATGCTTCTTCATGCAGGCTTCTCCGGATGCTGGTCAAAAAGGGATATGACGTTATGCTGGAAACACATATGCTGATGCCATATAACATACTGCGGCGATATCCGGATGGCCTTGTCAAGCAGATGACTCTCTACAGCGATGCCATGTGCCAGCAGCTCGCACTGCGGCTGCTGAACGGAGAACGTGACGTGATTCATTATACACTGCGACACCGGCTTGCATCTGTGATATTTCGTATTGAATGGTTTGGCGCGTGGTTCAACGGCCTGTTCTACAGCGTAAACATGCAAAAATGCATCAAATGCCAAAAGTGCGTCAAAACCTGTCCGGCATGCAACATTTCTTTTGATGGCGAGAGGTTTCATTTTGCGCGTCACTGCACCATGTGCATGCGCTGTGCAATGTACTGTCCGACGGACGCCATGAATATCGGCCTGCTGCAGCCCTGGAAGGTTAATGGCGGTTATGCCTTCATGCGGATTGCGAACGACCCGGGTGTTCCCGTGGACTATGTCAATCCTACCACAAAAGGCTATTTCGGCCTTTTCCGCAGGTTTTTCCGTAAAGCGGATGAGTCTCTTCTTGCATATGGCATTAGCGTACCGGGCCATACGCCCGTATCCAGGCCGGAGCCTCCGGAGCTTGGAATAATTGAAGCATGCTGCGAGGTAGAGCCGTTGTCTGTCTATCAGGATGACGAGCAGCAGAACGACAGTGTTATTTTGCCTTGACATTTTAGAATAAGGCCAATGGAAGGTATAATATATCTATAAAAAAAAGCCCGTGGTCAGCGGGCTTTCTAGTATCATTTTATCCCATGATTTCTATATACTTTTTCTCAATGTAGGCGATCTCATCAGCAGTCAATTCCCATTCCGCCGCGCTGGCATTTTCATATGCCATTTCCGGAGTTGTCGCGCCCATCAACGAGCAGGTCACGCCCGGCTGAGACAATACCCAGTTGATGGATACCTGCGCCACCGTCGTACCTTTATCGCCTGCAATTCCACGAAGAACGTCCAGCAGTTTTTGGCACTTCGACCACATTGGCTCTTCATAGAAAGAATAGAACACAGACCGCAGTTCCTTACCGCCTGTTACGGGCTTTTCCATTTTGCCTGTAAGAATGCCGCCGCCAAGAGATCCGTATGTAATGACACCAACGTCATTCTTCTTGCAGAAGGGCAGTATGCCGTTTTCGACGGAGCTGCGGTTGAGCATACTCATTGGAGGCTGCACAGCTGAAATATCCGCTATATCGATTGCTTTCTGAATCAGTCCGGTATCAAAGTTGGACACACCAATTGCACGTATCTTTCCCTCTTCTTTAAACTTGACCATAAGCTCCAACGCAGCGTCGATACTATTATTGAGGTCCGGCCAGTGGATGAAATAAAGGTCAATGTAATCCGTTTCCAAACGGCGCAGTGAATCCTCAAGCTCTTTGCGCATGACAACGGGATCCAAGCAGCGCACATAGGCACCTTCCACGCGAAGGACTCCCAATTTTGTGGCTAAAACCACTTTGTCACGCAAGCCTTTGATAGCCTTGGCAACTACTCTCTCCGACGCACCGTTTAAACCATAAGCCGCTGCGGTATCCACCATATTGACACCGGCGTCAATCGAAGCCCTAATAGCGTCTATGGACATCTTTTCATCGACTTCACCAAAAAAGTCGTTGCCCATTTCCCATGTTCCCTGTCCAATAACGGAAATATCAATACCGCTGTTTCCCATCCTTCTGTATCTCATATTAACCTCCAATTTATGATTTTTGATCCGAAATGACATTTGTGATAACATTTTTCATTAGTCAGATTATATCATACTGTGAACCATTTTTTCAATATAATAATATATATTGCACATATGTTCACACAATTGCAGAGTTGGAACTCCTATTATCGAAAAGCTTTGAACCATTTCTTTTTTATGTTATTGTTAATTCATATTAATATGATTAGGAGCTAAGTTTTATGAACTTTTTTGACTGGATGATGCAGTATAGGGGCCGCAAAACTCCTCGGGGCATTCTTGCTGATCTTATCGCTATTAAAGAAAGTGACTTTCCAAAGAACGGAACTCGCGAAGAAATACAGGCGTTTTTAAATCCTGGAAACACTTGTGATATTACATCAGATATTTTCGATACAGTCTGGGAAAGCTATCTCGCCGACACCAGCAAGTGATATCTATTAACCCATAGTCGTATATCTATTGCTGCAGTTTTTACGCTCTTGAAGAATAATAAGCAATGAAAAAAGCTACTGAAAATCCGAGAAGCCCTTTTCGCCAGTAATATTTTGATTCGAAGATGTTCTGCACATAATAAAAAAGCCCGATGTAATCGGGCTCTCAGCGTGGCTCCCCAGGTTGGGTTTGAACCAACGACCCTCCGGTTAACAGCCGGATGCTCTACCGCTGAGCTACTGAGGAAAATTGAATCCGGCAGCTTCCTACCCTCCCAGGCCGTGACCAGCCAAGTACTATCGGCGTATAAGGGCTTAACTTCTGTGTTCGAGATGAGAACAGGTGGATCCCCTTAGCTATCGCCACCGGAAA
>JAEZHF010000025.1 GCA_023416745.1 Bacillota bacterium
ACCTTGGACGGACAAGCACCGGTTGTCGTTCATTCTGTTAACACCGTTCCGACCACTAGGCCGGATGTCGCACCGATTTACACGACGCGCCCCGATGTTGAACCGACAGCGACACCCAAGCCGTCAAAGACGCCTGAACCGTCTGCCAAAGCAACAACCAAACCAACGACGGAACCGACGGCAAAACCGACACCCAAGCCAACACCCAAGCCAACGCCCAAGCCAACGCCCAAACCGACGCCCAAACCGACCCCGACACCCGATAAAAGACCGGAAACGGATATGGACAAGATACTCGACTACTTTGTAGTGAGCGAGGGGCCGTATTATAACGAGGTTGGATACAATAGCAACCACTACGATTATACGGACGATGAGCTTTATATGCTCGCCCAGATTATCCAGAAGGAAGCGGGCGGTGAATCGGATAAGGGTAAAATTGCGGTCGGCAATGTGGTAATAAACCGGGTGCTGAATGGAAGATGGGGCAAGACTATAAACGCTGTCAAAGACGACTTTTCTTACTCACCAGACACCGTGCCCAAACAGGCCTGTATTGACGCCGCCCATGCTGTGCTGGATGACGAAGTCTGGAAGGTGCCGCAGAACACATATTTCTTTAAAACGAGCGGCGGATCTTGGCGTACTTTTGAGCTCTGGCAGCAGATTGGCGGCCATTACTTCTACACCGAAGATTACAGCGGCCGGTATAACGGCGACGGGGTGCCGCCCGCGCTGTTTGACCGTACGTACAAATACGCGCAGTATGGCTGCAAACCGGAGAACAGGGTCAAACGTATCCAGCTCATGCTCAAAGATCTCGGATACAAAGTCAGCACCGATAAATACTTTGGACTCAGCACGAAGGAGGCCCTGATACAGTTTCAAAAAGACGTGGGGTTGCAAGCGGACGGTGTGGCCGGAAAAGGCACCGTTGAGAAGCTGATCAAAAAATATGGAGTGGATAAATACATCAAAGAATTTCTCTGATATTGCAATTAATAATTGAAACAGCCGCTGCGAAAAAAGCAGCGGCTGTTTTTAAGTTTTGGCCTGAGAAATTAAATAACCTTTATTATATAGTGATAAAGTCACGGAAGAAACACTGACCACTGTCGTATATTAATAATTGTGAAAAATATATCGAATTATAATTGCAGGAGGGATTGCATTGAGTTTAGACGTAATCGCACAGCGGTGCCCGCAGAATCACAAATGCCCCTCAATCGCCGTATGTCCGGTGGGGGCGTTGTCTCAGATAGGGGTAGAAGCACCGGCTGTTGATAATAACAAATGTATAGAATGCGGCAAGTGCGTCAGGTTTTGTCCGATGAATGCGCTTGTTTTGAATAAGGAGAAGTAAGTTATGTCGAAAAAGATTATCATCGTGGGCGGCGTGGCCGGCGGCGCAAGCTGTGCGGCGCGTTTGAGAAGATTGGATGAGAAGGCCGAAATCGTGATGCTGGAGAAGGGGCCATATATCTCGTTCGCGAACTGCGGACTGCCTTATCATGTGGGCGGGGTGATAGAGGAACGCGGCAAGCTGCTGCTGCAGACGCCAGAATCCTTTCATGCGCGATTCAATGTGGACGTTCGGGTTGGCAGCGAAGCGATATCCATCGACAGGCAGGCAAAAACCGTGACAGTACGCAAAGATGGGAAGGAATACGTTGAAAGCTATAATGTGCTGGTGCTTTCCCCGGGCTCAACGCCGGTGGTGCCGCCGATACCCGGCGCAGACAGCCCGCGCGTGATGCCGCTTTGGAACATACCGGACATGGACAAGATCGTCAGTGCGCTTAAAGAAGGAGAAGCGCGGTCGGCTGTGGTGGTGGGCGGCGGTTTCATCGGCCTTGAGATGGCGGAAAACCTGAAACATGCCGGACTTTCCGTCACACTGATCGAGATGATGGATCAAGTGATGCCGACGGTTGACTATGAAATGGCCCAGATACTGCACAAGCACATTTCAGACAGCGGCGTAAAGCTGGCGCTGGGTGAGCGCGTGGAGCGTTTTGACGAAACTGAAACGGGAGTCGCAGTGGTAACTGATAAGCGTATTGTGACGGCCGACATTGTGATACTGGCGATCGGCGTCCGGCCCAACTCGGAGCTGGCCAAAGATTGCGGCTTGGAACTGAACGCACGTGGCGGCATCGTGGTGGACGAAGGCTTGAAAACGTCGGACGAGAGCATATACGCCGTGGGCGATGTGGTGGAGACGGAGCATTTTATCACGCATGAGCGCACGATGATACCGCTGGCGGGACCTGCCAACAAGATGGGCCGTATGGCGGCTGACAACATCTGCGGCATGAACCGCAAATACCGCGGGACCCAAGGCGCAAGCGTGGCAAAAGTATTCGACATGACGGTGGCGTCCACGGGCCTTAATGAACGCCAGTTGATGGCTGCAGGAAAAAAGCTGAATGAGGACTACAAGGTGACGCTGCTGCATCCGCTGTCGCACGCGGGATATTATCCCGGTGGTCTTCCGCTAAGCATAAAACTGCTTTTTGCGAAGCCGGATGGAAGGGTGCTGGGTGTTCAGGCGGTCGGCTACAAGGGCGTCGAGAAGCGTGTGGACGTGGTGGCCACGGCGATCAAATTCGGCGCGACCGTCTATGACCTGGAAGAGCTTGAACTGAGCTACGCGCCTCCGTATTCTTCCGCGAAGGACCCGGTAAACATGGCTGGCTTTACGGCGGAAAACATACTCTCCGGTGCAGTGGACAATATCACATATGCCGAACTCAACAGCCTGCCGGACGACACGGTTCTGCTGGATGTGAGAACGCCCGCGGAGGTTTCGATGGGCGCGATGCCCGGCAGCGTCAATATACCTGTGGACGGCCTGCGCGGCAAGCTGGATACTCTGGACAAGAACAAGGCCTATGTGGTGTATTGCGCCGTCGGAATACGGGCCTATATCGCCTGTCGGATACTAACTCAGAACGGTTTTTCTAATGTGCGCAATCTGGCAGGCGGTTACACAACGTATCGTGTCGCAAGCAATAATTATTCGGCGCCGCCCGAAGAGGCCGGCAAGGAGGATGAGCGAGAAGTGAAAGAGGATAAAAGCATACCGATGGCGGCCAAAAAGGAAAGCAGCACGATCTCTGTGAACGCCTGCGGGCTGCAGTGCCCAGGTCCGGTCATCAAGCTGTATGAAGCGATGATTGCTGCCGAGACAGGCGATATGATCAACATCACCTCCACCGATCCTGGCTTTTTCTCGGATGCAGCCTCATGGTGCGCCCGTACGAAAAACACGTACTTAAAAGGGGAGAAGCTGGACGACAGCTTCTCAGTGTGGATCAAAAAGGGTTGCGAGGGTGAGTCGGCCACGGCGGGCAGCTGCATGACAGCCTCGGGTGATGACAAATCGATCATTGTGTTCAGCGGTGAGCTGGATAAGGCGCTGGCCAGCTTCATCATTGCCAACGGGGCGGCGGCCATGGGCCGCAAGGTAACGATGTTCTTTACATTCTGGGGGCTTAATGTACTGCGCCGTCACGACAAGGTGAAGGTGAAAAAGACGTTCATCGAGAAGATGTTCGGTGCGATGATGCCGCGCGGTACAACAAAGCTCAAGCTTTCTAAGATGAACATGATGGGCATGGGATCCTTTATGATGAAGGGTATCATGAAAAGGAAAAATGTAGCATCCTTGGATGAACTAATCGCGCAGGCCAAAAAGAACGGTGTGCGGCTGGTGGCATGCACCATGTCGATGGATGTAATGGGCATCCATGAGGAGGAACTGATCGAAGGCATCGAGCTGGCAGGCGTTGCGTCATATCTCGGAGCGGCGGAGCAATCGGACACCAACCTGTTTATATAATATTAAAATTTTGCAACGGCTTGCAGTTCACATCTGCAAGCCGTTTTTATTATGCAAAACCACTCACCGGCGGATCTTTTGCAATGGAATATTGGAACTATAGGCAATGCTCAGTGCTGCCGGAACGGTTCTACTCCAAATTCATCAGATCAATGTCCGTGAGCGCCGGCCCGGCCTGTATGACATTCGGCTGGGCGGCAACGGTGGGTACAGACAGTGCGGCAACGGGCTGGGGGACTGGCTGGACCGGAGCGGGCACAGTGTGTTGGACAGGAGCGGCTTCAAACGGTGTTGACGTCAGCTGCGGCTGCCGCGCATCCGACAATTTGCGTATTCTTTTGGGTATGAAGGCGAGTATGCCGCCCGTGAGGCCGATAACTGTGAATACGATGAGCGTGAAATCGGTGATCAGCAACGCCAGCGGTGTCATTTTGATATTGTACGCCTCAAGCGGTGCGAAACTAAAGGACTGCATCAGCACCGGGGCGAACATCAGCAGCGCGACACCGCAGCAGGATAAAAGTATAAAGGAACCGCCCAGCTTTGGGAAACGGGGAACCAGCCCGGAGCCGATGGCACCCAGCACGCTCAGTAGAAATACAGCGGCAATGATGATGTATTGGGTTTCCCCGTTGTAAGCGAATAACGGGAAGCCGATGAAAACGACCTGCAGTGACGCAAACACACTGACAACGGCGAAGCTTAGCAGCATGCTGAACATACCCCAAATAAAACCCAGTACAACGGGTGACGTCCTTGTTTTCATACTTAAACCTCCAATTGGTTTTATAAAGCCATCGTACTCCGTGGACAAGCTGGCGTCAAACGCTAAAATTGTATATTCATGGCGAAATACCGGTGGACAGCTATATTGGTGGGGGAGAGCGGTACTTTTTGGACAGGTTTCAAAGCGGGCAGGCATGGTTAAAAGGTTGTGATTGGTCGTTGAATAGTTAAACTATTGAGAACGGGCGAAAAAAGGCACCGTGTCATTTTCAGCACGGTGCCTGTAGATAATCCGGTGATCAGTAGCGGTCTCTCCTGTTACGGAAGCAGTCGCTGCAATACACGGGTCTTTCACCTGTCGGCTGGAACGGCACTCTTGTTTTGACGCCGCACTCCGCACAGGTCGCTTCAAACATCGGACGGTCAGTGGTCCTTTTCTGCTGTTTACGCGATTGCCGGCAATTCGGACATCTCTTGGGGTCGTTCTCGAAGCCCTTTTCCCGATAGAATTCCTGCTCAGAAACGGTAAAAGTAAACTCTGAGCCGCAGTCTGCACACGTCAGTGATCTGTCTTCAAACATTTTTACTCCTTTTTTGTTACCCATGGTTCTCTAAAGACGAGATGATTTCCAAACTCTGGCTGAAGGCTCTGACGAACACCACGCACGGTCAGAAATTCTTTCATCGGCTTCGCTCGACCATTTGTATTTATATATACCGTCTTAACAGTACATATTCGTGTTTATGATAGCACCAAAAAACATATCCGTCAACAGGGCTTTTGTGTATAACTCCCTTTATAAAGCCATATTGGCACCATGTCAGCCGGTCCCTTCCATGGTTGTGGGCGATTCGGACGGTGCGGGTGTCGGTGTCGGCACAACAGGCGGGCTGTACACATAAACGGTTCCGTGTATCACCGGATAGCTGTGCTTCTCGAACGTGATAGGATCGCAAAGCTCCTTGCCATCCAGGGAGTATATATGCTTGTAGGTCTGTATTGTCGTGCCTTTTCTCGAATCCGCATACTTATAAGTTGGATTGCTGGCATCAACCACAGTACCGTCGGGAGCGGTGATCGGAACCTCGCTCGTTATCGTTTTGGGCGTGGGGGTGCCATAGCGCGTTCCTTTGTTATTGGACGTAAAGTCGTATATAACCTCGCCGTACGTTGGATCAATGGGCTGCTGTCCATAAATCTCTACCGTTACGTTTTTATCCTTGGGGTTGACGTATGAGACGATATAGACAGGCATGGTGTTGTCGTTTTTCAGCACCAGATCGGGTTTGGGCGTGCTGAGCGTGGCATCCAGCCCCAGCGGAATATAATCTGACGGTATCGTATGATGGGTCTGCGACACGATCGTGAGCCCTGCTCTGAGCGCAGCGTTGTATGTCGCACTGCCCAGCTGGCAAACGCCTCCGCCGACCTGTGGTGTATAGCCGCCGTTCTCGATACCCGCGGCTTCCTTCCAGCCAATCGATTTTGCGGTTGTTCTGTTTCTCGGACCGGCGACCGTATTGATGGTCCACTGTTCGCCAGGCTGTATGACGCCGCCGCTGATGAAGCTGGACATTCTCGATACATTCCAGTTTCTGCCTGTGCCATAATGGTTGCTGTAACTGGACGACCAAGAGGCGACGAGCATCGTGTTTTTCTTGATGTCCGCCAGCTTGATTGCGGGCTCGGTGACTTCCACCGGCACCGTGATGGTGGAGTAGCTGCCGCTTTGCACCTGCGATACGATCTGGTCATAGATTGCCTGGGTGTTGACCACAATACCAGTGACCTCTGGCGTATACCAGAAACGCGCGATGTTCCAATCTTGCGGGATATAGCCGTCGACATATTCATCGTTTTCCCAATATTGGTAACGCAAAGCGAGGGGCTTTTCCGCATCGGGAATGCGAACGAGATTGGGCTGCTCATATTCCTTGCCTTTGGAATGGGCATCCGCCATGGCTTTAAGGTCCGGCTCCCAGCGGACGGCTTTGCCGTCGGCGTCCAGTGTGTAACCCCAAGGCATAAAAGTTGCTGTTGCGTTGACCGGCTCGGTATCAAGCTCGGTTTTTAGTGCGGCCAGCGCTGAAGTCAGCGTGGCTTCGTCGAAGAGCACGCTGACGGGAAAATCCGTGCCCGATTCTCTGGCTTCGTTGGCGGCGGCAAGCCTGTCCTCAAAGCTGCCTGTATGGCCATAATCCAATGCATTCTTGATCACATCGGCATAATCTGTATACAACTCAAAGTCTGTCGAGGTGCGCGTGACGACAGTACCGTTGACGTCGAGATTAAATACCGCTTCGGCCAGCAGCTGCGCATCAACATCCGCTGTTGTAGTGTGGGCTTCTTCTGCCGTCATCCCGGAAAGATCGATGCCGTTTACGGAGACGCCCTGCAGCACTGTGCCATATTCCATGACCCGGACGACCCTGTCTTCGGTGATAGTCTTGTTTCCGAGCAGCAGCACAGCCATAATAACGAGCGCTGCTACAAGGACGCCGGCTGATGAAATGAGGAATATTTTTAGCGCCTTTTTATTTGAACCAACTGACTGCCTGTCGGCCATCGTGTATAACCTCCGTGTTAAATAACTGTTATGAATAAAGCTTATCCTCTATCATACAATAAATCGTCCTGAAAGTAAATGCTTGACAAATGGTCCTGTCAGCAAATCAACCACAATCGTACTTTGGCTCCAATAACTCATACTTCCGGTTCTGGAGTTGATACCGGCACCGCCTCGGGATCTGGGCCGTTGACGTAGTATTCACCTGCGAACGCCTTATATGTATCCTTTGAAAACAGTTCGGATTTTATAACATTGCCGTTGGCATCCAGATACTGCTTGTACACTTCCCAGGTTTGCCCATCGTGGCGCGGTTTCCAGACCAGTGTTTTGCCCTCCCTGATCGGATTGCCTTCCGGGTCTGCAGTGGCATTGTAGTGATAGATCGGTTCGGATGCCTTTTGGGAGGATACCTGCTTGTTGATAAATTTGATCTCATAGTCGTGCTGCGGGGGTGGCCCGAATATTTCCACAGTCATGGTTCTTTCCTCTTCGTTCACAGTTGCCGCAATGTAAACCGGCATCGTGAAGGGATTCGAGATCTTAAGATCGGGACCGCCCGTGCTGATTGTGGCGTCCATGCCCGTGGGGATGTACGAGGAAGGCCAGCTGTGCTGCTTTCTTTCCTCGATTTTCAGCTCGGAGAGTATGGCCGCGTTGTAGACGGTACTGGACACCTGGCAAACGCCGCCGCCCACCTCCATCTCGTATTTGCCGTCGTTGATGCCCGGCGCATACGCCCAGCCCACCGTGTCTGCGGTTTTGCTGTCGCGCGGGCCAGCGGCATCGTTGATGGACCAGATTTCCCCAGGTTGTATCACAGTGCCGTTCACGATGTCCGCCATCAGCAATATGTTGGTGACGCGATCCGGGTGATATAGCGTTTTGCTTTCGCCGAATTCCGACGTGTAGCTGCGCAGCGGAACCGTGTTTGCCTTCAGTGTTTCCACATTGATCCTGGGATTGGTAATAATAACCGGAGCTTCCGCCACGCTGTAGTCGCCATTATTGATGTTGGTGGTGATCAGGCGTGCCAGCTGAGCGGCATCCACATCCACTCCGGTAACCTCGTCGACGTACGTAAAGCGGCTTTCGCTTGTCACATCTTCGGAGAATTCCAGTGCCGCGTCCTGCGGCAATACATCGAGCTGGGCCTTGAGAGCTGTAATCTTTTCTTGGACAGCAGCTTCGTCGGCATACATCGCCAGTGCAAAATCGACGCCCTGATCGCGTGCCTGCTGCTGTTGTTCACGAATAACGGCGCCTTCACCCACCTGTCCGAAATATAGCGCGTCCTCCAGTAACTTTTCACGGTTGGAAGTGAGCCCCAGCTCTGCAGCGGAATAATCATACTGTTTGCCGTTCACAGTGAACGAATAGCTGAAGCCGTCCGCAATGGTCTGGGCGCGGCTTTGTATTTCTTGGTTTGCACTGGCTTCGGCAAATGTTAGCCCGGATACGTCCACACCGCCGATTGATACGCCATCGATATAATTGCCGTTTTCCTTCAAATTGAGCTGTTTTTCTTCCGGGTCGCCGGAACCTCCCGTGGCCAGCATCAGAATCAGCACCACGATCAGTGCCACCACCAATATACCCAGCGCCAAAAGCAGTATTTTCATCAGATCTCTTTGATGGGATCTCCTTCTCATTCTAAGTCCCCCTGTATGGTCTGAAACCTGTATATAATCAATGCTAAAGATACATTATTTCATTACGGTTGTAAACATTGAACGCCGCAATGTAATCAACCTTTTACAAAAAAGTCATATCACTTAATTTTCTATTAATTTTACATAGACTTTTCGTGAGCGCGGGCCGTCAAACTCACAAAAATAAAGGCTCTGCCACGTTCCCAAAACGAGGCGTCCGTTATCTATGATGACGGAGACGGAGAAGCCGACCATCAAAGCTTTGGTGTGAGCGTCCGAATTGCCTTCACCATGCACAAAACCACTGTTCGGAACGGCTCGTTCCAGTGCAAAAAGAAGATCCCTCTTAACGTCAGGATCGGCATTTTCGTTGATGGTGACGCCCGCTGTGGTGTGCGGCACGAAAACGCATGCCAGACCGCTCCGAATGCCGCTTTCCGTTACGAGCGCCGCCACATCACGTGTGATATCGATCAGCTCGCAGCGTCGGGCCGACCGGACATTAACCGTTTTCATTGTTGTCCCTCATATGATATGAGAGAATGTACAGACTGTCACTCAAATGCACGTTCTCTACGCTGATACCTTTGCGTGCTTCCACATCGACGGGAGCGAAGTTCCAAAGTCCGCGAGCGCCCATGCTGACGAGATCGTCAGCCAGCTTCTGCGCATGGGTTTTGGGAACGGCAATGATGCCGATGTCCACCACATTGTCCCGCATAAATTCGGCAAGAGCGCTCATGGGACGGATTGTAAGCCCGCCCACCTCACGGCCGATAAGCGAGGGATCGGCGTCGAACACGGCGACGATATGGTAACCTTCATCATCAAATTGGCGATATTTAAGCAACGCCTGACCGATGTTGCCCCCACCGACAATCACGGCTTTGTAAGACGACCCGATGCCAAGTATCTTCATGATTTCCTGTTTGAGCCGGCTCACCTGATATCCGTAACCCTGCTGGCCGAAACCACCAAAGCAATTCAGATCTCTGCGAATCTGGGATGCGTTGAGGTTCATATCTGTACTCATGCGGGATGAGGAAACCCTCTCGATTCCCGCAGCTTCAAGTTCGGACAAATACCGGTAATATTTCGGCAGTCTGCGAACAACTGCATCTGATATTTTGCTATCCTGCATATGAAGCCTCCCTATTTTTCTACAATCATATTATATCATATTTGGACAAAGCCGACAAAGTATTTCAATCCATATTCTCCGGATGCAAATAGCGTCAAAATGCGCGGGGAAAAATTGATCTAAGCCGTATATAGATCTTGCAGACATGGCAATACCCATTTTCGGGGCGTCGGCCATACGCCGTTAGAATCCATATATGTTTGACGCAGGATGCGGCGGAGTGGTAGAATACAAAAACAACCTTTTATGAGACGGAGGAGATAACAATGGGCAATTCACTGTATGGCGAGATACTTGATCTGCTGGAGAATGATGCACGGATGAGCGTGGAAGAGATCGCAGTCGTGTCGGGCGCAACGGCAGATGAGGTCCGGCAGGCCATTGGAAAAATGGAACAGGAAAAGATCATTGTCAAATATGCAGCGATCGTAAACCGTGAAAGGGTGGCATCCGAAGAAGCGGAAGCGCTGATTGAGGTAAAGGTTGTTCCCAAGCGCGGACAAGGCTACGATGATCTGGCTGAGCGCATATACGGCTTTGTGGAAGTCAAGTCTGTCTACCTGATGTCGGGTACATACGACCTGTCGGTGGTGGTGCGCGCGCAGAGCATGAAGCAGATATCACAGTTTGTGTTTGAAAAATTGGCAGTTCTGGAAGGTGTGGCCAGTACGGTGACACATTTCATCATGCGTAAATACAAGGAACAAGGCGTTATTCTAATGGCTAAGGAACAAGAAGAAAGGCTGGTGGTCTCACCGTGACGATGGACAAGAAAATATCCGACCGTGTAAAAGACGTACCCCCTTCTGGCATACGCAAGTTCTTTGACATAGCCAGCGAGATGAAAGACTGTATATCGCTGGGTGTGGGCGAGCCGGACTTCGATACACCGTGGAACATACGGGAAAGTGCGATATACTCTTTGGAATCCGGGCATACGCACTATACGTCCAACCATGGCAGCACAGAGCTGAGAAAAGAGATACTGAACTATCTGGATATGAGGTTTGGCCTAAAATATGAATTGAACCAGACCGTGGTGACGGTAGGCGCCAGCGAGGCGCTGGATCTTGCCTTCCGCGCCATTATGAATCCCGGTGACGAGGTGCTGGTGCCCTCGCCTTCTTACGTGGCTTATATGCCGGGCGTGAGTTTTGCGGGTGGCGTGCCGGTGCCGATGAGGCTTAAGGAATGTGACAGCTTCCGCGTGACGCCCGAGGCGCTGGCCAGCGTGATTACGCCCAAAACCAAGGCCGTGGTCATCGCGTTCCCCAACAATCCGACGGGCGCGGTGATGACGAAGGAAGACTACGAAAAAATCGCCGATATCATCATCGAGCACGATCTGGTGGTCATCGCGGACGAGATATATGCGGAGCTGACATACGGTGAGCCGCATTTCTCCATCGCGGCGCTGCCCGGCATGCTGGAGCGCACCATCGTGATCAATGGCTTTTCGAAAGCCTTTGCAATGACAGGTTTTCGCCTGGGATATGCCGCGGGCCCCAAGCCCCTGATCGACGCGATGGTCAAGATCCATCAGTTCTCAATGCTGTGCGCGGCGTCTTTAAGCCAGGAAGCGGGTGTGGAAGCGCTGCGGTATGAATGCGCCAACGATTTCCCGCAGGTAAAAAAGATGACAGCGGAATACAACCGCCGCCGCCGCCTGATGTATACTGGCCTCAACGAAATGGGGCTGACCTGCTTTGAGCCACTCGGCGCTTTCTACATCTTCCCCAACATCAGCAAAACCGGCATGGACTCCGACGAGTTCTGCAAGAGGCTGCTGTATGAGAAGAAGGTGGCCTGCGTTCCGGGCAGTGCTTTCGGTGACGGACTGGAAAATTTCATTCGCTGCTCCTACGCATCTTCACTGGATAACCTGAAGGAAGCACTCAACCGAATCAGAAGCTTCATGGGAAGCCTGTAGCTGCGAATAAGCAATAAACTTAAATACCAGAAATTTAAAAGGGGTCACTTCATCAGTCGTGCCTCCTTTTTTTCGTACAAAAACTAAAGCTTTTTTAACATAGTCCGATATAAATCTATGAAAGGGATACGTGTCGGTATATGCAGCACGGAAGCTGCATGGAGCTGATTCCGGAGGAACTGTAATGAAAATACAGAATTACAGCGTACAGCAGGACTGTATGCACAGGCTAAGCAAGAGCAGGGATGCTTCTGAAAAGCTGACAGTTTGGACAGATGGCGCACAGGCCGCTGATACTGATGAGTCTTTCATCGTGGAGATCAATCAGCAGGCTTATGAGCAATCGGCATCCAAGACAGGCAAAGCCTGTAACGAAAGTGCCGAAGAATGTCAGGACCAGAAAACAGAAACCAAGCTCCGGCTGATTGAAGCGCTTGTGTATCAGATGACGGGCAAGCGCATCAAGCTGCAGGTGAAAATACCCCGGCTGGACTCTTCAGGTGATGCTGCGCAGATGCCCAAAGGCATGAGTCCGGTGCAGGCGAGAGACGGCTGGGGGCTTATCTATGAGTATCAGGAGACTATCGCGGAAAGTGAAAGCATCCGGTTTAATTCGGGGGGGACAGTAACCACCTCCGACGGCAAAACAATTTCCTTTTCACTTGAGTTTAACATGTCACGTGCTTACTATCAGCAGAGCAGTATCAGCCTTCGTATGGGCGATGCGGCCAAGATTGACCCGCTGGTGGTGGTGATGGAAGGCGGCACTCCAACGCTGAGCCGGAACAGGGTGGATTTTGATCTGGACAGTGACGGAAGTATGGATAAGATTGCATTTGCGACGGGCGGGAGCGGTTTTCTCGCGCTGGATCGCAATCAAGACGGCATCATCAACGACGGCAGCGAACTGTTCGGTCCGCAAAGCGGCAACGGATTTGCGGAGCTGTCCGCATTTGATCTGGACCACAACGGCTGGATAGATGAGTCGGACGATGTATTTGGGCGACTGTCAATAATGACGTTGTCGGAGAACGGCGATAAAACGCTGGTGAAGCTGGCAGACGTAGGTATCGGTGCGATTTATCTGCAGGAAGTCAGCTCTCCGTTTGAACTGAAGGATATGGACGAGGAATATGGCCAGATAAGAAGCAGTTCCGTCTACTTAAGGGAAAATGGCACGGCGGGTACCATCCACCACATTGATCTTTCTCTCTAGATATAGCAATTACAAGCAGGGCTCCGGGGATATTAGACTCGGAGCCCTTTTCATGCCTCCAAAAAGAAGTGGTTTTTGGACTGTCTGCCTTGCCGCTCTTGCGCCTCAGAAGAAAGACTATATAATGGTATTCAAAGAGAGATTGTGAAGGGGGCGGCGATGGCAAAGGAGAAGACCGCGTTCGTGTGCGGTGAGTGCGGCTACAAATGCGCCAAATGGCTGGGGCAGTGCCCGGCGTGCAGATCGTGGAATACGCTGGAGGAAGAATCAGTAGTTCCAGCGGGACCGGCACAGTCGGCAGCAGCGCTTGGTGAGCAGGCCGTGCTGTTGAGGGACGTATCGCTTGAGGATAATGCGCGCTGGTCCACCGGCTTTGCGGAGCTGGACCGCGTACTGGGTTCGGGCGTGGTGGAGGGCTCCGTGGTGCTGGCGGGCGGCGAGCCGGGCATCGGCAAGTCCACGCTGTTCCTGCAGGTGGCGGACATGGTGGCGCGCTCGGGCAAAAAGGTGTTGTACATATCCGGTGAAGAATCGTTGCGGCAGGTGCGGCTGCGCGCCGGTCGGCTGGGCGTTCACGGCGATATAAAGCTGCTGGCGGAGACGGAGCTGAACAGCTGCATCATGCGGATGCGCGAAGCTTCGCCCGACTTTGTGGTGGTGGATTCGATACAGACGCTGTATTCTTCGCGGCTGGGCCCGGCGGCGGGCAGTCTGTCTCAGATCAAGGAGTGCGCCGCGCAGTTGACGCGCGAGGCCAAGACAAGCGGGGCCGCGATATTCATCATCGGACACGTAACCAAGGAAGGCGCGATTGCGGGGCCGCGCGCGGTGGAACACATGGTGGATACCGTGCTGTATTTCGAGGGTGAGCGGCAGGGCACGTTCCGCATACTGCGCGCTGTGAAGAACCGCTTTGGTTCCACCAACGAAATCGGCGTGTTCGACATGCGCGACGACGGTATGCACGAGGTGGAAAACCCGTCCGGGCTGCTGCTGGGCGAGCGTGCGGGGGAAGCGTCGGGCTCCTGCGTGTATCCCGCGATTGAGGGTACAAGACCGGTGCTGCTGGAGATACAGGCGCTTGTGTCGCCCACGTCATTCCAAATGCCGCGCAGAATGGCGGCGGGGTTGGACTATAACCGCATGGCACTGATGGTAGCCGTGTTGGAAAAGCGCATGGGTTTAAAGCTATACAATCAGGATGTGTATCTGAATGTGGCGGGCGGCATCAAGCTGGCGCAGCCCGCGGCGGATCTGGCGATGGCGGCCAGCATTGTGTCCAGTTTTCGAGACAAGGCGATCAGCGATGCGGTGGCAATGGGTGAGGTAGGCCTGACGGGTGAGGTGCGCGCGGTGGGGCAGGTGGAAAAACGGCTGTTCGAGTGCGGCAAGATGGGTTTCAAAAAGGCTGTGATCCCGAAGTCCAATCTGGCTGGACTGAAAGTGCCAGACGGCATGGAGGTTGTCGGCGTGCGGCATGTGTTCGACGCGCTGGAAATATTGATCTGACCGGAGGCGGTTATGGAGAAAAACGATCATAGAACGCTCAAGCGTTGGTGCGTTATCGGTGTATTCGTGGTGTTGGCGATAGCATCGCTGTGGCATTTTATCTATGAGTGGCTGCCGTGCGGCTTTATGGCTTCTATCAGTCCTGTGAACGAAAGCCCCTGGGAACACGCCAAACTGTTCTTCGTCCCGCCGCTGATCTGGTACGTCGTCATGTATTTTGCGGCAGGGCGGCGCTATCCGAATTTTGTGTTCGCTGCAGCGGTGTACTGGTGCTGATGCCTGCGTTCATGCTGGCGCTGTACAGCATATATTCACCGTTCATGGAGGAGACGCTGCCGCTGGATATCACCAACTCGCTGGTGACCATCGCGTTCGGTATGTGGGTGACATACCGACTGAGCGTTTCCGTAAGGCGGCTGCACGGCCCTGTGTTCAGCGGCATAACAGTGTTCGTTATCGCTGCTTTGGTTGTGATGTACGCTCTGATGACGTATAACCCGCCGCATTCTCCGCTGTTTTTGGACACTGAAACAGGCAGCTACGGCATTTCACGTTAAGAAATGCTATTAAGTACTTACATCGATGTGAATATTCTGTAAAGCATATCAAAATGTATTGTTGGCTGGTAATGATTGTTGGTACAATAGCCGATAAAGAAGTTTCTAATTTTTGATAGACTGCGCTTGGAGGGCCGTATGACCAAAAAGAAAAGCAAAACAAAGAGAATCGTTATTATAATCATCGCGGTGGTGATAGTGGGGCTGGCCGCATTGGGCTATGCCGGATGGCAGCAGCGGATGGCGCAGGCCGGGAAAACCACATATTCAATCGTGGATGTAACGCGCGGCAGCGTGGAAGTAAAGGTGAAGGGTGCGGGCACGGTGGCGCCGATGGAGGACTACACGGTGTACGCCGGATTCTCCGGTACGGTGAAACAGGTGCTGACGGAGAACGGCGATGTGGTGTCGGCGGACGACGTGATCGCCGTGTTTGAAAGCGACGCGCTGGAAGCTGAGCGCGATTCGCTGGAGCAGCAGATCGACGACGTGGACGCGGCGATACAAACACTCCGCGGAACCTCCGGGTCGGACAGGATCTATTCACCGGTGAAGGGCGTTGTGAAGGTTCTGTACGCCAAAGAGGGTGACTCGGTTGACGTCGTAATGGAGAAATACGGAATGCTGGCCGTGATATGCCCGGATGAGCGCATGAAAACAGTGATCAGCGCCGAGGGCTTGCAGTTGGGCGACAGTGTGACAGTGACGGTGGATTCGGTCAGTATGCCGGGCATTGTGCGCAGCATCAAGGACGGACAAGCAATAATTAGCTTCGAGGACGACGAGTTTTTGCCGGGCACGGCAGCAACGGTATCTGCAGTGGACGGGAGCATACTGGCCGAAAGCACGGCCGAGATTGAGAATCCCGTTTATGTGACGGGGCGCGGCGGCATTGTTGATGAAGTGCGCAAGGACGTAGGCGAGGACGTGTCGCGCGGAAGCCGTATCTATGCGCTGGACGGGGAGATACTGTCAGCGGAGTTGTATGCACAGATCGAAAACCGGGCCGATCTGGAGGATGATCTGGAAGACGTGCTGGCGGATATTGAGGCGCTGACGGTACGCGCAGGCACACAGGGCGTGATATCCGACCTCGACCTGAACGAAAAGCAGACGGTACAGGAAGGTGCGCCGCTGTTTCGTATACAGAGTGCGGATTCTGTGAAGATCGATGTGGATATTGATGAACTGGACATAGCGGGCATTGAAATTGGCGAAAAGGCGTCGGTGGCGTTCGATGCGCTGCCCGAGCAAGAGTTTGAAGCCGAGATCGTCAAGATCAACCCCATCGGTGTGGCGGAAAACAACGTAACGGATTATACGGTGACTCTATCGCTGCCCAAGGCAGAGGGCGTGATGATCGGTATGAGTGCCGACGTGCAGATCATATCCAAGCGGACGGATAATGCGCTGATCATACCCGCAGCGGCAATTCAGATCATAAACGCCGAAAAGTTTGTGGTACTGGAATCCGACCTGAGCGAGGAACAGGTTGCCGTTGCCGCAGCGCATAAGGTGACGACAGGAATCACGGACGGCGTCATGATTGAGATACTGGAAGGTCTGACTGAGGGTGACCGGGTAGCCGTGCCGCAGGTGCAGGAGGATACGCAGCAGCAGATGATGAACTTCCGGGATAACGCCGAAAACAACGGGAACTAATGAGGAGGATTCAATGATAGAACTCCTTAACATACGAAAGACATACCAGATGGGCGAGGCGGAAGTGCATGCGCTGGACGGTGTGTCGACGACGATTGGCAACGGCGAGTTCGTGGCGGTGATCGGCCCGTCGGGCAGCGGCAAGTCCACGCTGATGAATATCATCGGTTGTCTGGACTTGGCTGATGAGGGCGAATATCGGCTGAACGGGCAGCTGATCGACGACTACACCGAAAGGCAGCTGGGCGAGATACGCAACCGGGAGATCGGCTTCATATTCCAGCAGTTCAACCTGCTGCCCAAGCTTACTGCATACGAAAACGTGGAGCTGCCGTTGATTTATCAGGGGCTGCCGATGGGCGAGCGCAAAAAGCGCGTGCTGGAATCGCTGGACAAGGTGGGCCTGAGTAATCGCATGAGCCACAAGCCAAGCGAGCTGTCCGGCGGGCAGCAGCAGCGTGTGGCGATCGCGCGGGCGATTGCGACACGGCCCACGCTGATACTGGCCGACGAGCCAACGGGCAACCTGGACTCGCGCTCCGGCAAGGAGATCATGGGCATACTGGCGGAGCTGAACCGCGAAGGGCGTGGTATACTGCTGATCACACATGACAAAGACATTGCGGGAATGGCAGCCCGTCAGCTGCTGATGCGTGATGGGTGCATCGAGAGTGACAGCGCGAGCGGGGGTGAGACGGCATGAAGTTCTCGCAGGCTTTCAAGATGGCGTTTGTTGCGCTTAAGGGCAACAAGATGCGTTCGTTTCTCACAATGCTGGGCATCATCATCGGCGTGGTGGCAGTGACACTATTGATCTCCGTGGTTCAGGGCGCGACGGGCGAGATCACCGGGCAGATCGAGAGCCTGGGTTCCAACCTGCTGCAGGTGTCGTTTCAGGGCAAACAGCCGACATACCTCACAATCAGCGACCTATCGAAGCTGGAGGAAGACGATTCGATATATGGCGTGACGGGCGTGGTGACGCGCACTGAAAACATACGTGCGGGCGTAACGGACGATGACTACAGCGTGGAGGGCATCACGCGCAAGTATCAGGACATCACGGGTCAGGTAATACGGCTGGGGCGGTTCATCAGCGATGTCGACGTGGAGTCCCACGCATACAATGCCGTGATTGGTATCGACGTGGCAGACGAGCTGTTCGGCACCGAGAACTGCATCGGCAACACGCTCTCCCTTGCCGGCTTTGACTTCACGGTGGTGGGGCTGCTGGAGGAGTCGGATACGATGCTGGCCAACAAGGACTCCACTGTGCTGATCCCTCTGACCACGGCACAGCGGCTGTTCAACGACAAGGAATTCGACGCGCTGTATATATCCGCGTCGTCCCCGGATACAGTGGACATAGCTGAGGATGTAACGGACAATTTTCTGATCCGTGAGCTGGGCGACGACGACGGTTACAGCATCATCAACCAGAATGTGATCATTGACGTGATGAACGACGTGATGAGCGTGATGACGATACTTTTGTCCGGCATCGCGGCGATATCGCTGCTGGTGGGCGGCATCGGCATCATGAACATCATGCTGGTGTCCGTGACGGAGCGCACGCGCGAGATCGGCATACGCAAGGCCATCGGCGCGCAGCGCACCGACATACTGCTGCAGTTTCTGATCGAGGCGGTGGTCTTGTCCCTCGCGGGCGGCGTCGTGGGACTGGGGCTGTCGTACATCGGCCTTCAGATCATCGGCGCAGCGATGGACATCGCGATGGGGATGTCGCTGGGCACTGTGGCGCTGGCGCTCGGGTTCTCGGCGTTTGTCGGCGTGGTGTTCGGCATCTATCCCGCTAACAAGGCTGCAACGCTCAGACCGATTGATGCGCTGCGGTACGAGTAAGGTTTAACTGTGAGGGTGCGCCCTCGCGCCATGCCAACCCTTGTGGGATAGGTACATAAAGAGGGGCCTGCTCCTTTTGAAAACAACTGAGCAAGCCTCTAATATAAAAAATGCCGTTCCGCGGCATTTTTTTATGGATTCAAAAGGGATGGTGTCCCGTTGCGATGCCTTGGAGGCAGAGCCTCCAAGGCCTTTAAGCCTTATACCGACAGCAGCTTGCTCATGAAATCGCGCGTGCGCTGCTGGCCGGGGTTGCGCAGCACCTCGTCCGGCGTGCCTCGCTCGATGACGTAGCCTTCGTCCATGAACACAACCTCTTTGGCGACCTCGCCCGCAAAGCCCATCTCGTGCGTGACCACGATCATCGTCATGTGCTCCGCGGCGAGCTGCTTGATGGTACGCAGCACCTCTCCGGTGAGCTCCGGGTCCAGAGCGGAGGTGGGCTCGTCGAAGCAGAGTATTTCCGGGTTCAGCGCCATGGCACGCGCGATGGCGACGCGCTGCTTCTGGCCGCCCGACAGCTGGTACGGATAAGCCTTCTCTTTGTCCAGCAGACCCACCTTTTTGAGCAAACCGCGGCAGTTCTCTTCAATCGCCGCCTTGTCGGCGTTCTCCTCCTGCAGCGGTGCGAGCATGAGGTTCTGCATCACCGACAGGTGCGGGAACAGATGAAAATCCTGAAACACCAGCCCGAGCTTTTTTCGTAGCTGGTGTTTTTTCTGTGCGTCGGGATAAACTGGCTTGCCTTTGACCGTTTGGAACAGGTACTCGCCGTCGATCTCGAGGCTGCCCTCGTCCGCGTCCTCCAGCAGGTTAATGCAGCGCAGCAGCGTGGATTTGCCGCTGCCGGACGGTCCGATCACCGCGATCACGTCGCCCTTATTGACCGACAGGTCCACCCCTTTGAGTACTTCGAGATTACCGAATTTCTTGTGTATATTGACTGCGCTTAACATGGCGTCTCCTTATCTGTAATAGTCGAACCGGCGTTCGACACGGCGGAACAGCGACGTCAGCCCGCCTGTCATGATCAGATAGAACACCGCGGCGATGATGAGAGGCACGAACGAGAAGTCGCGCAGCATCGCGATTTTGGCTTCCTTCATGAGATCGTTGCCGGAGATGGCATACACCAGTGCCGTGTCCTTGACAAGTGTGATAATCTCGTTGCCCATCGGCGGCAATATGCGCTTGATCACCTGCGGCAGTATGACCTTAGAGAAAGTGACCCGAGTGGAAAGCCCCAATACGTGTGCCGCTTCATACTGGCCTTTAGGTATGGACTGCATCCCGCCACGGTATATTTCCGCGAAATAGGCGGCATAGTTGAGCGAAAACGCGACGATAGCAGCAGGAATGCGGTCTATCTTCAGACCGAGCAGGGGCATGCCAAAGAAAATAAATATGACTTGCAGCAACAGCGGCGTCCCGCGAAAAAAGAAAATATAGCCTTTAGATATGCCTCTCAGCAGCTTGTTTTTGGACAGATACATCAAACAGAAAAGCAGCCCGAGCGGCAACGCGAACAACAACGTGAACCCCCACAGATTGAGCGTGGTCAGCGTGCCTTTCAGTAACTCCCTCAACAGGGACCACAGCTTGTCTATTTCTTCAAAGTATGTCATTTACTCGTCACACCCCCTGCGTTGTGCCGGTGGCTCTTTTCACAAAAGCTGCCGGCAAAGCGCAGGGCAGGCCATGAAGAGCCTGCCCTGATATGTTTGCTCAGCCGGAAATGATGACGTTGCCGCCGAACCATTTCTGGGAGATTTCTTCCGCTGTGCCATCCGCGATCATCGCGTTCAGCGTCTCTTGAATCTTGTCGCGGAACGCCTGATCTTTAAGACGGAACCCGATGCCATACTGCTCGTCGCCGAAGTCCTCGTCCAGAATGATGTAGGAATCCGGATCATCCTTAAGCACGTAGTAGCGGGCAGTCATCTCATCCACCACCACTGCATCCACGGTGCCGTTTTTCAGCTCGGTCAGCGCCTGCACATAGTCCGGGCTTTCAATCAGCTCAGAGAAGGTGTCCATCACGGCTGCATCAGCACGGATCGCTTCCATCGCACTGGACTCTACCTGCGCCGCCACAATCTTGCCGGCGAGGTCAGCCTTGGAGGCGATGCCTGAATTTGCGGCCACCACGATCACCTGGCGGTTGTCCATGTACGGTTCGGAGAAAAGAATCTCTTTTTTGCGCGCATCTGTGATGGTGAGGCCGTTCCAGATCACGTCAATGTTGCCGGCATCCAGCTCAAGCACTTTGGAATCCCAGTCGATGGGCTGATAGACAATCTCCAGACCAAGGCGGGATGCGACTTCCTTGGCGAGGTCGATATCAAAACCGACAAATTCGCCGTTATCGTCCTTATATCCCATGGGTGCAAAACCGGCGTCAAAACCGAAAATGAATGAGCCGTCGGCCTCAACCTTTGCCCAGGACTCGTCAGCGGGCACTTCGGCCGGTTCCTCCTCAGCGGGTGTTTCCGTTTCAGCGGGCGCGACGGTTTCTTCAGCGGCTGTTTCAACCGGTGCTTCAGAGGTCGCAGGTTTAGCACAAGCGACAAGCGAAAGAGCCATCGCTGCCACCAACACAACGATAAGTATCTTCTTCATTGAATGGTTTCCTCCTTATTTGTTGTAGAAATGAAAATACATGTGTATTATAGTTTAGCGAATTAAAATAGTAAAGATTTAATTGAACGATACAAAATCCTGCCAGCTGCCAGATTAGTTTGAATAAGACGCCAGCTGTAGTATAATAATTCTACGATTATCAAGAGCGGGGGGAGCTATGGCGAAGGGGCTCGCTGCGGAAATTAACAAAAAAATGGCGAATAACACTCTGCTTCCTGGAGAGCAGCAGGAAGACCTGCAGAACGGCTTTCACATCATCCAGAACAGCGCCTATTTCCCGTTCGGGACGGACGCGGTGCTGCTGGCGCATTACGCGCGGGTGAAGGCGGGCGAGCGCGCAGCGGACTTTGGCACGGGAGGCGGCATCATACCGATATTGCTGTGTGCGCACGTGCCAGGGGTTCACGTTACCGGCCTGGAGGTGCAGCCCGAGCTGTGTGAGATGGCGCAGAGAAGTGTAGCGCTCAACGGCCTGGAGAAGAGGATCGATATTATCTGCGGTGACATCAAGGCGGCGAAGAGCCTGCTGGGCACGGGGCTGGATGTGGTGATCACCAACCCGCCGTACGAGAAGGCGGACTCCGGCAAGCCGCACGCCAGCCAACATGTGGGCATCGCCAAGCGCGAGATGCTCTGCACACTGGATGATGTGGCGGCCAGCGCTGCAGCGGTACTGCGCACGGGCGGGCGGCTGTACATGATATATCCCACCGGGCGCTTCGCTGAACTGATGACGGCACTGGTGCGGCATCGTCTGGAGCCTAAGCTTGTACAGATGGTGGCATCGAAGGCAGACAAGCCTCCGGGGTTTGCGCTGGTTGAGGCTCGTAAGGGCGGACGGCCGGGTATGAAGTTTCTGCCGCAGCTGACGATATACGAAGCGGACGGGACATACACGCCGCTGCTGAAGAAGATATATAGGGAGGACGGCTGAATGCTCTATATAGTGGCGACGCCGATCGGCAATCTGGAGGACATCACGCTGCGGGCGCTGCGTGTGCTCAAGGAAGTGGATTTCATTGCGGCGGAGGACACGCGCCATACGCGCAAGCTGCTGACGCATTACGACATCCACACGCGGCTGGTCAGCTTTCATGAGCACACGACGCCGGAGAAGCGTGCGTGGCTGCTGGATGCGTTGAGAGAGGGGCAGAATGCGGCCCTGGTGTCCGACGCGGGTACTCCGCTCATCTCTGACCCGGGCGCGGCTCTGGTGGCGGAAGCCGCGCAGCAGGGCATTGAGGTGACCTCGGTGCCGGGAGCATGCGCGGCCATTACGGCATTGACGCTGTCAGGCATCGGCGGCGGTTTTTTGTTTCTGGGGTTTCTGTCCAAGAAGGCCGCGGAAAGAAAAAGGCAGCTGGAGCGCGTGGCAGGCAGCGACCTGCCGTGCGTAATCTACGAAAGCCCGCACGCGCTGGCGGATACGCTGGAAGCGTTGGCGTCATCGGTGGAGCCGGAGCGATGTGTTGTGGTTGCCAAAGAGCTGACGAAGCTGCATGAGCGGGTATTCCGCGGCAGCATCGCTGATGCGCGTGCGGCATTTTCGGGTGAGATCAAGGGCGAGTATGTGCTGATCGTGGACGCCGCGCCGCAGAAGGAAACCGAAGAGGTGAGCGACGACGTGATCAAAGAAGCGCTGCGCAGCTATATCGCCCGCGGAATGACAAAAAAAGATGCCGCTAAGACGGCATCCGATACATTCGGTATCAATAAGAATCGTGCTTACAAGCTGACCTTGTGACTACTTGAGCCCCAGCTTTGCCATGCAGTTGCCACAGACCTTGGCGCCCTTGAATTCCGACACGCCAGAGACGCTTTCGCAGAATATGCATGCGGGCTGATACTTGCCGAGCACGATGTGACTGTCGTCGACAAAAATTTCGATGGGATCTTTAATGTCGATGCCCATCACTCTTCTGAGTTCGATCGGTAAAACGATGCGACCCAAAGAGTCCACTTTTCTGACAATACCTGTAGATTTCATTCTTTCATCTCCCACTCAAATAAAGTTATATTACAATATATCAAAATATAACAGTTATAACTATACGCTGTCAACCTTTCCATACAAAAAAAATATGAGTTAATAAAAGTTTCACATTTGCATATATATGTATATGATTGCAATTTTGGAGGGAAGCTTATGGTCAATTACATATGGGCCTTTTTAATCATAGTGGGTACGGTGGTGGGTATTGCCACAGGCCGGGCGGATGCGGTCTCTCAGGCGGCATTAGACGGCGCGAAGGATGCCGCCCTGCTGTGCGTCAGCCTGATTGGCGCATATATACTCTGGCTGGGTGTGCTGAATGTGGCCAAGGAGGCCGGTCTGGTGGATGCCATCGCGCGGCGGATGCGCGGCGTCATCCGCTGGCTGTTTCCAAACGTGCCGCCGGGCAGTGCGGCCAGCGGTTTTATCACGCTCAACATCGTTGCTAATATGTTGGGTATGGGCAATGCCGCGACGCCCTTTGGTCTCAAGGCTATGAAGGAGCTGCAGGCAATCAACCAGGATAAGACGCGTGCGTCCGACGCGATGTGCATGTTTTTGGTGGTCAACGCCTCCTCCGTGCAGCTGCTGCCTCTCACCGTTATCGCTCTCAGAAGTGCGGCTGGATCAGCTTCACCGGGTGATATCGCGATCACAACACTGCTGGCGACAATGGTGACAACTACAGTCGGTATCACGGCCGCCAAGGTGCTGCGGAGGTTGTATCAGTGAGCGTGATGACCTACATATCGGCGCTGTTCGTGCCGCTGTTCATCGCGGGTATTGTGATATTTGGACTGGCTAAAAGGGTCCCGGTCTACGATGCTTTTATCAAGGGTGCAAAACAGGGATTTGTGACGGTGGTGCGTATACTGCCCTTTGTGGTGGGCTTCGTTTTTGCCATACAGATATTCACCGCGTCGGGCTGCTTTGACTATATCGGCGCTGCGCTGTCGCCCGTGCTGGGGCCGTTGGGCATACCGCCCGAGATACTGCCGCTGGCGCTGATGCGCCCGTTTTCCGGCAGCGCGTCCATCGCGATGCTGACGACAATCATGGGGCGTTTCGGACCGGATACGCTGATCGGGCGCAGCGCCAGCACACTGATGGGGTCTTCCGAGACGCTCTTTTACACAACGGCGCTTTATTACGGCAGCGTGGGGGTCAAAAAAACGCGCTATACGATACCGGCGGCGCTCATATCCGAGGTGTTCGGCCTGGTGGCCAGCGTCTTTTTCTGCAGGCTGTTCTTGTAACGGGCGTCTGCCGTGTTATGAAGCCGAAGCCCGGCTTTTTTTATTTTCATAATATATTACTAACTTTTAAAGAATCGTTTGATACGGGTCGGGCGGGCGCAGATTATAATCGGGACACAATAAAAAAACTGCAACTATAGGCTGAAAAAAGGAGAGTAAAATGAGCGCCAAACAAAACCTGTTTTCCGTATTGAAACATGAACAAACGAATGAAATACCTTGGGTGCCATTCGCGGGCGTACACGCGGGCAAGCTGGTGGGATATAACGCGACCGAAGTGCTGACGGAGGAAGAGAAGCTGTTCGAGTCGCTGATGGCGGTGAACAGGTTGTATAAACCATCAGGACAGCCAGTGATGTTCGATCTGCAGGTGGAAGCGGAGATACTGGGCTGCGAGCTGATGTGGACCGCAGAGGGACCGCCGTCCGTGAAATCGCATCCGTTGTCTCAGACGACTCAGATTCCTTGCGAATGTACGCTGCCTGATAAGGAAGACGGACGCCTGCCGATGATACTGTCTGTGATGCGCCGCATGAAGGAAGCAGTGGGCGATACGACCGCGCTTTACGGACTTATCTGCGGACCGTTTACGCTGGCGTCGCACCTGCGCGGCAACGATATATTCATGGATATGTTCGACGACGAGGAGTATGTGAAGAACCTGCTGGCCTACTGCACCGAATGCGCGAGACGAATGGCCGGATATTATATTGAAGCGGGTATGGACATCATCGCGGTGGTGGACCCGCTGGTATCGCAGATATCGCCAGCGCATTTTGAGGAATTCTTGGCTAAGCCATTTGCAGAGATATTTGATGACATCCGCGAAAAGGAGGCATTTTCATCCTTCTTTGTCTGCGGCGACGCCACCAAGAACATTGAGGTGATGTGCAAAACGAATCCGGATTCCATCTCCATCGACGAGAACGTGGACATTGTGGCCGCCAAGGCCATCACGGACAGATTTAACATCGCTATCGGCGGCAATATACCGCTGACTACGGTCATGCTGCACGGTACACAGCAGGACAATATGAAATATGTGATCGATATGCTGGATCGCATCGAGAACAAGAATAACCTGATTGTTGCGCCCGGCTGCGACATGCCGTACAAGGTGCCGGTGGAGAACGCCATCGGCGTAGCGCAGGCGGTTCTTAATATCGAGGATACGCGCAAGATGATAGAGAATTATGTGGCGGTCTCTGATGACATCAAAGTGGAACTGCCCGATTACGCGAATCTGCAGCGGCCGCTGGTGGAAGTGTTCACGCTGGATTCGGCGACCTGCGCGGCGTGCACATACATGATGGGCGCAGCGGAAAAAGGCAAAGAGCATTACGGCGACGGTATCGATCTGGTAGAATATAAGTTCACCGAGAAGGAGAATATAGCACGGTGCGTGAAAATGGGCGTGAAGAACCTTCCGGCTATCTACATTAACGGCGAGCTCGTGTTTTCGTCCATCATTCCGAGCCGCGAGGAACTGTATGCCGCCATCGATAAGGTGATGAAATAGGGAGACACAATATGACCCGTCTGTATTTGATCACGGGATTTCTGGGCGCTGGCAAAACGACACTGCTGAAAAACCTGATACGTCTGATGGCACCGCAGCGCCTGCTGGTCATCGTCAACGAATTTGGGCGTGAAGGTGTGGATGGTGCGCTGATAGCAGAACTGGGTGTGGCGGTGGATGAGATCAACAACGGTTCGATATTCTGCTCGTGCCGCATCGACCAGTTTGAAGAAGCGCTGGTGCGTGCGGCGTCCGCGAAACCCGATGTGATACTGGTGGAGGCGTCTGGCCTGTCCGACCCCACCAGCATCGGCAAGATACTGCGCAGCGAGGCTCACAAAGATATTGAATTTATGGGCAGCCTGTGCCTTGTGGACGCGGTGAACTTTGAGAAGGTGATATCCACCGCGCGCGTCAGTAAAAAGCAGCTGTCCGTCAGCGATGTGGTGATCATCAACAAAACTGATTTGGTGACAAAGGAGCGTGTGGATGCATTGGAGCAATTGGTCAGGCAGCACAAGCCGGATGCCTCCGTTTTTCGCACCAGCTTTGGCGAAATTGAGGCTGAGTGGCTGACGCGGCGCACTGCGGCCGAAAAGGACGCAGTATTTGCCTACCACACCAAGGATGTGGGTTTGCAAAAGATCACCATTGCGCTGAAAGAGACGATGACATTCGCCCAACTGGAGAAGTTTCTGCAGATGTTCATCGAGGAGACGTACCGCATCAAGGGCTTTGTGTGCCTCGAGGAAAAGACGGCGCTGGTGGACTGTGTGGGAGCTAGCCTGATTGTGACGCCGTATGAGGGTAAAACGGTGAACTGCAACCGTATCGTAGCGATGGCGGGGGCGGGAATGGCAATGGAGGTCTCCATCCGAAAAGCGGCGGAGTGGTACCCGGAGTATGTTGACAGCATACAGCTGGGAGATTGAACGATCATGTGCAGGCAGGCCAAGCTGGTTGAAGGCCTGCTTTTTTCTTTGCTCCAAGAGGAGCCGGGCAGTGTTTTCGCTTGACAAATAAAGGCCAGAAATCTATCCTAATACGTAATGATGATTTCAGGAACAGACAGGAGATTTCGATGAAGAAGTATTATATCACGACGCCCATCTATTACCCGAGCGACAACCTGCACATCGGCCATTCGTATTGCACGGTGGCGGTGGACGCGCTCGCAAGGTTCAAACGCCAGACGGGCTACGACGTGATGTTTCTCACGGGCACGGACGAGCACGGCCAGAAGATTGAGCGTGTGGCCAAGGCCGCCGGCAAACAGCCCAAGGAGTATGTGGACGGCATCGTGGAAGGCATACAGTCTCTTTGGGAACTGATGGAGATAAGTAACGACGACTTCATCCGCACGACAGAGGAGCGGCACATCAAGACCGTACAGAAAATATTCAAACGGCTCTATGAGCAGGGCGATATATACAAGAGCGCTTACGAGGGGTGGTACTGCACGCCGTGCGAGGCTTTCTGGCTGGAGCGCCAGCTCACGGACGGCAAGTGCCCCGACTGCAGCCGGCCGGTGGAGATGGCGAAGGAGGAGGCGTACTTCTTCCAGCAGAGCAAATATGCGGACAGGCTGATCAAATATATCGAGGAGCATCCGGAGTTCATACAGCCGGAGAGCCGCCGAAACGAGATGCTGAACAATTTTCTGCTGCCGGGGCTGGAGGACCTGTGCGTGTCGCGCACGTCGTTCAAATGGGGCATACCGGTGGACTTCGATCCGGATCATGTGGTGTACGTGTGGATCGACGCGCTGTCCAACTACATCACGGCTTTGGGATACCTATCGGATAACGATGAGAAGTTCCAGAAGTATTGGCCTGCGGATGTGCATATCGTCGGCAAGGAGATCATCCGTTTTCACACCATCATCTGGCCCATCGTGCTGATGGCGCTGGGGCTGCCGCTGCCAAAGCAGGTGTTCGGCCATGGCTGGCTGATGCTGGAGGGCGGAAAGATGAGCAAGTCCAAGGGCAACGTGGTGGACCCGGTAAAGCTGATCGAGCGGTACGGCGTGGATGCGGTGCGCTACTTCCTGCTGCGCGAAGTGCCGTTTGGCGCGGACGGACTGTATTCCAGCGAAGCGCTGCTGACCCGTACCAACAGCGACCTCGCGAACGACCTGGGCAATCTGGTATCGCGCACCGCGGCGATGATACTCAAGTATTTTGACGGCCTCATTCCATCCGAATATGCCGGAACGGAGCACGACGAAGCGATAGAGCGGCAGGGCTCGGCGCTGGCCGCGGCGGTGGAGGCGCAGATGAACGCGCTCAAGCTGCCCGATGCGCTGATGGAGATATGGAGCTATGTGGGCGCGCTGAACAAATACATTGACCTCACCGCGCCGTGGGTGCTGGCAAAGGACGAAGCGAACAAGCCGGAGCTGGCCAGCGTGATGGTTCATCTAGCCGAGGGTTTGCGCATCGTGTCGGTGATGCTGACGGCGTTCATACCCGGCACGGCAAATCGTATACAGGACATACTGGGCATCGACGACGAAGCGAAGGTGTCGTGGAATAGTGTCGCACAGTTCGGAAGGACCGTGTGCGGGCTGAGTGTCAAGCAGACGGCTCCGCTGTTCCCGCGCATCGATATCAAGAAGGAGCTGGAGGCGTTAGAGGAGATATCCGATAACCGCTCGCTGAAAAAGCAAAAGAAGGCGCCGACGGCTGAGAAACCCGCCGCGGAGCCAAGGAAGGAAGCGCCGGAGGGCGTGATCACCTATGATGATTTCAAAAAGGTGAGTTTGCGGGTGGGCGTGGTGAAGCAGGCCGAGGCCGTGGAGGGCAGCGAAAAGCTGCTGAAGCTGCAGGTGGACGTCGGCGGTGAGACACGGCAGATCGTTTCCGGCATCCGCAAGTGGTACAAAGCGGAGCAGATGATGGGCAAGACCATCGTGGTGGTCTCCAATCTGAAGCCCGCGAAGCTGTTCGGCATCGAGAGCTTTGGGATGCTGCTGGCGGCGGAGTCGGACGGCGAGCTGAAGCTGGTGACGCTGGATGGCAGTCTTCCCGCGGGCGCTCAGGTATCGTGATGCGCCTGTTCGACACGCACGCGCACCTGCTGTCCGAGAAATTCGATGAGGACCGGGACGAGCTGATCGCGCGGTTGCCGCAGCTGGGCACCATGGGCATGATCGAGGTAGGCACCACGGTGTCTGACAGCGTGAAGGCGATAGAGCTGGCGGAACAAGCGGACTATATGTACGCGACTATCGGCGTGCACCCGCATGAAGCCGGGGAAGCGGAGCCGGATTACATTGAGCAGCTGAGGCTGCTGGCGGCCAATCCGAAGGTGCTGGCCATCGGCGAGATCGGGCTGGACTACCATTACGATTTTTCCCCGCGCGATGTGCAGCGGGACGTATTCGCCCGTCAACTGGAGCTGGCACGGCATTTGCGGTTGCCCGTTGCGATACACATGCGCGAAGCCACGCAGGATACGCTGGCGATATTGCGAGAGCACGGCATATCGCGCGGCGTGATGCACTGCTTTTCGGGCAGCGCGGAGACGGCGGAATTGTGTGTGGACATGGGGCTGCACGTGTCGTTCACCGGCTCGGTGACGTTTAAGAACGCGCGCAAGGTGGTGGAAGCCGCGGCAGCAGTGCCGTTGGACCGCCTGATGGCCGAGACAGACTGCCCGTATCTTTCGCCGGAGCCCGTGCGCGGGCGGCGCAACGATCCTTCCAACGTCCGGTATGTGATCGAAAAGCTGGCGGAAATCAAGGGGATTGCGCCGGAGAATATGGCCGAGATCAACATCAGTAACGCAAAGGAATTCTACAAAATATAATGAGCGATACATTCGTATACAAGCTGGGTGGCGCATACTACATCAACCTGACTAACGCGTGCAACAACGACTGCACGTTCTGCCTGAGAAATGAATACTGCGGCGTGGGCGGCTACGACTTAAAGCTCGCCCGCGATCCGGAGGCGGCGGATATCATCGCAGAGTTTGAGAAGCTGCCGGATGTGAAGGAAGCGGTGTTCTGCGGCCTCGGCGAGCCGACGATGCGGCTTAACGTGCTGCTGGACGTGGCGCGTTATCTGAAGCAGCGTGGCGTGCATGTGCGTCTCAACACCAACGGGCTGGGCAATGAATTTGCTGGCGAGGACATATCGCCTCAGCTTAAAGGTCTGGTGGACGTGGTATCCATCAGTCTCAACGCGTCCAATGCAGCGGAATATGACCGGCTGTGCCGCAGCGCGTACGGCGAGGCGGCATATGAACTCATGCTGGATTTTACGCGCCGCTGCGCTGAGCAGGGCATTGAGACGGTTCTGTCCGTCGTGGACCTGATAGGCTCCGAGGAGATCGAAAAATGCCGCGTCATCGCCGAAGGCGTGGGGGCTAAGCTTCGGGTGAGAGGCTATATCGAGTAAATGATTAGTTCATTGCTAATAGGTTAGCCTTCTTCGATCTTGGCAGAGTACATACCTTTAGTTTTTAAAGCATCCACAACATCATATATATCCATACCATTGTATGTGACTTTGCTGCATACGCCGGGATAATCAGCTGTAAAAGTATCCCATGGAGTTATTAAGTTACGTGTTTTATTAATACCGAATTTTTTCATCAAGAAAGCGTATCGGCTAATATCTTTACTGTATATAACTACAATTTAATATTTCATGACAAAAATTTCATCTCCGGATGAATGAGATGCCA
This sequence comes from Bacillota bacterium, assembly GCA_023416745.1. Classification (GTDB taxonomy): domain Bacteria; phylum Bacillota; class Clostridia; order Christensenellales; family SZUA-584; genus SZUA-584. Next base: position 30,768 of record JAEZHF010000025.1, read on the forward strand.
CTCCGAATTTGGATATTCCGTCATTGAAAAGTATCCAGCCATAAGCGGCAAGGATTTCATAAATCTGCTCTCTGCTCTGTCCGTCCAGATACAGTATCTCGGAATGAATAGCCTTTTTATTGCCGGGTTTCTGCAACTTTTCTTCTTCTTTCTGATTAAGAGGTATATGGACAAACAGAAAGACTGGTTCAGACAGCTTATTTAAAAAATCAACAAATAACCTTTCCAGTTTCTCGAAACTGATAAACCGGATCGTATCCTTTTCAATGATATATTTTTGATGAATTCTTTCAGGAAATGGAATTCTTACTCCAGCCCCAGTTTGAATCATGAAATCCTCCTATCTATTTCTCAATAGATATTATTCGACTAATCTGTCTTCATTCCTCTATTCAGCAACGGTGTATTCTGTAATAGACTTATCCACACTATCCACAATTTTTACAATAATACCCTAATCTCCCTTGACACTATATATAGATATTCACTATAATGGTTCATACAATAAGTTGCACAATTGTGGTGCGCCAGTGGCAGTGACGCCATGCAGAATGCGCACTTTCGTTTTCGGTGGTTCTATATATCGCAAACATTTTCTTATATAAAACAGTATGGGGTTAAGGGGGGTCAAAGTCTTATGTTCACAGTCATTCTCAAAAGAAGCGGTCAGAAGCAGGCGTTTGTGCCAAAGAAGATCACCGATGCGATTTTCAAGGCGGCTAAGGCGGTGGGCGGCGAGGATTACCAGCGCGCCGAACAGCTGACGGATCAGGTGGTGGACATCGCACGCATCACGTTCGGAGACCGCATGCCGGGCGTGGAGGACATTCAGGACATCGTTGAGCGTGTGCTGATCAAGAACGGCCATGCTAAGACGGCCAAGGCTTACATTCTCTACCGCGAGAAACGCAAGGGTGCGCGTGAGGCTAACGCGCTCATCGGCGCGACCATCGACATGTTCTCAAGCTACCTGTCCGATAAGGACTGGAGCATCAAGGAAAACGCCAACACGCAAAAGAGCGTGAACGGGCTCAACAACTACATCCGCGAGGCGTTCACAAAGAAATACTGGCTGCATGAGATTTACCCCGAAGAGGTGCGCGAAGCGCACTCCTCCGGCGACTGCCACATCCACGATCTTGGGTTCTTCGGCCCCTACTGCGCAGGCTGGGACCTGCGTCAGCTCTTAATGCAAGGCTTTGGCGGCATCCCCGGCAAGGTGGAGAGCAAACCGGCCAAGCGGCTGCGCTCGTTTTTGGGGCAGATCGTCAACTCTACGTTCACGACGCAGGGCGAGACGGCGGGGGCGCAGGCCTGGTCCAGCTTCGACACGTACTGCGCGCCGTTTATCCGCAAGGACGACCTGTCTCACGACCAGATCAAGCAGGCGCTGCAGGAGTTCATATTCAACATCAACGTGCCGACCCGGGTCGGTTTCCAGTGCCCGTTCTCCAACCTGACGTTCGACATCAAGGTGCCAAAGACGCTCAAGGATCATCCGGTGATCATCGGGGGCGAGCATCAGGACACCACCTACGGCGACTATCAGGAGGAGATGGACAAGTTCAACCTGGCATTCTGTGAGGTGATGCTGGAGGGCGACGCCAAGGGCCGCGTATTCACTTTTCCTATCCCGACCATCAACATCACGAAGGACTTCGACTGGAACAACCCCGTGGTGGACAAGTTCATGGAGATCACCTGCAAATACGGTATCCCGTATTTCGCCAACTACGTCAATTCCGACCTCTCCCCTGAGGATGCGGTGTCCATGTGCTGCCGGCTCCGGCTGGACGTCACTGAGCTGCGCAAGAGGGGCGGCGGCTTGTTCGGCTCCAACCCGCTCACCGGTTCCGTCGGCGTGTTCACCATTAACCTGCCGCGCATCGGCTACCTGTCGCGCACGGAGGACGAGCTGTTTGCGCGCCTGCGCCGACTGGCTGAGGTGGGCAAAACATCGCTGGAGCTCAAGCGCAAGGTGATTGAGCACCAGACAGAGAACGGGCTGTATCCGTATTCGGCGGTGTATCTGCGCGACGTCAAGAAGCGCACGGGGCAGTATTGGGCCAATCACTTCAATACCATCGGCATCATCGGCATGCACGAGGCGCTGCTCAATTTCCTGGGCAAGGGGATCGAGACGCCGGAGGGCAACGATCTTGCCGTGCGCATCATGCACTTCCTGCGCGGCATCATGCAAGAGTTCCAGAAGGAGACGGGGCACCAGTACAACCTGGAAGCGACGCCTGCCGAGGGTACCAGCTACCGCCTCGCCAAGCTGGACAAGGAGCGGTATCTTGATATCATCACCTCCGGAAAAGACGTGCCGTACTACACAAACTCATCGCAGCTGCCCGTGGGCTATACGGAGGACATCATGGAGATGATCGAGCTGCAGGACGAGCTGCAGTCGCTTTATACCGGCGGCACGGTACAGCACCTGTATCTTGGCGAGCGTATTGAGGATATCGAGACAGCCAAGCGCATCATACAGAAGATATTCGCGAAATACCGCATGCCGTATATCTCCATCACACCCACGTTCAGCGTGTGCGATGAGCACGGCTACATTGCCGGCGAGCAGTTTACCTGCCCGCAGTGCGGCGTGAAGACGGAGGTCTGGAGCCGCGTGGTGGGATACTTGAGGCCGGTGCAGAACTACAACGACGGCAAGAAAGAGGAGTACCGCGAGCGGCTGAAGTTCGTGGTGCCTGAGGCCATGTAAGTATGCGCATCGCCGGACTGGTCAAGAATTCCTTCCTTGATTATCCGGGGCTGATTGCGGCGGTGGTGTTTGTCCCGAGCTGCAACATGGACTGCTGGTACTGCCATAACCGCGCGCTCTGGAAAAACGCAAATCTGCTGGACACGGCGGAGGTGCTTCGTTTTCTTGAAAAGCGCAGGGGGTTCTTGGACGGTGTGGTGATATCTGGCGGGGAGCCGACGCTGCAGGACGGACTGCCGTCGTTCATACACAGCGTCCGGCAAATGGGGTTCCGCGTGAAGCTGGATACCAATGGGCTGAGACCCAAAGTGGTGGAAGCGCTGTTAAATGAGCTGGATTATGTCGCTATGGATATTAAGGCACCGCCCGGTGAACTGCATCGGGTGGTGTCTTTTCGTTTGGACGACAAGCCCATCTGGCAATGTGCAGATCTGCTGATGGGCAGCGGCGTGGACTACGAGTTTCGCACCACGTTCATGCCGCTGCTGGACGCGGCCGACATTGAAGAGATAACCCGGCGCATCAGCGGCGCCCGGCGGTATGTACTTCAGCAGTACCGCAAAACGGACGAACGCAAGCTTCAACCGGAGCCGCACAGCCCCCAAACCATTAAAAAAGCGGCAGAGGCCGCTCGTGAACATGTTAGAGACGTGGTAATCCGGGGGCTTTAATCCGCCGCATCGGGTGTTTCCAGCTTATCGAGCAGCTCGTCGCGCAGCTCCTCGGCCTCCTGGCTTGCTTCGTTGGCTCTGTCCGCCCAAGGGCTTTGCCACAGGCCGTAAGCCGAAGCAATGAGCACCAACGCCAGCGCGATGACCGCAAGAAACTTGATAAAACCGGGTATCAGCTTCCAGATGATGCCGAAACCTATGAAGAATATGACAATCGCGCCCACGATGATGGCCCAGCCCGGCAGTGTTCGCGCATATTCTTCGACGCTGCTTTGCACAGGAGCGCACGCCGCAAGTATACCCATTACAGCCAGCACAACGGCCAGCACAATTAAAAATCTTTTCAAAATATAACGCCCTCAGTTTTTCTATATTATATCACTCATCTGCCAATAGTAAATAGGCTTCAGTGTTCTGAAACAACTGGACGCCGATCGGGCAGGCTGATAAGATAAAGGATAGTGTAACTTCGGATATACGATCATGCAAACGTATTGGAGGAGAGTATGACAGGCAGGATTACGGTTTTTGGAAGCTTTGCGCTGGATCTCGCATCCCGGGCGGATCATCTGCCAGGGCCGGCGGAAACGGTGGTGGGCAGCGCATTCGCGATGGGGCCGGGGGGCAAGGGTTCCAATCAAGGGGTGGCGGCACATCGCGCGGGTGCGGATGTGAGTATGGTCACCAAGGTGGGCGATGATGTATTTGGCAAAATCGCGCTGGATTTTTACCGGTCCGAGGGTATGAATACCGATTTGGTATTCGTAGACACACAGAAGGAGACGGGTACTGCGCTGATTATGGTGGATGAGACGACAGGTCAGAACCAGATACTGATGGTACCCGGCGCGTGCGGCAACATCAACGACGAGGATATTGAGCGCGCGGCTCCGTTCATCAGAAGCTCCTGTATACTGCTGACTCAGCTGGAGATCAATCTGGATGCCAACTGGAAGGCAATTGACATTGCGCATAGCGCGGGGGTGAAGGTGGTACTTAACACTGCGCCTGCCCGCAAGGTGGACGATGATATACTGGCCAAAGTGGATGTGCTGACACCCAACGAAGTGGAAGCGTCGGTGCTGGCCGGTGTGGAGATCAGGACGATGGATGATGCGCGCCGTGCGGCCGATGTGCTGCAGCGCAAGGGCGTGGGCGAGATCGTGATCACGATGGGAGCCCAAGGAGCGTATGCACGCAGCGGCGGCCGCGAGCGCACTATCCCGCGGCTTAGCGTGAATGTGGTGGACACCACCGGCGCTGGCGACGCGTTCAACGGCGCGTTGGTGACGGCTCTGGCCGAAGGGTGCGATCTGTTCGCGGCAGCTGAGTTTGCCAACGTGGCGGGGGCGCTATCCGTGACGAAAAAGGGCACCGCTCAGGCGATGCCTTTGCGCAGTGAGATCGATGCGTTCCGTTCACAGGCACGCGGCTGATAATAAGCGCGGCTGCGCCGGTATCAGCATAATGCTAATCGTCTGTGGGAAATTGACCGGATACGGGTTTAAAAAAGGCTGTCCGCGTGGTAGACTGTCTACTGACGGAGGTTGATATGTTTATCGCGGATAATCTGACAGAGTATACGGTGCTGGACACCGGAGATGGCGAGAAGCTGGAGGACGTGGGCGGTATCGTGCTGCAGCGGCCTGACCCGCAGGTGATATGGGACAAGACAAACCCGGATGTGTGGCAACCGCATGCGGTTTACGACCGCAGCGACACGGGAGGCGGCAGCTGGCGCTTCATTAAAAAGGTACCGGAGCGCTGGACGATAGAGCTTGGTGGACTCAAATTTCATGTGCGGCCTACCGGTTTTAAGCATATCGGCGTGTTTCCGGAGCAGGCGGCCAACTGGGAATACATCCGGCAGCGCATTGCCGGGGCAGGGCGAGCCGCGAACGTGCTGAATCTGTTCGCGTATACGGGCGGCGCGACGCTGGCGGCATTGTCGGCGGGCGCTGCGGTGGTGCATGTGGACGCGGCGAAGAGCATGAACGATTGGGCCAAAGAGAACGCGAAGCTGTCCGGCCTGGGTGACGCGGATGTGCGCTTCATCGCGGACGACTGTCACAAGTTCGTGCTGCGCGAGCAGCGGCGGGGACGCCGCTACGACGGCATCGTGATGGACCCGCCGTCGTACGGGCGCAGCGAAAACAGCGTCTGGAAGATCGAACAGCACCTGTTTCCGCTGGTGCGCGACTGCGCGGCGCTGCTGTCCGACAATCCAATGTTCTTCATCATCAACTCATATACCACCGGCCTGTCCGATGTGGTCACAAGAAATATGTTGGCGCAATGCCTGCCCAAAGGGCGTATTGAGTCCGGCACGCTGGTGCTGCCGCAGAAGGGGTCGGATATTCTGCTGCCCTGCGGCACCACCTCGAGATGGCAGCCGTGAACGTGCTTTACGAGGACAACCACCTATTGGCAGTGGAAAAGCCTTACGGTGTTCCGTCGCAGGCGGACGAGACGGGTGACGCCGACATGCTGAGCCTGTGTAAGGCATACATCAAGGATAAATATCAGAAGCCGGGCGAGGTTTATCTCGGGCTGGTGCACCGGCTTGACAGGCCGACGGGCGGCGTGATGGTGTTTGCGCGCACGTCCAAGGCGGCTGCGCGGCTGACGGCGCAGATAAAGTCCGGTAAGTTTGAGAAGACGTATCTGGCCGTGCTGACAGCTGCGCCGCCTGAAAAGGCGGGCAGGATGGCGCATTGGCTGGTGAAGGACGAAGCGGCACACATCGCGCGGGTGGCGGACGAGTCCGCGCCGGGCGCAAAGCTGGCGGAGCTGGAATATGAGATGCTGGCGCAGCGGGAAGGGCTGCATCTTGTGCGCATACGCCTGTTGACAGGACGATTCCACCAGATACGCGTGCAGATGGCGTCGTCGGGCTGTTCGGTCTACGGCGATATGAAGTACGGTGCGCGCGGTATAAAAGCGCCGCTGGCGCTGTTCGCATATCGGCTGTGTCTGGATCACCCCACAAAGGGCGAGAGGCTTTGCTTTACCGCGCGGCCTGGTCGGCATCCCTTTACACTGTTTGATTTACCGTGCGATACGGTTTAATATCGGGAGGTTACTGGTTGCTTAAAGCGGTTTTGTTTGACATGGACGGGGTACTTGTGGATTCGGAGCCCGAATATCAAAAGCTGGATATACAGCTGGCACGTGAACTGGGCTTCGAGCTGACGCCCGCAGAGCAGAGCCTGTATGTGGGCGTCAGTACAGTGGATATGTGGCGGGCGATACAGAAAAGGCACGGATTCGCCGAAGACCCGCTGGCGGTGGCGCGGAAGGAAACGGCGCTGATGTCGCGCTACTACGAAAACGGTGATTTATGCCCCTATGACGCGTCGGTGGCGTTGCTGAAAAGCTGCGCGGCTGAGGGACTCAAGGTGGCAGTGGCCACGTCTTCCGAGCATAAAAACGCGGAATGGGTTGTGCGACGGCTGGGGCTGGCGGACATCGTGGACGCCGTGGTTTCGAGCTGCATGACGAAACGATCCAAGCCTGCGCCGGACATATTCCTGCTGGCGATGGATCGGCTGGGCGTGGTCGGCGCAGAATGCATCGTCATTGAGGACGCGGACAATGGCATCACGGCGGCGCGTGCGGCGGGTGCGGCCAAAGTGATCGGCATCCGGCATCCGGTCGGTCGGCAGTCGCTGAGCGGTGCGGACCTTGTCGTGGACTCGCTGGAGGGTATCACGGTACAGGCGCTGAGAGATATGCTTGCGTGAGCAATATTCGCTTGATGTGGGGCGGTTGCAAAGTGCGAGGGAATGCATTCGCGAAGGCATTCCCTAATGGGATTCTTTAGGAATTTATTCCTTGAGCGGTGGTGTGGAGGCTGTGCCTCCAAGGTCTTAAGTTTGTGCGGGATGCGTCCCGCTTTATTTTTTTGTGCCGGTCGTGTATAATGGGGCAGGTTTTACCGATACGGCAGATTTTTGGAGGATGAGCGTTGGTCGCGCTGTCAATAAACAACATAAACAAGAGCTTTGGCGCAGACGAGGTGCTGAGCAACATATCACTGGTGCTGACGGACGAACAGCGGCTGGGGCTGGTAGGCCCCAACGGCGCGGGCAAGACGACGCTGCTGCGCATCATCTGCGGCGAGATGGCCGCGGACAGCGGCAGTGTGAGCATAGCCAACCCCGCGGGGCTGGGATATCTCAGTCAGGAGGTGCCTGCCGGTACAGACGATACCGTATGGGGCACAATGCTGGCGGTGTTTGACGACGTCTTCGCGCTGGAGGAGCGCATGCGTGCGCTGGAGCACAAGATGGCGGAAGCCGCAGCGGACAGCGACGCGTGGCGGCGCGTGTCCCGCGAGTATGAGCGTGTAACGCGGGCATTCGAGGAAGCGGACGGTTACGGGTACAAGAGCGCCATCGGCGGCGTACTCAAAGGCCTGGGGCTCGGTGAAGAGACGTTTGAACAACCGGTGTCCACGCTGTCCGGCGGGCAGCGGGCGCGGCTGGCGCTGGGGCGTCTGCTGCTTAAAAAACCCACATTGCTGCTGCTGGACGAGCCCACCAACCATCTGGATGCGGGCGCGATCGAATGGCTGGAAGGCTATCTCAAAAGCTGGCGCGGTGCGGTGATACTGGTCTCGCATGACCGCTGGTTCCTTGATCAGCTGTGCACGCATGTGGCGGGGCTTTACAACAACAAGCTGAGCGTGGAACCGGGCAATTACTCCGCGTTCGCGGCCAAGCGGCAGGAGCAGCGGCGGCTGCAGCAGAAGGCGTATGAGCACAACCAGCGGGAAATCAAACGGCAGGAAGCCGTGATCGAGCGGTATAAAACGTGGGGGCGTTCGGGCGGCGGTAAAAATTTTATCAAAGCGCAGGCGCGGGAACACCTGCTGGAGAAGATGGAGCGTGTGGACCGCCCCGAAGCGGAGCGGGCGCGTATGTCTCTGAAGCTGGACGGCGGCGCAACCGCGGAAGAAGTGCTGATCGCCGAAAACCTGTCCATGGCGTTCGGGGACAAGCCGTTGTTCGACGGGCTGGACCTGCGGCTGTACAAGGGTGAAAGCGCGGCGCTGGTGGGTCCCAACGGCGTGGGCAAAACGACTCTGCTGCGCATCGTGGCGGGTAAGCTGATACCGCTAAGCGGAAGTGTCACGCTGGGCGCGGGCGTGAAGATGGGCTATTATGAACAGCTGCAGGAGGGTCTGAATGTGCGCTGCAGCGTGATTGAGGAGCTGCGCGAGGCGTACCCGTCCAAGACGGACGCCGAACTGCGTAACATGCTGGCAGGGTTCCTGTTCTTAGGGGACGACGTGTTCAAGCCGGTGTCGGCGCTGTCAGGCGGTGAGAAGGGACGGCTGGCGCTGCTGAAGCTGATGATGTCGCGACCGGCGCTGCTGCTGTTGGACGAGCCGACCAATCATCTGGACATGGACAGCCGCGAGGTGCTGGAGGATGCGCTGATCGATTTTGATGGTACAATACTTTTTGTCAGCCACGACCGGTATTTCATCAACCGGGTGGCCGCCAGTGTGCTGGAGCTGAAGGACGGCGAACTGACCGCGTTCGAAGGCAACTGGAGCAGCTATCAGGCGGCGTTGGATGAGCGCAAAACAGCCGCGGCGCAACCATACGCAGACGACGGGCTGACGCGCACTGAAGCGTCCAAACGCCGGCGTGCGAGCCGCGAGGAGGAACAGCGTCAAAAAGCGCAGAAGCTGCGCGTGGCACAGATAGAAAAGGAGATCGCGCAGGCAGAAGCGCGTTTGAAGGCGATCGAAGAGACGCTGGCCGACCCGTCGGTTTTGAGCGAAACGGAGATCGTGGCGCTGTCCGGCGAGCACGAAACGGTGCAGCAACAGGAGCAGGCATTATTGGAACGATGGGAACAGGCGCATGAGACTGCCTGAAGCGGCGGAAAAGATGCGGCTAAGACCGGACTTCGCAGGCAGTCGATACGATACCACCGGTCCGGAAATAGAAGGTTACATATTCGGCTGACGTTTTTGTTGTCGTCGAGCACATGTTGATGCTGACCTTAACATTGGGATATATGGCTTTTAGCACATGCAGACGTGCCCGGCTGAGCTCCTCAATATTCTTCATGAGCTCTTCCAGTTCTGTTACAGCTTGTGCATACTGCTGCTGAAGCTGATCCTTGGCGGCATTTAGCTTCGTCAGGTATTGTTGGTTCTCAGCTGAATCGCTGTGGGCAGGCATAACGCGGATCATCATGCTGACCTTATCGAGCTGTGACTTGATATCATCCCTCGCGGTAGTCAGCCTGGTGCAGTGGGCGCGCATTTCGGCATTAGCCCCCAGTTCAATGACTGTGAGCTCGTTTGAAGTTGAGCCTATCGTGTTTGCGGTGATCATACGGCGCGCGCGCAAAGAACCGCCGAGTATACGGGCCCATTTCCCCTGCATTTTGATCATGTCACCTGCGCAAACGTGGCAGTGGACGATGGAGTCTGAGATTATATTGCCTTGCGCTTCAACGGTGCTGCGTTCCAGAAAACGCGCCACGATGTTGCCGCCTGCTTTGAGACATCCCTTCTCCATACCCTGCATGCCGTTTTTCAAAACAATATCCTTACCGGCGATAATGGTCGCGGCTTCCACATAACCGCCGATTTCGACCGTGCCGGCGGCTTCTATGGTGAGCCCTGATATGACATCGCCCGAGACGATCACATCGCCGTCAAACTGTATATTACCGATGCCCATATCGACATCACCTGGAATACGGAAAACATCCGCCACCTCGATATGATCTTTAATGTAGTCAACTCTGCCGCTTTTAACTGCGATGAGGCTCAAACCGTCATCCGAGACACGTACATTTTTACCCTTGGGGAACCTCATGTCACGGCCCCTCTGAGCGGGCAACGCCTGTCCTTTTACTGTGCAGCCTTCCACACCTTCACCGGGCTGTATCAAAGTCGCAACCGTCTCGCCTTCCTTCACGCTTTCAAACACTTTGAGGCTTTTGTAGTCTGCGCTGCCGTCCTCCGCTATCGTCGGAGCATAGCTGCGCTGCGTATTGAACAGCAGGACGACCTTCCCGTCCTCGCCCCTTTCGGCGGGCTTGCCATCGGCAATCGGGATCTCCTGATAGTATTGCCTTTTCGCGACTGCTATTTGGACAGCCTGCTCGTTCAAACCGGAAACGACACCCCATTTTTCCCGTATCACAGCAAGCAGTTCATCCGCATCGCGGTCCGTTCCTGTACCACAGGGCGGCAGCAGCACCATTTTGGCAGACATCTCACCACGCGGGATCACCAAAAAAACTTCAGTGTCGGCCGGAGGTTCCGGTTGGGCGTCCGCAATACGGATACGCGTCTCGTGACGCCGAATGCGCAGGAGGGGGGCGACGATATCAAGTCCGGCAATATTTCTTCGGTTGAGATCGTACGACAGCACAGCAGGCTGTATCGGCAGACCGCCCTGGTCCTCATAAGATGCGTTGATGAACACGCCGTCTTCCGCATATTCCAATGAATAGAACGCGTCCTTAACCAAGCCGTTGTCGTCTGTACCGGCGTTTTGAATATCCGTATTCTGATATTGTTCCAAATCAGACATCGGCGCTCTCCTGTCAGTTCTGCTAATCAATATATCGGCAGTTTGACAGAATTCATTTAGCGTTTTAATGGAACTGGAATTATATTTCAATATGTTGTTAGAAAACAGAAAAAACTTCAGTGAAACAGATAAAGCATTCATGATCCGGGGCACATTCCGTTCATATAATATGCATGTAAATATTTGAACCATGATGGGGTCTGATTTGAGCATCTACCCGAAAAACCGCTTGATTTCGATCTCTGCGTTTTCGGGAGAGTCGGAGCCGTGGATGAGGTTAAAGCGGACGCAGTACGTCAGGTCGCCGCGAATCGTTCCGGCGACACGGTCCTCGAACTCCGTCGCGCCCATGAGCTGCCGCGTGCCCATCACAACGTTCATGCCCTCTACGATCAGTGCCAGCACCGGGCCGGACGTCATGTATTCCACGATCAGCGGATAATACGGCCGGCTCACCATATGAGCATAGTGCTCGTCCAGTATCTCCTTGGACAGACGCAGCATTTTGGCGTCGGATATCCGGTAGCCCTTCCTCTCGATGCGGGAGAGCACCTCGCCGACCAGCCCTCGCTGGACGCAGTCGGGCTTGAGCATAATAAACGTTCTTTCAGTTTCCATAATGCACTCCTTGTTTGGTGTCTGTAATTTGGCGATATGTTTTAAGCATAGACAAAATAAGGGTATATTTAGACACTATTATATCTCTTGAGTCAAGCAGCGACAACCGGATATTGAGGCAAAATAATACCGGATGGGATTTGATTCCCATCCGGTACGTCTTGTACCTATGTCTGATATCAGAATTTCACCATCTGGGCGATGTGCGCCGACAACTGGCTGATCTCCATGCGCGTCTGCTGCATGGTGTCGCGGTCGCGTACGGTGACGGTGCCCGTCTCCAGCGTGTCGAAGTCCACGGTGATGCAGCAAGGTGTGCCGATCTCGTCCTGTCGGCGATAGCGCTTGCCGATGCTGCCCGTGGTATCAATATCCACCATGTGATCCCCCAGCAGCAAGTCATAAACCTCCTGCGCTTTGTCGTTCAATTGCTTTTGCAGAGGCAGTACGGCAGCCTTGAACGGCGCAAGTACGGGGGAGAGGCGCAGCACGACGCGCGTGTCGTTCTCCAGTTTTTCCTCGTCGTACGCATCGCACAGGAACGCCAGCGCCACACGGTCCGCGCCCAGCGAAGGCTCGATGCAGTAGGGCAGGAACTTTTCGTTGGTGACAGGATCCACGTACTCCAGGTTCTGGCCGGACGTGTTCTGGTGCTGTTTTAAGTCGAAGTCGGTGCGGTCCGCGATGCCCCACAGCTCGCCCCAGCCGAACGGGAACAGGAACTCAATGTCGGTGGTGGCGTTGGAATAGTGCGACAGCTCCTCTGAGTCGTGGTCACGCAGCTTGATGTTTTCGGGCGTCATGCCCAGTGACAGCAGCCAGTTGTGGCAATAATTCTTCCAGTAGTTGAACCACTGCATCTCCTCGGCGGGCGCACAGAAGAACTCCAGCTCCATCTGCTCAAACTCGCGCGTGCGGAATGTAAAGTTGCCCGGCGTGATCTCGTTGCGAAACGATTTGCCCACCTGCCCGATACCGAACGGCAACCGCTTGCGCGTGGTGCGCTGCACATTCTTAAAGTTGACGAATATGCCCTGCGCCGTCTCGGGGCGCAGGTAGACGGTGCTGGCCGAGTCCTCCGTGACGCCCTGGAACGTCTTGAACATCAGGTTGAACTTGCGAATGTTCGTGAAGTTGTGGTTGCCGCACGCGGGGCAGTTGATGCCCTTCTCATCGATGAACGCCTCCATGTCGGCAGATTCCATACCTGCGACGGCCACTTCGAGGCCTTTCTTTGCGGCGTAGTCCTCGATCAGCTGATCGGCCCGCCAGCGTGCTTTGCATTCCTTGCAGTCCATCAGCGGGTCGGAGAAGCCGCCCACATGGCCCGACGCCACCCACGCCTGCGGGTTCATCAGTATCGCCGCGTCCAACCCGACGTTGTACGGGCACTCCTTGATGAACTTCTTCCACCAGGCCTGCTTCACGTTATTTTTGAACTCCACGCCTAAGGGGCCATAGTCCCATGTGTTGGCGAGTCCGCCGTAGATATCTGAGCCGGGATACACAAAGCCCCGGTTTTTGCAGAGCGCCACGATGCGCTCCATCGTCTGCTTATCCTTTTTCATAATCCCTCCGTTTATATTCTTCAATAAAAAAATCACTTTTAGTCCTCAAAGTAAGGGACGAAAAGTGATGTCTTTCCGCGGTTCCACCCTCGTTGGCATACCGTGCCGGTATGCCCGCTCTGGTCTCCGGACGTTGTATAAAAGCGCCCATGTCCCTGATGCCGCCCCGGGCTTTCACCTTCCCCGAGTCGCTTTGCCGGCGTATGCCAAGGCCATGCTCTTTTGGCCGGAACGATATTTTCTTCAATATATCAAAAAAACACAGCAGATGCAAGAGCATGATTATATATGTTATAGGCAGTCCTGATTATTAGGCTTTCCCTGCAGGTCGAAAAATGCAAAAATAGTTTGATTGAACCAAAATGAATTTTTTGAAATTCAATATTGCATTTTGTCAAATACGTGTTATACTGATCGCATGTAGAAAGTTAAGTTTTGTTGCGCAGTTTTCCTTGGTTAGTTTTTTCTCAGCGTAGTGAAAAAGCTTTCCGGCACGTTGATGCCGGAGCCAAAGAACCCTGACCGGCAAACATGAATAAGATTAACTAACAAGGCTCGAAGACGAACCAAAAGTCGTTTTTGAGCCTTGTTTTTTTATATAATTCAATTTATAGGAGGGTTATATGGATACGCAGTTTGTGATGGATACGCTATGGGTGCTGCTGGCAGGTATGTTGGTCTTCTTCATGAATTTAGGCTTTGGCATGGTGGAAAGCGGCTTTGCCCGGGTGAAGAATACTGTCAACATACTTTCCAAGAACTTCATCGTATTCGCTATTTCATCCCTAGGGTTCCTTGTGCTGGGTTGGGGATTGATGTTTGGCGATGGTAACGACTTCATTGGCCTGGATGGCCTCTTCATGGTGAGCGGTGCAGATAATTCACCGGCTATGGGCGATGCTTATCAGGGCGTGTACAGCGCGATCTCGTGGACGGGTGTGCCGCTGTGGGCAAAGTTCTTCTTCCAGCTGGTTTTCTGCGGTACGGCAGCCACTATCGTGTCCGGTGCGGTGGCAGAACGCATCAAATATATTTCATTTATTGTATTTTCGTTGGTTTTGACCATGGTCATCTACCCCATCGTAGGGCACTGGATCTGGGGCGGCGGCTGGTTGGCTGGGAAAGGCTTTCTGGATTTCGCCGGTTCGACGGTGGTGCACTCGGTGGGCGGCTGGGCGGCACTGGCCGGTATACTCGTGCTGGGGCCTCGCTTCGGTAAATACGGCCCCGGCGGCAAAATCAACCCGATCCCCGGTCATAACATGCCCATCGCGACGATTGGTTTGTTTGTACTGTGGATTGGCTGGTTCGGCTTTAACCCCGGCTCCACAATGGCGGCCAATCCGAACTCCATTTCTCATATACTGATGACAACAAACACTTCGGCCATCGCAGCTGTACTGACGTCTACCGCTGCTTCGTGGATCATCATGGGCAAGCCGGATCTCGGTATGACGATCAACGGCTGTCTGGCCGGGCTTGTGGCTATCACGGCTCCCTGTGCCTTTGTCAGCGTGACCAGCGCTCTGATCATTGGCGCAATTGCCGGTATTATCGTTGTGGTTGCTGTAAGGTTCTTTGACAGGGGCAAGATCGACGATCCGGTGGGCGCGACCTCGGTTCATCTTGTCTGCGGCGTACTGGGCACCCTGTTTGTTGGTTTGTTCGGCGAGAGCAGCATCATCAAAAATATCGCCGGCCTCGACAGCTCAAGTGGCCTGTTCTTCGGTGGCGGCTGGGACCTGCTGGGCGTGCAGGCGCTGGGCGTCGTTTCGGTGGCGGGCTTTGTGTTTGCGGGAACTCTGGTCGTCTGGCTGCTCATTAAGGCGACGCTGGGCATCCGCGTTTCCCTCAAGGAAGAGATTGAGGGTCTCGATATCGGCGAGCACGGCAACCAGGCCTATCCGGAGTTCGTTATCCGCAGGCCGTCCATAATATCGGATATGCCGGTGCGTGTGGAAAAGGAAGATAAGTAATATAATCGAATTTAGAAGGAGGTGTCTTTTGTGAAACACGTGAAAGCGATAATCAGACCCGAGATGCTGGAAAATGTGCGGGCTTCTCTTGAAAAGGCAGGGTGCTACCGTGGCGTGACGATCAGCGAGGTGATGGGTCACGGCAAGCAAAAGGGCGTGGTTCAGGTGTGGCGCGGAGAGAAGTTCCATCTTGATCTGCTGCCCAAAGTGATGATGGACATGGTCGTTAAGGACGGTGAAGTGGAAATCATTAAAAAGGCGATCATAGAGAGCGCAGGAAAGGGCGACCCGGGTGACGGCAAGATATTTGTATACGACGTGCAGGAAGTCATTCGCATCAGAACGGGTGAAGAGGGTGAGGACGCGCTCTGATAAAGGCCTGAAAAAAGTCATTATGTATGATCTGCACACCTGGCCTATAAGCCGGGTGTGCTTGCGTCTATGGATAAAATTGCTGCAGGCCTTGGGCAGTGGACCTTTGGCGTAAGCCTTGACATAACCCGGAGGCTGTTATAGTATTTTTTTGTTTCATATGAAATTGGGGTGTGTGGCATGGTTGAACTGACGGTCGAAAAAGCGCGGCAGGGCGCTGAGCTTTATGATGTCTTGATGGAAGAGTATCCGCAGTTTGGGGAAAAAGCGCTCGGTGTTGCGTTTAAAAGGGGCATCATCACGCTGAACGGTCAGGTGGCCGTCGGCGATGATGCTGTGAGAGAAGGCGATGCGGTGTGCATATTTGCGCCGCCTGATGTGGTGGGCGTCGATCTGACTCCGCGGATTGTCTATCAGGACGAGAATTTTGTGTTTGTCGATAAGCCGGCGGGGTTGCCGTCGTTGTCTGAGACCGGAGCACCCAATGCGGTGGACATGGTGGAAGCGCACATGAAAAGCCGCGGTGAATACAGCCTGGACGCCCTGATGGTGCCGTATCTCATCTATCCGCTGGACGAATACGTGAGCGGCCTTTTGCTGATGGCCAAGCATGAGGATGCTTACCTGTTTATGGTAGAAGCGCTGGCGCAGCGTCGCGTCGCCCGCTATTTTATCTGCCCCGTTGTGGGACAGGCAAAGGACAAGGATGAGCTGCTGGACTATCACATGCGCAATAAAGCGAACCGAAGTGCGCGTATACTGCCCAAATTCCGCAAGGATGCCAAGCCCATCGTCACGCGGTATCAGCGGCTGGCGATGGGAGAGTCGCTGTCGCTGCTGCGGGTGCGGCCCATCACCAACGGTCTGCATCAGGTGCGGGCGCATCTGGCTTACGCAGGGCTGCCGGTGCTGGGCGACGACATTTATGGCAACAGGCGGTATAATAAAAAGGCGGGGGCAGAGCATATCTCGCTGTGGCTGCAAAAGGTGGTGTTCGAAGTGGGCACATCGCACAGCTACAGCTATATCAACGGCCTGTCAATTGAGTCAGAGGAGTTCAGCTTTCCCAAACGCGTTTATGACGAGGGACTGCTGGAATTATAAATTGCTAAATATTCATGAGGGTATGGAATGTACATACCCTTTTTTTTATTTGTATTGGTAGGCAATTCTATGTTATAATATGTAAATAGAAGGGGGTGACGGCATGGCTGAATGGTGGAATATGCTCAACGTGATGCAGCAGATATATCTGTGCGCGGCAATCCCGTTTACCATTGTGCTTATCATACAGACGATATTGACGTTTATCGGGATCGGTGGACATGGTGACACCGATGGTTTGGATGCTGATGCTGACACAGATATTGATGCCGGCATGGCTGACCACATTGACAGTCATGTGGATGGGCACGCGGACGGTCATGCGGACGATGTAAATGCAGCGGTCGCGAGCTTCCGTTTCTTTACGGTGCGCGGCATCGTGGCATTCTTCTGCATATTTGGCTGGGTGGGGTATGTGCTGGGCTATTCTTCGCTTCCGGTGGCGCTGACGGTGCTGATATCCATCGCAGCGGGTTTGCTCGCGATGCTGGCAATCGGGCTGATGTTCTACACGGCGCGGCGTTTGCAGGAAAGCGGCAACCTGAGATTTTCCAACGCTGTGGGCAAATCAGCTCAGGTGTATATCCCTGTCCCGGCAAACCGTGAGGGCCGTGGTAAGGTGATGGTGCTCATTCAGGAGCGGCTGGTGGAGGCCGAAGCCATCACGGATAGCGAAACGAAGTTGAAAACTGGGGAAACTGTCCAAGTCATAGCAAATATCGGCAGTACGCTGATAGTAAAATAATAAGGAGAATAACGATGGAAGTTGGGACGATAATACTCATCATTGTGGCGGTGGTGCTGTTTTTCACTACATTCATCACCATATTAGCCAGGTACAAAAAGTGTCCTTCCGACAGAATACTTGTTGTCTACGGCAAAGTGGGCCGCGGTTCCGACGGCGGGCAGCAAAGCGCCAAGTGCGTGCACGGCGGTGCGGCGTTCATTTGGCCGCTGTTTCAGGACTATTCGTTCTTAAGCCTGACACCGATGTCCATCACGGTGGACCTGACCAATGCGCTCTCCAAGCAGAACATCCGCATTGACGTGCCATCCCGCTTTACCGTGGGTATTTCCACTGAAACGGGCATCATGCAAAATGCAGCGGAGCGTCTGTTGGGGCTGGGCTTAAAGGAGATCGAGGAGCTTGCCAAGGACATCATTTTCGGGCAGCTGCGTCTGGTGGTGGCCACGATGGATATCGAGGAGATCAATACCGACCGCGACCTGTTCCTGGAGGCGGTATCCAGCAACGTGGAAGGAGAGCTCAAGAAAATTGGTCTGCGGCTCATCAACGTGAACGTAACGGATATTAACGACGAATCGGGATATATCGAGGCACTGGGCAAGGAAGCGGCGGCCAAGGCCATCAACGATGCCAAGAAGAGCGTGGCGGAGAAGGACCGAGACGGCGCAATCGGTGAGGCGCTGGCACAGAAGGATCAGCGCATCAACGTGGCCGAGGCCAACTCGCAGGCCATTGAGGGTGAAAATACGGCGAAAATCACCATCGCGAACTCCGACGCGCTGCGGCGTGAAAGAGAGGCGGAGGCATTGCGTCGTGCGACGGCAGCGGAAAAGGTGCAGACGGCTAAAGCGCTGGAAGAAGCCTATGCCGCAGAAGAAGCCGCCGAGAAGCAGCGCGCAAGCCGCGAACAGGCTTCCAAAGAAGCTGATATCATTGTGAAAGCGGAGATCGACAAGCGCAAGGTGGAGATCGACGCGGAAGCGGAAGCGGAACGTTTCCGCCGGATTGCCAAGGGCGAAGCAGATGCAATATACCAGAAGATGGAGGCGCAAGCCCGCGGTATCAACGAGATACTCGTCAAACAGGCGGAAGGCTTCAAACAAATCATCAATGCATCAAACGGAGATTCGGATGCGGCCGTGCGCATGATGATTGCCGATAAGATGGAGGACATCGTCAAGGTGCAGGTGGAGGCCATCAAGAATCTCAAGATCGATAAGGTGACGGTGTGGGACAGCGGCGACGGTAAGGGCGCTTCGTCTACGTCAAACTTCCTGTCAGGTCTGATGAAGAGCATACCGCCGATGAACGACCTGTTCAACATGGCGGGTATGCAGCTGCCCGATTACCTTGGCAAAGAGAAGGAAACAAAAACCGTGCAAGCACCGGCGGAGCAGGCAGAGCCGGTCGAATAACAAAGAACAGTATAGAGGGGCAGTGAAAACACTGTCCCTCGTTTTGTGTGTCAGGGATGGATGCTCACATAAGTGCCCAGCGGTGCGATTTCCCAGAGCCGCTGGATATCGTCGTCCAGCAGCGCAATGCAGCCCACAGTACTGTCTGCGAGACCGTCGTCCTGTGCGATGCCGCCGCCGTGAATGCCGATCTGCCCCCCCAGTGGGGTATCCCAAGGCGGACGTTTGCCCGTGGCGTGGGCTTCCAGTATGGATTGAAGCTGCAAACGGGAGATTTCGCCGCGCGTAAAGGCAGCGTGAGCGTCGGCGGGGCCGGGGTAGCTGAGCCCTAAGAACAGCGTGTACTTGGATCGCTCGTTGCGGGTGCAGACTCTGTATTCGCCCTCCGGCGTTCTGCCGTCGCCTTCCGACAGCTTAGGCCCCTCAGGGCAGGAGCCAACGCCGATGCGGCAGGTGAAAATATTGCAGCCGTCATGGAAGGCGCAGAGCTGGCGCCGCGATTTGGATATGATGAGTTCGTGCATTGTGCGCTCCTTTTATGTCTTTTATATACGGTTAATTATAGCGTTAAAATGCGACAGGAATACTGTAAAACTTATGAGTTTTTTGCACTTTTTTTGTCGAAACTCTATACAAAAAAGATATTTTGTGTGATATTATGAAGCAGTTGAAACTGTATGATTGATATGATAATAAAAACGTTGCAGATTGCATACCGGGACAGCCTGCCCGTACGCATTATTTACGAAGGCCGGGAGGGTATGACGCAGCGGGTAATCGTAATAAAAAGTATCAGTGAAGATGGTGTGGTGGCTTACTGCAGGCTGAGGCGGCGGATAAGTACATTTAAAACTGAGCATATTTTGGCGGCTGAAGTTGTGACCGACAAAAGATAATATATATATTTGTGAGGCGCATTAAAAGAAGAGACAGAAAGATCGATGTTTGGGGGTAAAGGGAAATGGGTCATAATATAAGTCCGGAGTCGCCGGCAAAGCGCGACTTGTGCTTGGCTGACAAAAGGAAAAGCCTGCTCAGGCAAACAATGGTCGAACGCCGGAAACTGGAATCACTGATTATCAAGCAGTATGATAAGGGCGCATACAACCTTGGACTTGACATTGGTGTATTGAAGCAAAGCCATGTTTTGGACAGACTGCTCTTCGAGATCATGATGCTGGAAAATACCGAAAAAAGCTGATTTTTGCCGCGCCGGTATCATTTGGTTCCGGCGTGGCTTTGTTTGTATTTGGGGCGAAGTCTTAATTGTATGCAGGGGTATGGAAAAATGAATGATACGGGGGTATTTTGTTCGAACACCTTTTCCGTTGCGGTTTTGAACGAAATGCCGGACATGGTGCGCGTGATTGACCCCGACGGGAAGATTCTGTTTGCCAATAACGCTCTCCTGACACGATTTGGCGAGCAGGAGGACAACTGCGACAGACTGCCGGGGGGTGCCAGGAAATGCGCAGACTGCATCGTGCGCCGGTGCATCACAGACAAGCGCCGCTACAGCACGATGATGCGCGGGCGTAGCCGCGTGTATGCGGTTTCAGCCGGTCCGGTTGAATTTGACGGCTGTGTTTATGCGCTGGAAGTTTTCACGGATATCACCAAGGAGCAAAACTTAAAAGACAAACTGATGGTCAGCAATTCGCGCATGATGAAGGACCTTGAAGTCGCACGAAGCCTGCAACTGTCCATACTGCGGCATATGTTGCCGGACATTTCGGGCTATCGTTTTGCCGCGGAATTTTTGCCGTGTGAAGCGCTGGGGGGAGATATGTATGACTGCTTCCAAACGCGCGACGGGCGGCTTTTCATGTACATCGCGGATGTATCCGGTCACGGTGTTATGCCTGCGATGCTGACTGTTTACCTGCGGCAGGAGCTGTTCGCACAATGCAAGGTGCCCGGCGTTGAGCCTGCTCGCGTACTGCAGAACGTGCAGGATTCATTTGAGGAACTGCACACTGAAGAGAGCATCTACATTACCGTATTTCTCGTGGCGCTGAACCCCAAAACGGGTGAATATATTTGCGCCAACGCGGGGCACAGCGTTCCGCCGCTGATCGCCGGACGGGACGGATTACGTGAGGTGCTGCTGCCCGGCACGCCAATTTGCCGTTGGGTAGACAGCGCGATGCATGAGCAAATGGAAGGTGTGCTGGAAAAGGGTGAAAAGCTGTTTTTGTATACCGATGGTTTGGACGGCATCCACACCGAGCAGGCCTCCAGCGAGGATTTGAGCGCGATTCTGATGAGCGGTTTGAGCGGCCGGGATTTATTGGGTGAGATCAAAAAGAAGTTTACTCAGACACGTGCGGATGATGTGACGATGCTGCTGTGCGAGCGGGATCAATTATGATTTTGTCTTGATCTGCGACCAGAGTATGATCAGCACCTGTATCGGTATGCCAATTACGAAAATCAGGAACAGGTTGTAGGGCAGCATCATCAGATAGGCGAACGCCAGTGACGACCAGACCAGTACCGAAATAATGACGAAGTTCAGCACCTTTTTGCCCCAAATCGAGTTGAACACCAGTAATACGACCATCGACACGGGTACGGCGCCCACGAACACCAGCCAGACGTTGCTGGCTCCGTAGAATTTCAGATATACAAAAAGCACCGTTGAGATGAACCACACAGCCGCCGCCGCCAGAAGCGATATAATCAGACGGTTGTTTTTTGTGCGCCGGGGCACCTCTGCTTTGCCCTTCGGGTGATCGGCCTCGGTCAGATAGTTCAGCGTGACGCCGAATGTGTCGGCCAGCGTCTTGAGTGTCAGCACATCGGGTATCGATTCGCCGCGTTCCCATTTGGAGATGGCTTTGTCGGTGTAGCCCATCTTGTCGGCAAGCTCTGCCTGCGTCAGGTTCATCTGCTTGCGCAGTTCTGTGATATTGCCCGCGATGATCTGCTTCAAGTCCTCCATTGACCTCTTGACCTCCTCTTATAACCGGCTAAAGTGATTATACACAATAAAAGACGCTTATTCAATCGCGGCAGACTGTCGGTAGACCCGCTCTACCCACAGTAGAGTAAGCGTTATTTTCTCTACTGTGCGTAAATCGTTGCGTCGGGTGACATCGGACGGCCTTTGGGTATATCATGAAGACATTCATTACATGCCATTATACCAAGGAGACGACATGATCATAACTATTGTGAGCGATGTCCTGGGCGAAGAAAACAATGGCACCACGATTGCCGCGATGAACCTGATCCGAAGCATGCACAGCCGCGGTCATGAGGTGCGCGTGGTGTGCGCGGACGAAGACAAGCGCGGTCTGCCGGGCTACTACATCGTGCCTACAATGAGCTTTGGGCCTATTAACAGATATGTGAAAAAAAACGGCGTCTCACTCGCCAAGGCAGACAGGCGCGTGCTGGAGGAAGCGATCCGCGGCGCGGATGTGGTGCACGCCATGCTGCCATATTCGCTGGGGGCAGGTGCGGCAAAGGCCGCAAAAAGGCTGGGCGTGCCGCTGACCGGCGGCTGCCACGCGCTGGCGGAGAACCTGACAAGTCATCTGTTCCTGATGCGATGCGGACTGGCGAACCTCATCACATACAAGGCGTTTTACCGCCGTCTGTACAGGCACTGTTTCTGCGTGCACTATCCCAGCCAGATGTTGTGTGACCTTTTTGAAGGGGCGACGCGTCCCACACCTCACCGTGTGATCTCCAACGGTATATGCAGGTCGTTCAAGCCCGCGCCCGCGCAGAAGCCGGAACCGCTGCACGACAGGTTTGTGATACTGTTCACCGGGCGTTACAGCAAGGAGAAGGCGCATAAGGTGCTGATCGATGGTGTCAGCCGCACGAAGTACAGGGACAGCATCCAGCTGATATTCGCTGGGGCAGGGCCGCTGGAGGGCAAGCTTCGCGCCCACGCCGCCAGAAAGCTGCGTGTGCCGCCCATGTTCGGATTCTTTCCGCGGCGGGAGTTGCAGCACATCATCGGCTATTCGGACCTGTACGTGCACCCGGCACACTATGAGGCGGAAGGCATCGCGTGCCTGGAGGCAATGGCGTGCGGCAAAGTGATACTGTCGTCCGACTCACCGAAGAGCGCGACGCGCGGATTCGCGCTGTCTGCGCGCAGCCTGTTCCGCTATGACGATCCAGAAAGCCTTGCCCGGGCAATAGACTACTGGATCGAGCACCCGGCGGAGAGGAACAAATGGGCATTCGCCTACGCGCATTACGCAAGCCGGTTTGACTTTGAAGACTGCATGAATGAAATGGAGGATATGTTTTATGGCGCAGCCGGAAAAAAGAGTGATCTACTATTCGAGGACGACGGACGACTTTGCGGGAACGAATATCAGGACGAGGAAGGTGGATGCTGCGTTTCCGTTCGTCCGTAAAGGCTTGCTATGGAAAGTGGCAGCCTTTTTGCTCTATTATCTGATCGCGCTGCCGCTGGTGTTCATAATCATAAAGGTGGTCAACCGGACGAAGATCGTTAACAGAAAGAGCTTAAAACACATCAAAGGCGGATTCTTTCTGTATGGCAACCATACGCACTGGAGCGACGGTTTTCTGCCGCACGTAATGGCCTCCCCCCGGCGCACGTATGTGATCGCCGGGCCCGATGTCGTCTCCATCAGGGGACTCCGGAATATCGTAACGATGCTGGGCGCGATACCCGTGCCCACGCAGCCGAGAGCGCTCACGCCGTTTGCCGACGCGGTGCAGCAAAGGCACAATGAAGGCGCGTGCGTCGCCATATTTCCGGAAGCACACATCTGGCCGTATTACACCGGCATCCGCCCGTTTCCGCCCACATCGTTTTTATATCCCGCGGAGCTGGGCGCGCCCGTGGTGGCGATGGTAACTAGGTACCGCGAGCGCAAGGGACGGGGAAACAAGATAAAAACACCAGCGCGCACCGTTATATTAAGCGACCCCATAAATCCGAAGCTTGGGTTGACCGTCCGCCAGTCTCAGCTGGACCTGCACCGCCGCGTGGCCGAGTTCATGTACGAATGCGCCGGGCTGCCGGGCAACTTCGAATATGTGGAATACAGACAGCGCGAAGCGGGGCTGCTGCCGCCGCAGACCGCCAAGCGGCAGGGCTGCGGCCCGATCGCAAAGGTACCGACCGGTACGGCGCTGTTTGACAGCGGCATGTGACAGATACCGACAGTTAGCTCAATCCTATAAGAAGACATAATAAAAAAACGCCGTTAAGGCGTTTTTTGTATGTTGGGGATGCGTGCGTATTATCTCTTGGAGAACTGGGGAGCACGGCGGGCCGCTTTGAGGCCGTATTTCTTTCTTTCCTTCATGCGCGAGTCTCTGGTGAGGAATCCCGCCTTTTTAAGTATGCCCCGCATCTCCGGCTCGGACTTGACCAGAGCGCGGGAAATGCCGTGGCGGATAGCGCCGGCCTGACCCGTGTGGCCGCCGCCTTTGACATTGACGTTGACGTCGTATTTCGCGAGGGACTCGGTGAGCACCAGCGGCGACTTCACCAGCTTCCGCAGCGTTTCATATCCGAAATAATCGTCGATGGATTTTTTATTGACGAGAAGCTTGCCGTTGCCGGGCGCCAGTATAACGCGCGCTACGGAGCTTTTACGTCTGCCTGTTCCTAAAAACTGTAACTTAGCCACAATTCATATCCTCCTGTCAGCCTTCCAGCTGCAAAAGCTCGGGCTTCTGCGCTGCGTGGTTGTGCTCGGAT
>JAEZHF010000023.1 GCA_023416745.1 Bacillota bacterium
CATGTTCCGTTCTTTGATCAGTGCCCTGATCTGCTCTTTAGTCAACAGTCCCATACTTTTGCACCCCTTTTCATTTTATATCCTTAAGGGGTTCTTGGCAAAAGCACAAACTATTTTACACTACCGGCAAGTATAAAAGATCCATTAGATAAGTACATCCAAAAAACCCTTCAGCTTGATGCAAAATTTGATGTTTTCTTCTCTATGAATTTTGATGCGAATTGGCGTTTTTTATATAATTTCGCACCTGTATATTTTACTATTATGAAACAATCAGTTCAAGATTCATTAATTCTCAATCTGATCAACTTAATTGAGGATAAAGGACGTTCAGATAATAACATAAATCAGTTTATTGATACACTTATGACTAAAATGACAGAATTCAATTATGAAACACCTGAATGTTGCCAGATTTTTATGGTATACCTTGATGAGCTAAGAGTGAAGTTACTGAACAATCTAAAAACTTGGAGAGATAAATTGCTGGTACATCTAGATAAGAAATACTTCTATGACTCTTCGAGATTATCAACGGATGCTCCTCTTTCTTTTGATGATTTGAGAGATGTTGTTTCGAACCTTTTAAAACACTTTTGTGATATTTATTCATGTTTTTTTAATGTAGCTCATACTACAATACACAATAAAAGTGATTACAAATCTTTTCCTTTTAGAACAACCATATAAAGATAGTATCCAAAAATACGCTAGACAGCATGTATCTGACAATAACCATCAGCTTGAAAGCTTAGAGTAAAATACGCTACTAATAGTTACTTCCCAATCATTCGTTCACTGCCGAAAATTCCCTCAGTACGGCTTTGCCCCATCAACAAACCCCGCGCCCCGCACATAGTATGTATTAGAAATACTATTTGTGAGGTGCTTTTCATGAATCCCATCATCCGTCACATGTTCCCCGGCAACAACACCAGCCAGGGGTTCTTTTCTTACTTCCAATACATACTGCCGCAGGCACAGGCGCGGCGTATATACTGCCTGAAGGGCGGGCCGGGCACGGGCAAGTCCACGTTCCTAAAGCGCATCGGCGCGCGGATGGCGAGCGAGGGCTTTGACATTGAGTACATGCACTGCGCGTCGGACCCGGACTCGCTGGACGGCATCGTAATACCGGCGCTGGGCGCGGCGCTCATCGACGGCACAGCCCCGCACGTCACCGACCCTGTGTATCCCGCCGCGGTGGACGAGATCATCAACCTTGGGGAGTTCTGGGATGCGGACGCCATCCGCGCGCACCGCGAGGAGATCGTGCGCCTGTCCGCGGAGATCAAGCAGCAGTACCGGCGGGCGTACCGGTATCTCGCGGCGGCCAAAAGCCTGATGGACGACATCACGGAGATGTTCGAGGGCGCGACGGACAAGGCAGGCGCGTCGGTGCAGGCGCAGCGTATCATCGAACGCGAGCTGCTGCGCGAGCCGGTGGACGGACGCCTTGGTAGCGTGCGCCGCCTGTTCGCCACCGCCGTCACCCCCTCGGGCATCGTGCACCATCTGGAGTCGCTGGCGGAGGGCGCGTCCAAGCTGTATACCGTCAAGAACCTGTGGGGCGTGGGCGTACACGAGCTGCTGAGCCGCGTGTCCGCCGAGGCCGTGTGCCGCGGTCTGGACGTGGAGCTGTATTACTGTCCGCTCGCGCCCGAAACGCGCATCGAGCATATGGTGATACCCGAGCTGAAGCTGGCGTTCGTCTCGGAGAACCGCTACTTCGAGCTGAAGAACCACCATCAGGCGATACTGGATATGACGCAGTATACCGATCTTAAGCAGCTCGCGCCGCAGAAGGAAGCGCTGGAGTTCGGCATCAATACGTTCCACTCGCTGCTGAGCGAAGCCGTGGATGCGCTGGCGCACACCAAAAAGCTGCATGACGCGCTGGAGCAGTGCTACGTTCCGCACATGGATTTTGAGCGCATACGCGCGAGGGGCGAAGCGATATGCCGTGAGCTGCTGGCCTTAGCGGAGAAAGAGACAGCACCGGAGCAGTAACGCGGCGGCGCCGGGAGGCGCAGATGGAAGGGCGGCCCCCGTCAGACAGACCGCGTGTCGGCGGGGTATGGCTTGATTACGGCTGGCTTTTGTCCCACTTAACCCAGCTGTTTCCGTCGAGTATGTTGTCCTCAACAGTGATATTGGACGCGCCGGACATCACTTCGATAAAGCTGTCCTGAATGACATTGCCGTGTATGGACGTATTGGAGGCAAACACCACCAATATGTTGCCGGCACATGTATTTGCGTAAACCTCACAGCTGTTTCCTGTGTTGCAGGATATCGCACCGCCGGAGCAGTCATATATGTTATTGTCATAGATTTTCACATTGTCGATGGTGTAATCGAGCTGCGACATCACCATGATGCCGTATTCCGGTGCCGTCCCGCCGATATCGTATATCTTGTTCCGTGCTATCTCGCAGTTGTCAGCGCCCACCACACTGATGCCCTGTCTTCTGCAGCCAGATATGTCGCAATCGAGTATGCGCACATCCGACGACACGCGGCCGCCGTCGGCCATCCTTGTGTAGGAGCCTTCAATAATGATGCCGTCGCCCGTCATGCTGCTGATAGTTACGCCTTGAATCAGCACATTGCTGCTGGCGGATATGCATATGCCGAAGCCGTATTCGTGCGTGGGCGATGGTTCGCTGGGCGCATAGACATGCCCGTCCAGATCACCGATGAGCGTACCGTTCTTGATTGTGACATTGCTCTGGTTCACAATGCCGAAGATTGCGTATTCGGGAGCGCTGTTGGTTTCCATAACGAACGTGGAACCGCTAAGATCCAAAGTGAGGTCCGAGGGAACGAGTATGCCGTCAGTCGGCGCTTTAAACCTGTCTCCCCATTTGCACTGTATCAAATAGGTTCCTTCGGCAAAATGAATGGTGCTGTAACCTTGCGCCTTTGCCCATTCGAGCGCCTTGTTGATGCCGTCTGTGGTGCTGCGGGCGTTCTGTCCGGTGCTGTCAATGCCAAAGCGCGCGTTTTCAATTGTGTATATGGTGCCGGGCTCTTCTGTCGGCAGGGGAGAGGCCGTGCTGGATGCCGGCGCGCTGCCGGTTAGGGCGGCTTTCGGAGATTCTGCGGGCTTCGGTGACATCACGGCAGTTTCAACGGACGCGCTGGGCTGAACCGTGTTCTGAGCTGTAACGGGAGACGTGATGAGCCCCGGGCCCCATGATATGGCCGCAGCAATCAACGCTGCGCCCATTATCAGCACAACGGCTAATTTGATATATGATGTATTAATCTTCTTCATGCCGGGTCTCCAGTAAAGTCTTGATGTGTACTTATCACACAATGGCGGTTATTGTCAAGTGAGGGCCTGCCTCATCCGGCTTTTGGCTGTTATCAGGCTACGGTAGCCATGAGCGGTGTTTGACCGCTTTAGCCCATAGTACGTTTAATATATCGTTATTGTTATGTGTAAACTTTATCTGATTGGAATGGTTTCACTTGTCGGCAGAAGACCGGAGGGCTGGGCGGCGGCCAAACGGGCATTATGGCAGGGCTTATCAGATAAACTTTTGAAAAGGGGGTTGTTGCTGTCCTACCGTTTCTGTTATGATATGGATATACCCCAACGACAATATAATAGCAGCGGAGGCTTGTATGAGCAGCGGACTTCTGTTTGACGAGAGCTTGGGCGAATACGTGATGGCGGCGCACTGCGTGCAGGTATTGAGCTACACGGTGGATTTTGAGTGGGGCGAGCTGCGCATCTGCGCCGACCGTCAGGGCATAAGGCTGCTGCTGCGCTTTGAGGAGCTGCTGGCGCACCAGTTCGACCACACCGGCAACCGCAACGTGATATACGACGTGTCCACCGTATCGCTGGACACGTTCATCGCCGCCGAGCGCAGGCAGCTGACGCGCACGATGCGCTACGGTTTTCCGCTGAAGGAAGGCCGCGGCCCGGACGAGCTGCGGCAGTATCTGAGCGAGGGCGGCTACAGCGTCTACCAGATACGCGCGTCCGTGGGCATGTGCGGCTACGTGATCGCTAAAAGGCTGGTGATCGAGGGAGCGGAGTGAAGCGGGCGGAGCTGTGGTAGGGAGTTAGATGTCGGTATCGCTACGTGTTAGAAGGTTTGTTATATGGAACATGACTTTTCGTTGGAAAAGCAAATCACAGGCGGGGTTGTGCAGAACGTTTTCGAGATAAAGACAGATCTGCACACATTCCAGTGTATTTTCGAGAATACGGTCACAGGGGAAAGAACCAGCCTAGAAGTCATAGGATTTGATAAACTGTCCGTAACGCTTGACTTTGCAGAGGACATTGTTCAAGGTAATGAAGGTATTGTTATACAGAGTCTAATTGGCTTTAGCTATGAAAAGAATGGAGACGTCTATCTTTATTGCATGAAAACAGACGACTATGAGATATCGTTTGAAAGCAAGAATCTTCCGGTTATCAGGAAGTTATAATCATCCCAGCGGGTTGGGTTGTGGTGAAATATAGCTGAGGCCGGTTTTTCAGCCGGCTCCTGTGCGGGTTCTTCATCGGAGTGTTCTCCCATAAAATCTTGATCTGAATTCTCTGCTTCTATTTTTGTTGCGTTTCGTAATATTTTCTCTTCAGCCGCCTGTCCGGTACAGCCTGAAAAAAGCGAAAGCAATAATACTATAGCAACAAACACACTTATACTCTTTTTCAAATGAATACCCCCTATCAAAAAATCTCAATAGCACAAAACGGGTTTGATGAAGAGAGCGTCATCAACTCGCTGACCGTTGAAACGTACGATTATGTGGATTCAATTAATACACAATGGGCGTTCCTTGTTATAAAAAACAATTCTGAATACGACTTAAGCATTCATACCGCGGTGAAAACATACGACGCTGATGGAAAATTAATTGGGGCGGATGACAGAAGACAGGATGCATTTGAAAAAGGTACGGAAGTCATCCTGACGTTTATGTTAGACGAAAACTTTTCTTCTTTGGAATACGACATTTCTGCGGAGGAAACTTGTTCATTGAAGATGTCCCTGCAAAAAACAAGGAAATAATATCGGTAACAAATAACGGAGTGAAACCAGCGCAATTTATTGAAGGTACTATTTTGTTCTTCAGAGATGGAGAAGTTGTTTACTGGAACTCTGCTGTTTTTATCGATGATGATTATGAGATAAAGCCTGGAGATACTATCACTAAAGAATTGGATAGTTTTGAGAAGTATGATGCCTTCAAACTATGCTTCACAGGAAGCAGATGATATTTAGTCTTTTTTTAGGAGTCACTAAAAGGGAAATGATTATAGTTTAGCACGGCACCTGCGGCAGAATAAGACGCTTTAGCTGTAATATTGCACTGCCGAAGAGCGACAGAGAGCGCGAATCTGCATGGGGACGCACGGCGTCTCTTCTTTTTTAGTCCGGAGCATTCCTTCCCTTGCGGCGGCTCCTTGTTTTTGGTATCATTAGTTATACTAACTAAATAGCCAGGTGTTGCAGGGGTTCTGAGTCAATTAACCGCAATCATCTCTATTATCCATATGACAGTCCCCGTAAAACCTGCCGGTTAATAACCTTAAGCTCACGAGCACGATGTAATGAGGTGTGTTTGTTTGGTTTATTTGTTATAGGCCGAAGCCTGAACAAAAGACGGGGGATATGAGATGTACGCTGGCGCAGGCATACTCGGCTGCGGCCGTTATGTTCCCGAGCTGAGGCTGACCAACGAGGAGCTGGCATTAAGCTTTGGGACGACGGCGGAGAAAATCGAGCGGAAAGCGGGTATAAAGGCAAGAAGCAGAGCCCCGCAGGATATGGCCACGTCGGATATGGCAGCTTTGGCCGCGGCGGAAGCGCTGGAAAACGCTGGAACGGACCCGTCCGAGATTGGCATGATACTGGTGGCGACCACCACGCCGGACATGGTGTTCCCGTCCACGGCGTGCCTCGTTCAGAAAGCGATTGGCGCGGGCAACGCCGCCGCGCTGGACATATCCGCTGCGTGCACCGGCTTTTTGTACGGCCTCGACATGGCGGCGTGCTATGTGTCTTCCGGCCGGTACGGCAAGGTGCTGCTCATCGGAGCGGAGACCTATTCGCGGATCACCAACCCCGACGACGTGAATACGAGCGTGCTGTTCGGGGACGGGGCCGGGGCGGTGGTGATGGGCCGGGCGCCGGAGGGCTATGGCGTGTTGGACAGTGTGCTCGGCGCGGACGGCGGCGGCGCGGATCTGCTGACCGTGCCCGCGGGAGGTTCCCGGCTGCCGGTGACGCCCGAGTTGCTGGAGAAAAGGATGAACACCATATTCATGAGCGGTCGCGAGGTGTTCGGGTTCGCCGTGGGCATACTTGAGCGCATGATCAGCAGACTGCTGAAAGATAACGGCTTGAGCCTGCCGGATATCAGCCTCATCGTACCGCATCAGGCCAACAAGCGCATACTGCTGAACGTGTGCAGCAACATGGGCATACCGCCGGAGAAGATGTACTGCAACATCGATTACTACGGAAACATGTCAGCTGCGTCCGTGCCCGTCGCCCTGACGGAAGCGGTGCTGGAGGGACGGATCCGCCGCGGTGACTTGCTGCTGTTCGCGGGCTTCGGCGCGGGGCTGACATGGGGTGCCAGCCTGATGAGGTGGGGCTGCCAGACGTAACGCAGGTGCATACCGCATCATGCCAACTGCCTGAAGAGGTCCAGCAGCATGGTGACGGCGCAGTACACCAGCAGCAGCGCCATGACGGCATTCGTGACTTTGCTGTACCTTTTCAGGAAACGTTCAAACACAGCGCCGAACAGCGCCCAGCTGGCCGTGCTGGCAAGGCCGATCACGGTCAGCGCGAGCGCAAACACGGAAACGGCGGGAAAGCCCTGATAGTAGGGCAGTATGAACGACGACATCACCGTGACGGCG
Organism: Bacillota bacterium; assembly: GCA_023416745.1. Classification (GTDB taxonomy): domain Bacteria; phylum Bacillota; class Clostridia; order Christensenellales; family SZUA-584; genus SZUA-584. The sequence goes on from JAEZHF010000023.1 coordinate 6,902, forward strand.
TAGAGTATTCCCTTCACGTTGACGAACTGCAGCAGGAAGCCCGAGCCGTAGCTGTTGACCGCGGCCAGTCCCTTTTTCTCCTCATGCGGCTTGCTGCGCCACACCGTCCACGCCAGCCAGAGTATGTAGGCCGCACCGATCACAAGCATATACGGCTCAACAGCAGGAATGATATTATGCAGCATCGTAGTGAGCGCGCCGCCCAGACAGATGACGACAAAGAAGCCCGAGACCGCGCCCAGCACGAAGGGTACGGTCTTTTTAAAACCGTGTTTGCTGGCGTTGGACATGCACAGGATGTTGTTGGGACCGGGTGTGAATGTCGTGAGCAGGACATAGGACATAAATGCTGTAAAATTCATGATACCGCTTTACCTTTCTGATTTAATGCGCTATAATGCACCTGTTGGGCAATATAGTGCACCGTGTACGATATAATATACATATTGTGCAGCATACTGTCAATAGCCGGGAGGGTATTTTTTGGATAATATTAATTCGATTGTCGCTGTCAACTTGAAGCAGCTGCGCGAAAAGAGAAAGCTCAGCCTGGATGCGCTGGCCAAGGAGACGGGCGTCAGCAAAAGCATGCTGGGGCAGATTGAGCGGGGCGATGTGAACCCCACGATTACGACGGTCTGGAAGATCGCGAACGGGCTGAAGATTTCGTTCACGGAGCTGATGAACCGCCCCGAGACGGAGCATGAGCTGATTGATTCGGGTTTGCTGGAGCCCATCGTGGAGGACGACGGCAAGTTCCGCAACTTCGCGATGTTCCCTTTCGACAGCAAACGCCGTTTCGAGCTGTTCTACATCGAGATTGACTCCGGCAGCTATCTGGATGCGGAGCCGCACCCGACAGGGGCGCAGGAGTTTATGACGGTGTTTTCCGGTGAATTGACCCTCACCGTGAACGGCGAAGCGTTCAAATTGAAAAAAGGCTGTGCGTTCCGGTTTCAGGCGGACTGCCCGCACGGTTACAGGAACACCGGAACCGAGGTTTGCCGCCTGAGTATGGTCATTTATTATCCTGAATAACGGTGTGTTGTAGCGAAAAGGTGTTGAGATACGATGTATGGGGGAGGAGCTGCTCCTCCTTTTTGTTTATGCGCCGAATGGGGCGGGTCTTCGTGCCCGCCCGCGATGGGTGCCGCAACAATATGGGAGAGATGAAAAAAGGGGCGGTTCATTTGACCGTCCCTTCGCTGTGGCATACGTTAAAAATCCAATACGGCATCAGCCATCTGTTGCTTTCATGTGCGCCAGACGACCGCCGTTCTTGACGAGCAGTATCTCGCTGATGATGGACACGGCGATCTCGGCGGGCTGTCCGCCGCCCAGCGCGAGGCCGATGGGGGAATAGACCGCGTCCAGCTGCTCCTGCGGTATGCCTCTGGTTTTGAGGCTGTCCATCATCACGGACACCTTGTTGCGGCTGCCGATTACGCCGATGTAGTGCGGGTTCCTCTGAATCAGGTGGTAGAGCGCGGTCTCGTCGCACTTGTGGCCGCGCGTTGCGATCACGACGAAGGCGGACGGCGACAGATCAAGCGTGGCGCAGAGCTCCCCAATATCGCCCACCAGTATCTGCTTGGCGTTTGGGAAATGCTGCTGCGTCGCAACCTCCTCGCGGTCGTCCACCACCACCACGCTGTAGCCAAGCGCTTCGGCGAACTTGTACAGCTCGCGCCCGATGTGGCCCGCGCCCACTAGCACCAGCTGCGTAGCGGGGCTGTATATCTTGACGAATATGTCCACCGCGCCGCCGCACTCCATGCCGAGATCCTTCTTGAGGTCGAAGCTGTAGGTGGTGCTGTGCCCGCGGTCCAGGCACTCCTGCGCCTTTCGGACAGCGATGAATTCCAGATTGCCGCCGCCGATGGTGCCGCCGATGAGACCCGAGGCGTCCACCAGCATCTCCTTGCCCACCTCGGCGGGCGTGGAACCGCCGGCTGCCGTAACGGTGACCAGCGCGACGGCCTTGTTGCTTGCGATCAGTTCGGGTATGCGTTCGATGAGCATGTCATTCTCCTTTGCGGTGTTCATTGAGAAAACGGCCGCGGAATTCGCCGTACCAGTCCCGCCCGTAGCCGGTCAGCAGCACGGGGTGCGGCGCTTGCCGGACGATCTCCTGCGCCTGCTGACGTGCCGTTTCGTCCAGTATATCGCATTTGTTGAGAAATACAACCTTGGGAACACCGGCGGGTGCGTGACGGAACAGCCCGTCCGGATGGGACATCAGGGCGGCGATGTGCCGCGCGCCGATGGGTTCGCCCTCGGCTGCACCTGTGACAGCGCAGAACAGCTCCGGCCTGTGCACGATATCATCGGACACCGGCTGACCGAGGCAGTCCAGCCCGACCACGCCGATGATAAGATCAACGGCAGCGGGGTAGACGGGCTCCGTGCTGTTCGGCGCTTTGACAGGCTTTCTCGCCGCGCCGTCCGCCTCCACGATGATATCGTCGAACAGCCCCGACGCCACGAGAAGCGCGATGTCCTCCGGCGCGTAGCCCTCCAGCTTACCGTTTGGCAGCTGCCGCCGAGCCGCGACCATATACGGCGCCTCGGCCCGAATGTGCGCGGCCTCGCCCAGATACACGGCATCGCCTTCCGGCATGAATATCTTGGTGGTGGTGGTAAACAGCGCGCGCCGTCCCTCTGCCGCCAGCTGCTGGCCGATATGGCTGCCGACGGTGGTTTTGCCGCCCGCGCCCACGATCGCGATGACCATCATTTCTCCTGTCGTCCGACTTCATTCTTATCATAATGGAAAAGAGAGATCATCACAATCGCGGATTTTGAAAATTTACGAAAATTACGAAAACAGGAAGATAATGCTTGACACCGCGGTTGTCCCGCCTGTATGATAGCTGAAGATTAAAACGAGGAGGTGAGAGGATGAAGACCACGGTGAATACGGTTCGCTGCATTGCACTCAGAGCGGTATCGGCATGGAGCCGCCGTCTGTCATACTATCGCCTCTCGCCTGATAACATAACGTGATGCGTTGCATCCGGTTAGTGACTGTCATACCCTGAAGGCGACGCGCTTTCAGGGTTTTTATTTTGGAGCAAACCCTGATTAATGCGAAACGCTGTCTTGACGGCTGGACTTCGCGCCCTGTTGTGTCGCTGAAATCTCGAAATAGCGGTGCGATGAGTTCGATCTCGCTCCTTGCATGACACAAAGCCAGCTCGCCAATCCATCATTCCTCCTTAATCAGTGTTTACTCGGGGGAATCTGGTTTACAACGAAAAGGTTATTAGAAAGGTTTCTATATATGTTGACGAAGTTCAAAAATGTACTCACGATGCCGCGGGATAAAGCGTTTTCCGGCAAGCTGTTCCGCCTCGCGCTGCCCATGATGCTGGAGCAGTTTCTGATGTCGTCGCTGTTCATATTCGACACGGTGTGCGTGGGGGCGCTGGGGGACGAATATTTGGGCGCGGTGGGGCAGGCGGGCAACCTGCTCATGCTGCTGTGGTGCGGCTTCTTTGCGCTGTCCAGCGCGGGCGCGATATTCTCCGCGCAGTACTGGGGCAAGGACAAGGACGAGGCGGGCATCCGCAAGAGCTACACCGTGAGCCTGATGTTCTCGATGCTGCTCGCCCTTGTGTTCTTCGTGGTGTCGTTCTTCTTTCGCGGCACGGTGATGAGCGTGCTGTCTACCGACGCCAGCGTGCGCGCAATCGGCGCGGAATATCTGTCCATCGTCAGCTTCGCGTACCCCGTGTGGGCGGTGCTGTCGGTGCTTGCCGCCATGCTGCGCTCGATGGGCATTGCCAAAAAGCCCATGATCGCGTCCGTCACGGCGGCGGCGTTCAACATCATCTTCGACGGCCTGTTCGTGGGCGGCGCTTTCGGACTGCCCGCACTCGGTGTGCCCGCGGCGGCGATATCCACGGTGGCGGGGGCGGTGCTGGAGATTGTGCTGCTGGTGATTTTCGCGCGTCGTTCGGACAGCCCCATCACCGCGCGGCTGAGAGACCTCGTGTGGCCGGGCAGGGAGATGGTTAAAACGTATCTGAAAACGGCGCTGCCGCTGGCCGCCAAGGATCAGCTCTGGGCGGGCGGCATCGCGGTATACAGCGTCTCGTTCGCGGCGCTGGGCGTGGCGGCCACCGCCGCTTACAACGTATACAGCACGATGATACGCTTCATGGACGTGCTGATGCTGGCGCTGGGCAACGCGGGCGGCATACTGATCGGCCACGAGCTGGGCGCGGCGGAGATCGAGCGGGCGAAAAACTATGCGTGGCGGCTGCTGCGCGTGGTGTTCCTCTCGTGTGTGGCGCTGGGGCCGGTGTTCATACTGCTGCGCGGCCCGCTGCTGCTGCCGTACCCCAACCTCACACCCGAGGCCATCGGCTACGCGCGCGACGCGCTGCTGCTGGGCTCGCTGATCATCTGGGCGCGGGGCGTGAATTACACCAACATGAACGGAATACTCCGCGCAGGGGGCGACACGTTCGGCGCGGCCGCCATCGACATCGGCGTGCTGTGGTTGCTGGGCGTGCCGCTGACGGTGCTGGCGGGCATGCTGCTGCACCTCCCGTTCACGATGGTGGTGCTGATGACGTGCCTCGAAGAGGTGGTGAAGGTGGGCATCAGCCTGCTTCGGGTGAGGAAATACAAGTGGGCGAAGCAGCTCGTATGAGGGGATAGGAAAGGGGCGCAGACTGGATGGTTTGCGCCCCCCAAAAAGTTATTATTGGGTCTGTAAATAGTTTTGTGCTTTCACTGAACCCATAAGATCAAGCCAGTGAAGATTTAACCTTATCCGGGAAGAAAACAGAGAGCTGAAGAAGAATCTGTCCCCAGTTTTGCACCCGGCCTG
>JAEZHF010000033.1 GCA_023416745.1 Bacillota bacterium
TCTGTAAAGTATGCTTCCAAAATAATATCCTGATCCACCTTATGGGGCTTATAAACTTTTGCTGCTTTGTGCATAAATGCCATAGCGGCTTTTTCTTGCTCTAATAGACGGGAAGATATATTTTGCATGAATATCATTATCTCCTTACAGTCCCTTTAAATAGTAGCATCCCCGTATCAGGGTTTATCATCCAGCCGGATATGTGGGAGCATATCCGCAAGCTTCTTCTCGCCGATGCCCTTTACTGATAGCAGGTCTTCCGGATAACGGAAGAGTCCATGCGCCTCCCGCTCCAGTAGTATTTCCATTGCAATCACTTCTCCTACGCCTGGCAGCTGCATCAATATTTCCTTACTGGCTGTGTTCACGTTAATATCTCCATCCGGCATGGATTCAGTAGAAAGAGCAGGCATGCCCCCATATGCAGCAAATGAGGCTGATACTGCAACTTCGTCAGGATAAAGCATGAACCCCAATATCGCCGCCAATACAAGTCCCAGTAAAACAAATAGAACCGTACCAAGGCGGAGGGAAGCATTTTTCATGCAGATTCCTCCTTTCCCCGGTACGGTTCATCGCTGTTGCAGTACGTAATCTTGAAAGGCTGGCGTTTCAAATGCCCTTGCGCACCTTTTGGCCTTGAGGCGTATCCTCCAATATATAGCCTAGTGCTTTGATTGCGTCGCGCAGTTCATCGCTGCGTTTCCATTCCTTATTCTTGCGGGCGGCGGCACGCTCATCCACCAAGCGCTGTACATCATCCGGATGCCCATCTTCCTTTTTCATTAGAAGCCCAAGAATATCCGTCAGTGACAGAAGCATATCAAGGACTGCCTGAACGGCCGCTTTGGCGCTTGATGCGTTCAATGTCACGTTGCCGTCACGTACCAGTTCAAATAGTGCGCCGAGGGCGTCAGCCGTATTGAGATCATCGTCCATGGCCTGGTCAAAGCGCTCTTGCGCCTTCCGTACTCTTAACACAAATTCGTTTTCTTCACTGTTTAGTTCCCTGTCGGGGGCACTTTGCAGAAGGAATACGAACTGGTCCCTGGCGGTGTACAGGCGGGTCAGTGAAGCATGGGCCTGGGCGATCATTTCTTTGCTGAAATTGACTGGACTGCGGTAATGTGCGGCAAGCATGAACATCCGCACTGCCTCCAGATCATAAAGCTTGGCAATGTCCCGCACAGTGAAAAAATTATCCAGCGACTTGCTCATTTTTTCATTATCTACATTGATAAAGCCGTTATGCATCCAATAGCGGACATAGGGTTTGCCGGTAGCCCCCACCGATTGGGCGATCTCGTTTTCATGGTGTGGGAACAGCAAGTCCTTGCCGCCAGTATGAATATCAATGGTTTCGCCAAGGTATGCCATGGACATGGCCGAGCACTCTATATGCCAGCCAGGCCGACCCAGGCCCCAGGGGCTTTCCCAGGCAGGCTCGCCGGGCTTTTGTGATTTCCACAGTGCGAAATCCATGGGGGCTTCCTTATCAGTTTCCACATCCAACCGCTGCGAGGCCCCTTCCTCCAAGTCCTCCAGATTTTGGCCGCACAAGCATCCGTAATCAGAAAATGCTTTGACTCTATAGTACACGTCTCCGTTCACCGCATAGGCATATCCCTTGGTGATGAGCTTTTCAATGATGTCAATAATTTGGGGGATATGCTCTGTCGCTTTAGGGTGCACTGTGGCCGGGCGGATGCCAAGCGCCCTCGCGTCTTCAAGATACGCTGCAATATATCGGTCAGCAATCTCCTTGACCGTTACCCCTTCCTCATTGGCTCTCTTTATCATTTTGTCGTCGATATCCGTAAAGTTCTGCACAAAGGTCACCTTATAACCCTTGTGTTCCAGATACCGCCGCAGCACATCAAATAGGATAAATGGCCTTGCGTTGCCTATGTGAAAATAATTGTACACCGTCGGGCCGCAAGCGTATATTCCAACCTTCCCCTCATGCAAAGGGACAAAGGTTTCCTTCCTCCGGGTTTGGCTGTTGTAAATCTGCATAAAGCTCCTCCTTGTGAATGCATGGTCTTATCATTTCGGCGTCAATTCGTCGCTTTCCTCCCGACATCGGTCCGCCTCCGCGGGACAGTCAGGAGAATGACGGTTGATGCATTCATCACAGCCCAGTGTTTTGGCATGCTCGCTTAGACACCGTTCCAAGTGAGAAAGCCTTGAAAGCAGCGCTTCCAGACGCTCCTGCACCGGGTCTGGCAGATTCACCTGATCCAAGTCCACCTCGCCGGCGACTATGGGCTGCTTCTTTTTCACAATACGGCCAGGGTTACCCACCACCGTGCAGTTGTGTGGTACATCCTTTAATACGATGGCACCGGCGCCAACCTTGCTGTTGTCACCAACAGTGATAGGCCCCAATACTTTCGCCCCGGCGCCGATGGTAACACCATTGCCGATGTTGGGATGACGTTTACCACTATCCTTCCCGGTTCCGCCCAGCGTCACGCCCTGGTAGATGGTTACATTATCACCAATCACGGCCGTTTCGCCGATGACCACACCATCTCCATGGTCGATAAACAAGCCCTCTCCAATTCTTGCACCTGGATGAATCTCAATTCCCGTCCTGCTTCTGGCACGCTGGCTAATAAGCCTAGCCCAAAGTATATGGCCCTTGAGGTAATGCTTGTGCGCACGGCGGTGAGCACGCAGTGCTTTTAAACCGGGATAGCATAAAAGCACCTCCAGGCGGCTTTTCGCCGCCGGGTCACGTGTCAAAACCGCATCAATATCTTTCTTCCACTGGTCAAACATACTTACAACCGGGGCGAAATACCCCTTCTCCTTATACTCTGTCGTTTGCTTCCATATATACGCATATTGCAGGAAACATGCCTACAATTCTTCACGAATCAATTCTTCCTGGCTGTTAAAACACAATTCCGAATCGCCGGGGAGAACGCGCATATAGGTGCAGTCGGACAGAAGAAGCCACGCCTTGGCGGTATCCTGCTTTTGCATTGCAAGAACGCGCATGATCTTTTCTTGTATGGCCTCGTCCCGCACCGGAAACAAAAGCTCAATACGCCTATCCAAATTTCTTGGCATCCAGTCGGCAGAAGATAGATAAATCTCCGGCTCTCCCGCGTTTTCAAAGCGGAAGATGCGTGCATGCTCCAAAAACCGGCCCACGATAGACCTGACAGTAATCCGCTGGCTTATGCCTGCAACGCCAGGCTTTAGGCAGCATACGCCCCTTATCGTCAGGTCAATTTCCACACCGGCCATGCTGGCTTCATACAGTGCATGGATAATCACAGGGTCTACCAGTGAATTCATCTTAGCGTCTATCCGCGCAGGTAGTCCCTTCAAGGCATGGTCTCGCTCCCTGTTGATCAGGCGCAGAAACTCGGTTCTGAGCCGACTGGGAGCAGGGGTTAAGCAATGCATGGGCGATATTTCAGAAAATCCGGTGACAAGGTTAAAAAACTTACTGCCGTCTTCCCCAAATTCGGGATCAGCCGTCAATAGCCCCATATCGGTATACAGTTTGGCCGTTACATCGTTATAATTACCGGTGGCCAGGTGAATATACCGGCGGATAGCCTCACCCTCACGCCTGACCACCAGCAGTATCTTGCTGTGAGTCTTTAGC
>JAEZHF010000024.1 GCA_023416745.1 Bacillota bacterium
GAAGACCAAATAGCCCATTAAAAAATGCCTACGCGTTGGACTGTCCGATTTATACTGTCCAATTTACTGTAGGCATTCCATGTGGTGGAGGCGAGGGGAGTCGAACCCCTGTCCGAAGGTTCCAAAGTCAGACTTTCTCCGGGTGCAGAACGTGTATTTAAACCGTTTCCCTCCATACACCCCCGCGCTCAGGGGCATATTTGCGGTAGCTTCATAATCCTCTCCCCCGCTCAAAGCTTTGCGAGGGAGGTTCCCCTAGTTAATGATACCCTGGCCCCGGCGATTAGGGTGCCACCGGCAGGGCACTACACTGCCTTAAGCAGCGTAAGCTAATTCTGTTTTGTTTGCAACTAAATTTAAGTTCCGGCTTTTTAACGCAGTACTCCGGGACTGCGACCCGCTTATCCAACTCCGGCAAAACCCCCGTCGAAAGCCAACACGCCCCCACGTCAGTTGCCAAAACACTTACCTCGCCATTTTGGTGGCGATCTCCTTTGCTCTTTGTGCATCACGCTCGGCAATACTCTGTCGTTTGTCATACAGCTTTTTGCCGCGCGCTACGCCAATCTCTAACTTCACTTTGCCCTGCTTTAAGTATACCGCAAGCGGCACCAGCGTCAAGCCTTTCTGTGTGGCCAAACTGTAAAGCTTTACGATCTCGCGCCTATGCAGCAGCAGCTTTCTCTGGCGAAGCGGATCCTGATTGAAGTAGCTGCCCTTCTCGTACGGGCTCACATGCATCCCCACGATAAACGCTTCATTATTTATTATACGTACGAACGCTTCCTTAATGTTCGCCTTGCCGCCGCGTATCGACTTCACTTCGCTGCCCACCAGCGCGATGCCCGCTTCCACCGTTTCATCGATGAAAAACTCATGATACGCCTTTTTGTTTTTGATCAGCACCTTGATGCCGTCGCTCACAAAATCAACCCCTCATCTCGCCAACACGATGGCTCAACCCTCACACTGTTTTCAGCGCACCGGCTCAAACTCGATCCGCGGCGGATACACGCTGACGCTCACCAGCCGCACGCGAATCTCGTCGCCCAGACTGATGCGGCGGCGCGTACGCTCTCCCATGACACAATACATTTTCTCGTTATAAACATAGTAGTCGTCCTGTAAAGACGATAATGGTATCACACCCTCGACAGTGTTGTCAAGCTCGACGAAAAACACGTTTCGGGACACACCGCTCACAACGCCCTCAAACTCCTGCCCCTCCTTGCCGTACATGAATTCGGCTTTCTTCATGTCGTCCGCCGCGCGCTCCGCTTCCATCGCCACACGTTCCCTGATGCTGGACTGACGGGATATGTCGCCCACGCGCGCTTCCAGCGATTCCACCGCCTTCTTCGTCAGCCGCCCTGTCAAGTCGCTCTTCACCACGCGGTGAACTGCCAGATCCGGATACCGTCTGATTGGTGACGTAAAGTGGCAGTAGTACTGGAAACTGAGGCCAAAATGCCCCTTGCACTCCGGGCTGTACTCTGCCTTCCTGAGTGAGCGCAGCAGTATCTGGTTAACGATGTTTTCGTGCGGCGTGCCCTTGACGTCATTCAATATGCCCTGAAGCGCTTTGGGATGTACGCTCTCCATCTTCCCCTTCACCTTGCCGAAGTTGGAATAGAACGCGATAAATATTTCCATTTTCTCATCCGCCGGCTGCTCATGGACGCGGTACACAAAAGGCAGCTGCCGCCAGTAGTACGTCTCCGCTACCGTCTTGTTGGCCGCCAGCATGAACTCCTCGATCAGCCGTTCAGCTTCGCCCCGGTCGCGCGGCCCCACACCGATCACGCGGCCCTTTTCGTCGTACTGAAACGCCGACTCCTCAAGATCAAAGTCGATGCTGCCCTTTTCCTCACGCAGCAGCCGTAGTATCTGCGCCAGTTTGCGCATTTTCCGCAGATCATCCAATATATCTGCATATTTCTCGTGCAGAGCTTCGTCGCCGTCAAATATCGCGTTGACATCCGAATATGTCATGCGGTGCTTGGAACGAATGATGCTCTGTGCCTGCCGCGAGTCGATGATATGCCCGCGCTCATCCAGCGTCATGATGCAGGACAGCGTCAGCTTGTCCGTTCCTTCCGACAGCGAGCACACCCCGTTGGACAGCTCCTTAGGCAGCATGGGGATCACTGTATCCGCGAGATACACCGAGGTGCCGCGCTTTAAAGCCTCCTTGTCCAGCTTGCTGCCCTCCGTCACATACTGCGCCACATCCGCGATATGCACGCCCAGCTCCCAGCCGTTGTCCAGACGGGATATCGAGACGGCATCGTCAAGGTCTTTCGCATCCGCTCCGTCGATAGTGAACACGGTACGATCGCGCCAATCCTCGCGCCCCTGTTCGGAGATACGGCGCGACGCCGCGCGCTGCGCTTCCGCCTTCACCTCTTCCGGGAAATCCTCGGGCAGCTCATACTGGCGTATCAGGCTTTTAAGCTCCACCTGCGCCAGCCCTGCCTTGCCCAGCACCTCCACGATACGACCTTCGGCGCTCTCTCCCTTTCCGGCGCGCTTTTTGATATCCACGACCACTTTGACGCCGTCCTTTGCGCCGTCCACGCCTTTTTTGGTGACGCGCACCTCATCCAGCCGTTCGTCGTCCGGCCGCACATAGCGTCCCATCAGCGTGCCCACCAGCCGTGTCTGCTTCTCCTCCAAAATATCGACGACCTCGCCCTCGCGACGACGGTCCGTCTCCGCTGCGGAAAGCTGCCGCACCACAACCAGATCGCCGTGCATCGCGCCACCCTTACTGTCTGCGGATATGAATATATCGCCGTCATTGTCCAGCAGAAACGCGAAGCCGGAACGCTTCACATCCAGCCGCCCGGTATACAGCCCGAACCTTCCGGGCAGAAACAGCTTGCCTTTCTTTGATCGCAGCACCTTGCCCTGTGCAATCAACTGCCCAAGCGCCTCTCGCACTTCGGCCGGGTTTTCTTCCGGTCCCAGTGCGCTCAGCAGCTCGTCAAATTCCATTTTCTTATCATACGAGCCCAGCTCGTTGATGATCCATTCTCTTAAGTCCAACTTCTTCTCCTCTTAAATCTTTCAATACGGTTATGTTATGTAGTAAAGCGGATTTCCTTACAACGCCTGCTGCAACTTATTCATGTAGCCTTAAATACCCCAAGGAATCCAGGAAACTAAAAACGCCTTCCCGTAAATTCGGAAAGGCGCCAGCAGCTTGGGTTTTTTACGTCACTCCGTTTGAGTCCCGTCAGTCTGTTCCGCTTCAGGAGAAACTTCCGGCGATGCCGACTCAGTGACCGCCGCCGTTGGTGTAGCCTGCGGCGCCTCTGCATTGGCAACGTTGGGCATCACATAAACCTGAATGAGCACCAGCGCGATCGCGAGCACCATGATACCCACAGCCGCAATCTTCGTAAGTTTCTTCAACGTTCCCTCATATGTTTTCGCCTTGCTCTTTCCGAGGAAGGATTCGGCAGCACCGCCGATGTCGCCCGTCAATCCGGCACTCTTACCCGACTGAAGCAGCACAACAGCAATCATAAACAATGAGAACAGACACAGGACAATTTCGATGACAAGCACTATTGCGGCCATTTCAACCTCCAAAAAATCTACAGCAGGGGTATTTTAACACGCTGTATATCAAAAAGCAAGCAAAATAATTGGCTTGAAAACGGCTTTTTATTGCATTGATTATTTTCCTGGCTGCATAAAAAGAAATGTTGACAAGGAGAGTTAGCCATGATAAACTTTCTATTGTTAGAAGTGGCTAACATCATCAGTGATGCTTAAGGAGGGAATTCAAATGCCGCTGACTCTAGTCAACGAAGGAGAACAGGTTAACATCAAGAAGATATCCGGTAAGGACGACACCATTCGTTTCCTGAACCGTCTGGGGTTTGTGGAAGGCGAGCAGATATCCATCGTTTCGCGCATAGCCGGCAACCTGATCGTTAACGTAAAGGATACTCGGGTGGCACTGGACAAAACGTTGGCTAACCGTATCGCTGTATAACAAAGCCGACTGCAGCTTGGATGCTTGGAGCATCCATATATTTAAACATTAATGTTAGCATACGCTAACCAAAGAGGTGGTTGTCATGGTAGACTATATCATTGTGGCTGTTGTCATTGCCGCTCTTGCATTTACTATCATCCGGCTGATACGCCGCAAACAAAAGGGCGGCTCTCACTGTTCCGGATGCAGCGGATGCGTCCACGCCTCCTCATGCCCGTCGGCGGATGAATCGCGGCACGGCTAATATAACTTTTGCTTCTCACTGTCATATGTATACATCCAAACAGTAAAAGCCTCTTTTCGGGGCTTTTATTGTGTTTACTGTTATGCTCATCAAACCAGTATCAGCTTTAGCAGCAGCAGCAGTATGATACCGGGAAGTCCAAAATATCCGGCAATCACAGCGCTTAAAGGGTTGATCGCAATGGTGACAGAAAAAATGCCGCCGACCAGGTTGATGATCACCAGCATCAGTCCGCCAAGCAGTCCGCTTACCAGCAGTTTCATAATGAACTTTAAGGGGGCCAACAGTAGCCACCCGGTAAAATACAGGAGTATGAGGCCGAGTGCGAAGAACAGTATCACCTGGAAATCAATGCCCAGCCCCATTCAATGTCGCCCCCTTAAAGCCGCATGGTATATATCATATTATGCGGCAAGCGGCGTCTCTATGACGGCAGGTCCTCCTGCCTGACGACCAGCGCGCCCTCTCCAAACATGCATGCACGGTGCCATGAACTGTTACCTAAATCCCCGATTGCCCGCGCCTGAAGCCCATCAGCTCCCGCGTTGTAGCACAGCCCGTCATCACTCAACGTATAGTAAAGCCCACCACGGTTGACGTTGAATCCGCTGCATGGCTTGTCCGTCAGCGTCTCCAGCGTTTCCATATCAATCTCCAGCGCCATGCGTTTTAATAGCCCATCGGCGCCATCGATGAAGTAGATCACATCGTCTATGATGCAGAACATGTCCACCGGCTTTTCGTAAAGCACATTCTGGTTTGTTCCGTCCAATTCAGAGCGCCGTATATGCCCGCTTTCAGTATCGGCCCAATACAGCTTATCGCCGTAAACGTTAAGACACGCCGCGTTTCCTAACGGCGACAGCTCAACCGGCTTGCCGTCCAAAGTCGCACAGCCCACCGCGCCGCCGCTGACGTAATATATCTTGCTGCCCGAAATCTGGAGCAGCGTATAATCCCCTTCCAGCACGCGTTCCGGCTGCGGCGCATCCAGCATCGCGCGGTATACACCGTCCGCCAGACAATAATACAGCACTCCGTCCTTAAGGTTCATGTACAGCCCCGCTTCGTCCATCACCAGAGCACTCTCCTTCGTCTCCGGGTTGGACCTGACCAGACTTCCCTTCGGGTATGCATCGCCGCCTGTGTAGTAGAAAAGCAGGTCGGCACCGTCCTTGACTGCAAATCCGCCGTTTATTATGTTACCCGTCGCCGTGCCGTTCGTCAGCGGTTCCGGCTGCGCCTCTTCGCCGCCGATGCCGAACAGGTCGGACATCGGCGTGCAGCCCGCCAGCACCAGCAAGACGGTCAACGAAAGTGCCGCCGCAATCCTTTTCCATCGCATGATTATTCCTCCAATACCAAGAAAAAATCCGGCGTTCGTCACCCAAACGCCGGATCATGTTTACACCAATGTCACGCTTTTCCTGCGCAGCCGAGCACCACTTCGATTTTGTGCTTGACCATCTCTTTGATGGCGCTGCGGGCCGGCTTCAGATACTGCCGGGGATCAAAGTGAGACGGGTTTTCCGCAAAGTATTTTCGCAGCGTGCCCGTCATGGCCAGACGCAGGTCAGAGTCGATGTTGATCTTGCAGACCGCGCTCTTGGCTGCCTGACGCAGCATATGTTCCGGAACGCCTTGAGCTCCCGGCATGCTGCCGCCGTACTGGTTGATCATCTCAACGTATTCCGGAATAACGGAAGAAGCGCCGTGCAGCACGATCGGGAAACCGGGTATCTTCTTCTCGATCTCTTCGAGTATGTCGAAACGCAGCTTCGCTTCGCCTTTGAACTTGAACGCGCCGTGGCTCGTCCCAATGGCGATGGCCAGCGAATCCACGCCTGTCTTGCTGACGAACTCTTCCACTTCGCCCGGATGGGTGTAGGACGAATCCTCCGCCGATACGTTGACCTCATCTTCTACGCCGGCCAGACGACCCAGCTCCGCTTCTACAACCACGCCGTGGTCATGCGCATACTCAACAACCTTCTTGGTCAGCGCGATGTTGTCTTCAAACGAGTGGTGCGAACCGTCGATCATGACGGAGGTGAAGCCGCCGTCGATGCAGTCCTTGCAGGTCTCGAACGTATCGCCGTGGTCAAGGTGAAGGCAGATCGGCAGTCCGGTGTCTTCCAGCGCCGCTTCCACCAGCTTGCGCAGGTAGATCGGGTTGGCATAGGCACGCGCGCCCTTGGACACCTGAAGGATCAGCGGAGCATTCAGCTCCTTGGCCGCCTCGGTGATCCCCTGAACGATTTCCATGTTGTTCACGTTGAAAGCGCCGATGGCATAGCCGCCCGCGTACGCCTTCTTAAACATTTCGGTTGTGGTTACTAATGGCATTGTAATTCCTCCTTATTTAAATCGAAATAAAAATCGATATACCCCTTAATAGCGTATTATATATTATATTGTCACCCTTTTAAAGAAAAAAATATAACTCCTGGCGAATTTAATGCCAAGCATAGCCGCCGCTTGCGGAACGTACCCCGCGCATGATACCATCTGCGTATATATAATAATAATCAGCAGCGGAGGAACAACATGCTGCATGTGGTCGTGGTGGACGCCCAGGGCGGGGGCCTTGGCGCATCCATCGTGAAAAAGTTGATTGAAAAATGCGGTGACCGCATCCTCCTGACCGCGGTCGGCACAAACGCCGCCGCATCCGCCGCAATGAGGAAAAGCGGCGCGCACTCTTGCTATACCAGCGAACGCGCTGTATGTGCCTGCGCGCAGGAAGCGGACATCATCGTGGGTGGCCTCGGCATCATCGCGGCCGGCAGCATGCTGGGCGAAATCACGCCGCGAATGGCACGCGCCATCGCTGAAAGTCCCGCCAAAAAGGTGCTCATCCCTATATCCCGATGCAGCTTCATCATCCCCGGCACGGCTGATATGCCCGCCAAGGAGCTGATTGAGCTGGCGGCGCAGGCTGTGACCAACCTACTGTAACGCCGAAATCACCGCGCTCTGAAGCGCTTCCGCATCGCATTCGTCCACCGTCTCCGTGTCGAGCGCGATGCAGTACATCATCACCGTACATCCAAATTCAGTGAAGTATTTTGCGTATACCCGCCCCGTCATGTCTGTCTCCGCAAAGTCCGGTCCCGTTGCCCCCATCGGCTTTCCGTACTGCAGATAGGCCAATTTATGCTCCCTGTATGTGTGCGCCGCGCCGTTGACATGCAACTTAGCGTCGATGCGCGTCCAACCGCCGCTGCCCGCGCACACCGCGTTCTTCAGCGTTGTCATATCACTGACCCCGAACACCGGCTCCTCACAGCCGAAATTCGCCATCACCAGCCTCGTGTAATCGTATTCCACCGCCGCCGTCACTTCATACATATTCAGAGCGCCATTCCCATCGAAACCGAAAGCGCCGCTGTCCTTCTTCACCACGTATGCACCATAAAATGCGGAATACTTTTCGCTGGCGGGGTCGTACAGCGACGACGTTCGGGCAGGCAGGTCAAACGCGCCGAAGCTGTACAGCACCGTCATGTCGGCATCTATACCCGACCAAGCCGTAAAACCGTCCGCACCAAACACCAGCATCTGCTGATACCAGCCGTCCGCGCGCGGTATGTCGATGCCCATGCCGCATTCTCGCATCACACTGTCTTCCATCTGCTTTACGGAATACACACCCATCACCACATGGCTTTGCAGAAGCGGATACAACCAGACAAGTGCAAACAGATCCGCCGCGAGTACCAGTCCGGCGACGATCCATCTGATAACGCCCGCACTGCCAAGCTTTTTGTGTGTACCGCTCATGCTGTAAGCCTCCCTCCCTTTATTGTCCCCACTATACCACCTTTATCCGTATCCTTCCACCGCTCTGCCGCGTTCGTTGACGGCCAGAACGCAAAAACGTATAATAAAAGCAGAAACAAAAAAGAGGACAGGCTTTGAGAGAGAACAAGAAAACGCGCATCGTCTGCGGCATGTCGGGCGGCGTGGATTCGGCGGTAGCGGCACATATATTGAAGCAGCAAGGCTACGATGTGGTGGGCGTGTTCATGAAGAACTGGCAGGACGACGGCCAGGGCTGCAACGCCGCGCAGGACTACGACGACGTCAAATCCGTCTGCCTGACGCTGGGCATCCCCTATTACACGGTCAACTTCGAGCAGGAGTACTACGACCGTGTGTTTACCTATTTCCTCGGTGAATACCAGCGCGGACGCACACCTAACCCGGATGTGCTGTGCAATTCGGAGGTCAAATTCGCGGCGTTTCTGGAACACGCGCGCAAGCTGGGCGCTGAAAGATTGGCCACCGGCCATTACGCCCGCTCCGACGGACCGCATCTGCTGCGCGCTGCCGACGCTTCCAAAGATCAGACGTATTTCCTCTGCATGCTCTCGCCCGAGCAGGTGGGTGCGGCTATGTTCCCCATCGGCGACATGCAAAAGTCTGAGGTACGTACCGTCGCGGCGCAGCTCGGCCTGCGCGTCGCGGAGAAGAAGGATTCCACCGGCATCTGCTTCATCGGCGAACGCAAGTTCCGCGACTTCCTATCCGGCTTCCTGCCCGGCAAACCCGGCGACATCATGACGCCGGACGGCCGCATTGTGGGACGGCACCAGGGCGTGATGTACTACACGCTGGGGCAGCGGCGCGGCCTCGGCATCGGTGGCAAAACAGACACTTCCGACGCGCGCTGGTTCGTGGTGGACAAAGATGTAACGAAGAACATACTCTACGTGGAGCAGGGTGAGCCGGACGCGCTGTATTCGCAGGCGTTGCTGGCGACGGGCTTAAGCTTTATCAACAAGCCGGAGGGCCGCTCGTTCGAATGCGCCGCCAAGGTGCGCTACCGCCAGCCGGACCAGCAGGCGCGTGTGACGCTGACGGACGACGGCGCGCGCGTGGAGTTTGAACAGCGCCAGCGCGCGGTGACGCCCGGCCAGTATATCGCGCTGTACATCGGAGACGAATGCATCGGCGGCGGCGTGATCGACGCCGTATGCCGCTAGGAGGACAAAATGGCCTATATACCGTCTTCCCCTGAGGAAGAGCAGTTCCTGAAAAGCTACGACCCCACCAAATATCGCAACCCTGGCGTCGCGGCGGACACCGCGCTGTTCGCTGTGGACGAGGATGGTCTCTCCATTCTGCTAATCAAGCGGGGCGGCTATCCGTACAAAGGCTGCTGGGCGCTGCCGGGCGGATTCGTCAATCTGGATGAGGATATATTGGACAGCGCCGTGCGTGAGCTGGAGGAGGAAACGGGCCTTGCCAGCCCGTACATCGAGCAGGTTTTCGTGTGGGGCAGGCCGGACCGTGACCCGCGTGACCGCGTGATTACCGTCAGCTTCGCGGGGCTGGCTGACCGCAGTCAGGTTCAGGCCTGCGCGGGCGACGACGCGGCGGAAGCGGAATGGTTCCGTCTGTCTAATTACGTATCGGAAGAAAGGGATGGCATGACGGTCATCAGCTACACGCTGACGGGCAGCGAGACACTGTGTCCCGCCGTCACCTTCCTCGTCGGGCAGATGCAAAAAATCGCCCCGGTGCAGAGCTGCGGTCTCGCGTTCGACCATGCGGAGTCCATCGCGTACTCGTTCGAATATATCCGCCGCCGCGCACGCGAGGGTATGCTTGAGTTGTCATTTGAGGATATACGGTTAAAGGAGCTGGCACGAAAAGCGCTGAGACTATAGGAAAAATTTGTATAACGAAACCCAATAGGGACACTAATCTCGCTTATTCCAACTTTAATATTATATAAAGCGGTGGTGTGGAGGCAGCGCCTCCACGGTCTTTCCTTAAGCCCTAGCCTCTTCGGCGGCGGAATACAAACGGCAACGCGTTCAAAATAGCCGCGTAGGCCGCCAGCCCCGCGAGGCACGGCCATAAGCCTAGTGCATCCAAGGCAGAGAGCCACCGCGCGGGCAGCAGATACGTAACCAGCGAAAATGCCCCTGCCGCAGGCAGCTTCACCAGCATGGAACCCAGCAGCGCATTGGCGATGGTCAATACCGACACAGCCAGCACCGCCGTTGTCTTATCGCGCAGTCGGCTGATCAACGACGCCGCACCGCCAAACCACAGCAGGTACAGCAGAAACAGCACGATCATGGGTGCCACCAGACGCCCCGCACCCGCCAGCGCAAACGCCGCGAGCGGCACGGCGGCACATGGTAACAGATACAACACATCCGCCACACCCACCGCCAGCATATAGCCCAGATCCGAAAACCCGCGCGAGTTCAGCCGCATTGCAAAGTCCGCGCCGCGCCCCTTGACCGCCAGCCCCGTCAGCATGAAGAATGTAGCCAGCACCGCCAACAGATAGTACGACGCATACGCCGCATCCAGCAAAGGTGCGACTTCGTCAGTCCGCCCCGCGGCGTTCTGCCGTTCTATGACGAGTATCGGCTCATCCGTCCCTGTCAACACATTGTCGAACACTTCTTGATACAGGGCGTCCCCTGTCAGCTCCCGCGCTTCGTTCGCGCTGTGGCACGTCAGCCACAGCCGCATCGCCTCGCTGCCCACGCTCTCGGAGATCACGCCCGCCGCTGTACTGTAGGGCGAGCGCAGCAGCTGCAGCGTACCGGCAAACTCACCCGCCTTGATCGCGTCCTCAAAGCCCGCCTTAATCACGAACACGCCCTCCAGCCGCCCCGTCTGCAGGTTAGCCGTCAGCTCATCATGGCTCCCCAATGACACCCACACCACATCCAGTGCCCGCACGTTGTCCAGCAGCAGAGCGGAGAACTCGGTATCGTCCTCGTCGATCCAGCCGATGGGCACCGGTGCGTCCGGTATAATGAGCCCGATGAACGGCGCAAACGCTACCAGCAACGCCAGAAGCAGAAACACGATGCCGTGCGCGCCCGTGATGAGCGCCTTGAGACGGTATGCGATTGTTCTCACAAACAGCCTCATCGCGCGCTCCTTTGAAACCGGCTGATGCCCAGCGGCAGCAGCACGGCAATAAATATCAGCATTATACCGGCAAACAGCCACGTTCCTCTTGCCGCCGCGTCAAACAAGCCGCCGACAGCCAGCTTCAGCGCCGCCGACAACGGCGAATACACCGATATGTCCCGCAGCACCGCAGGCATATATGCGGACGGCACCAGCAGTCCGCCCAGCAGCGCCAGCGCCAACACGCCGAAAAAACCCGTACGCACTGCCGCAGCGGATGTTCTTGTATACAATCCGGCCAGCACCATGCACAGGCTGAGGAAAAGGCTCAGCAATACGCCGCACAGCAGCAGCTTGGGGACGCCGCCTGAAAATCCCGCGATTATGCTTAGCGCCAACGCCAGCACCGCAAACTGCATCAGCAGAAACACCGCTCCCGCCAGCCACCGCGAAAGGAAGCACACGCGTGGCGAATGCCCGGACAGCAGCTGACGGTGCACCAGCCCCGAAGCGGCGTCGTCCGCCGTGATACGCGCGAGCGGCAGCCCGCCGAGCGCCACAAACAGCACAAGGAAGCTCGCCGCGTAATACTCCACCGGAAGCGCGCTGCCCAGCGGCGACTGTTCCTCCGTGTCCTCATACAGCGTCCCGCGCAACAGCACACCCGTCAGATATGCCCGCGCCGCCTTGGAATATGCATCCACCACTTTGTCCTGCGGCAGCCCCGCATCCATGCTGTCCCAGTACAGCACATTAGCCGCGTGCTGCGCATGGCTGACCAGACTCATGCCGGAATCCAGCGTCTCAAACAGCAGTGCATCCTCCAGCGGCATGTTCGGGTTGCCGGTGTACTCGATCACGCTGTGCCCGCCCGAGACCAGCGTGTCCTGCATACCGGCGGCGATGTGCACATACGCCGCCGCGCCTTCCGCCAGCCGCTGCAGCCCGTCCGCCTCGCTGTCCACAAACTCTGTCTCGATCAGCCCGGCCAGCGAACGGCTTTCGATCAGCCCCTGCAGCAGCGATTTGGTCATCGGGTCGTCGTCCTCGTTCCACACGGCCACGGTAAACGCCTGCGCGCGTACGTCGGCATAAAAATAAGGCGCCACAGCCAGTGACACCAACAGAACCAGCGCCAGCGGAGCCGCCAGCGCAAAAAGAATTGCCGCCCGGTTTTGCAGCAGCCTCTTCAAATCCACCGCGAAAAGCTTTTTCATTCGTATCCCGTTCACCTATGGTAATATCAGATTCTGCCACGGCTCCGTCAGGCTGTTCCACGTCGTATCGTAAACATCCTTCCAGCCCCGGCTCTCCTTCATCGTCTCCAGTCCTTCACCCGCGCGTATGTCCGCGTCAATGTCAAGGCTTACCGGCTGCGGTTCAGCGGAGAGCACCGGTCCGTCTATGGTCACCGTCCCTTCCAACTTATACGCATCGCCGTTCTTTTCAAACGTCATATCCGAAGCAAAGCTAAACACATTGGCCGCGTCGGAACGGTATGTGCCCTCTAGGCTGACATTTCCGCCGTTGTACACCACCGTGTAATCCGCGCTCTGCAAAACCTCGTCGTCCATGGACAACGAAAACGCCTCATGGCTCTCGCACCCGTTCAGTTCGCTCAGCATCTTATATTCGGTGGCCTGCCCGCTCTGCGACGACTGCACGGCCAGCCCGACATATCGCCCGTTGCGCTCATACACCCGCCAGCGCAGCTCAAAATCGTTCGCGATCGCGGAACCGTCCGCCACCGCCGCCAGCCATTCATCCAGGCTCTTTGCGTCAAAGTCGTAAACTGCCGCCGCTTCCAGCAACATCTTCTCCGCCTGTCCGCGCAGTTCCGAATCCTGCTGTAGCAGCGCGTCCATGTTGGCCGCTACCACCTGCAGCGCCGTCTCGTCCAGCGTCGTCTCAATCACAGTCATTCCGGCGTCCGCCCCATCCAGCGGGCTGAACGCGTCGTCATCGTAGACCGTCGTATATTCCTCAGGCACGCTCTGTGCCGCAATGTCCAAAAGCTGTGTGTAAAAGGCCATATCTTCCGATAACAGAGGCGCAAAACGGTTCAGCCGGTCGCCCAGCCCCATGCTCTGCCCAAGCCCCTGCGCAGGCAGCGAGAGCGGCACGCTGTAGGCATCGCCCATCACGCTCAGCACCACGTCGTCGCCGATCAGATACGCACTGGCATACTCCATTCCCATCAGCCGCAGCTTCATACCGAGATCGTCCATATCGTACTTGGCGTCCAGCCCCAGCACAAGCCTGCTCAGCGGCAGACCCACGATCTGCTGCAGATTGTCCGCGCTCACGGTGATGTCCGCCTCGATCTCGAACGGCTCCGTCAGCAGCCGCTCACCCAGCTCCTTCTGCGGCGCGCTCATCAGCGCCTCCCGTTCCGTCTTGTATTCGGTGATGTACTGCTCCGCCGCCACAACGCCAAGGTTCACTGGCGGCTTCGGCGGCTCCGGCGGTTCACGCAGCAGCGCGATGCCCACCGCGCACAGCGCCACGGCGAGCAGTCCGCCCGCCGCGACCCATGTATAGATGCGGCGCTTACGCCGCCTGTCCTGCGTATCCTGCATCACAGGTGCGGGCAGCCGGGGTCTTCCGTACCGGTGATCGCCGTGTTCCATCGCGGCCCCTCCTTAAACTTAAGCGGTATACTGCCGTATCGCCGCGACCAGTCCGCCGCCGGACGGAAAATCCATCGCGCCGCTGTAGGTCACCCGTCCGGCCTTCAGCGCCAGCAGGCTGTCCGCCAGCAGCTGCAGCTCGTCGGTATAATGGCTGGTGAACACGATCGCGACTCCGCTTTCCTTAAGCTGCCCAAGGCCGTCCATAATCCGCATCCGGTTTTCCGCATCCACACCGGCCAGCGGCTCGTCAAGTATCAGCAGCTTAGGGCGAGTCACCAGCGATGCGCCGATGTTGAGCCGCCGCTGCATGCCGCCTGATAGCTTTGATACCTTTTTCTTTTCCACTGAAGCCAGATCAATCAAGTTTAATGTCCAATGGTAAGCCGCTTCGTCACCCGGCTTCATCCAGTATCGCAGGTTATCCCTCACCGTCAGCTCCTGCATCAGCGCGATGCCCTGCGGCACGTAGCCGATAAAGGCACGCACTTCCTTCGGGTTTTTCAGCGCATCCACGCCGCCAATAAGCAGCTCCCCCGCGTCCGGCCGCGCCGCCGTAGCCAGTATTTTGAGCAGCGTTGTTTTGCCCGCGCCGTTCTCACCCACCACCGCCAGCGCATGCCCGGCAGGCACATGCAATCTCACATCATCCAGAAAGCGCGTACCGCTAAAATCTCTGCACAGGCCGTTTGCTTCAACCAACGCTCCTACCATCCTCTTCCTGATTTTCTCAAAGTATATCTGCTACCCTGCTGACTGTCAAATCTGCCCATGCGAACTATACCGGGTATTATTAATAGCTATTTTGTCGAAACAGCGTTGCACAGTGAGCAGCGTATGCCTTATAATAGCCTTAAACTGCATGTTTATATAACATGTGTATGCAAAGGAGCCCCATGAAAGAAAGATTGAGCCGAAAAAAACTGTCCGCTCCGCTGGGAATACTGGTGGTTGTCGGCCTCGTTGCCGGCATACTGGTGCTGTCAGCGATCATATTCATCGTTGCGGACAAGCTGGGTGTTCGGCTCTATTATCAGTATATCGAATTCGCGCTACTCATCGTCATCGGCATACTCATCGTGCGAAAATGGCTCACCGAGTATGAGTACGACGTGGTGGACGACGAGCTGATCATCGAGCGTTATATCGGTACGAGGGGCAAGGAATTACTGCGCATACAGCTCAGAAGCATCGTCAGCATCGGTTCGGACAAGCCGGAAGCAATAAGGCCGCAGCGGCTTACATACCATCCCCAAAAGCGTGGCGTCACATATATCGTGTATAAGCAAAATGGTCAGGAGCGGGGCGTGTTCTTCAGCCCGAGCAGCGCGCTTTTGGAGCTGATTGGTGAGCGCCGGGGCGCCAAGCCGCCCCAATAACGCTATTTGCCTTCGGAAGGATCAGACCAGAAGCGACAGTAGTACCGACACCGCAAGCACAATGCCCGCTGCGATACCGAACTTTTTGATATAGCGGATATCGCTGACCTCGAAAAAGATGCTCTTGCGGATACCGCCCCAGGCCAGCGTGTATTTTTTCAGTATGTTCCCCTTGGTGAAGTCGATGCGCAGCAGCGCCAGCTCGCTCAATGCAAACAGCACCGACATAACAAAAAGCGCCGCCGGCAGTGCGCCGATGCCCATGATGGGCAGCGCAAGTGCGCGCGACGTGTACCCGACGAGATTCAGCTGCCCCCGGATGAGCAGATAGAGCATCCACGCATACAGGCAGAACGGTCCCAGCAGCGCCACGCCGGTCATCACGGTGGAAAATGTGGTGATCGCCACGCGCGTGAGAAAATCCGGCCGGTAATTGACGATTTGTTTCATCTCGTTAAAGGAATAATAGCGGTTCTTGGAGAAATATGGCATGTCGACCGAGCGCAGCGCCGCCGACGTCTTCTTGTCCATGAACTTGAGATCACGCGTCTGCAGCAGCTTGATGAAGTCCTCCTCCTGTAGGTTGAACTCCTCCTTGGGTACGCTGGAGAGTATATGGACATTGCTGTAGGTCAGCGTGTAAACGCGCCCCAGCTCAAATTTGCTGAAAGAGAAGGGCGTCCTCACGAGCAACCGGAACACGCGCGGCGTCTCGTCGCGCAGCGACGACAGGGGCGTAAAATACAGCCTGTATCTATGCAGGCCGGCCACAGACTCCTTGGAAAACAGCAGCATGTTTTCGCGCTCCGTCTTCTTCATAGCGCCTCCTTCTCCCATTGAGCAAGGTTATTATCTCATACTTTGCCCAAATAGAAAAGGCCTATGTGATGGCTTTGCCAATAACGCTTAAAGGGGTGAGCGAATTATATGAACAGACAGACGCCCATTATGGACGCCATGTCCAAGGTCTGTGATAACGCGCGCGTGCGGCTTTGTATGCCCGGCCACAAGGGAGACACCGGCTATTTCGGCGGCCAGCTGCTCTGGTGCGATATTACCGAACTGCCGGGGGCAGACAACCTTTTGAAGCCCACCGGAGCCATACGCGAGAGTCAGACGCTGCATGCCGACTTCATCGGCGCGGATGCGGTAGCCTACACCACCGGCGGGTCCACTGCCGGCATCACGGCCATGCTGTCGCTGTTCCGCGGCAAAAAGGTGATCTTCCCGCGCGGGGTGCACGTGAGTGCATCCAATTCGGTGTTCACACACGGCATCATCCCCGTGTACCTGGAATCAGCCCCCAGCGATTACCCTTGCGTGGTAAGGCCGGATGATATCCGCAGCGCGCTGAAAACCCACCGCGACGCGGCCGCCGTCTTCATCACCTATCCCAACTATTTCGGGCTGTGCGCCGACATTGAGGAGATCGCCGGCATCGCGCACCGGGCGGGCATACCGCTGCTGGTGGACGCCGCCCACGGCGCGCACTTCGCGTTTTCGTCCATGCTGCCCAAATCGCCAGGCATTGCCGGTGCGGACATCTGGGTGGAAAGCACGCACAAGATGCTGCCCGCGATGAACCAGTGCGCCTGCCTGTGCGTGGGCCGCAAGTCCCGCATCAATAAAGAGGATGCAGTACGCGCCATGTCCTGCTTCCAGTCCACCAGCCCATCTTACGTGCTGCTCGGGTCCATGGACTACGCGCACGCCTACATGCGCGACAAGGGCGAGCAGGAACTGTTCCGTGTGATCAGCCTGGCGCGCCGGTTCGAAGAGCTGGTCGGCCTGGTTCCTGGCTTCCATTGCCCCGAAATCCGCATGCCCGATATGGCGGACAAGGATCCGCTGAAAATCGTCATTGACGTTTCCGGCTCGGGTCATACCGGCCTCATGGTCAAAAGCATGCTCGCACGGCAGGGTATCCACGCCGAGGCAGCGGACATGAAAAACGTGCTGCTCATGCTGTCACCCGGAACCACCGCGGACCATCTGGACGGATTGTACGAAGCGCTCAAGGACATCGAGCGTATACAAAAGAACCATGTGTATTATTCACCATACAGCATGCCCAAGCCCACAAAATATTCGCAAAATTCACGGTTTTGGGGTAATATAGAAAAAGTGCGCATCGAGCGGGCTGCCGGCCTTATTTCCGCCTCCACGGCGGGAGTGTATCCGCCGGCTGAAGTGGTGGTTGCACGCGGCCAGCAAATTACGTTTGAAATCGCCGGTTATCTGCTTGAAGCCAGCAGACAGGGCTTCGATGTTTTCGGTATCGACGGCGACAGCATATGGGTTTATAAGGAGAGGACATGATCGACAACATCACAGGGAAAGACTACAGAAGGTACACGGCAGTATTCATTGATCTGGATGGCACCATCACCGAATCGGGCGAAGGGTGCATGAACGCAGTACGTTATATGTTTGACAAGGTCGGTTATGAGGAAAACGATGAGGCGCGCATCCGCTCTTTTGTGGGGCCGCCCATCAAGAAGCATCTGATCAGCGCGTTTGGCTTCTCGGAGGAGCACGCAGCACAAACTTACGCTTATTACCGCGAGTATTATCTGGACAAGGGTATTCATGAAAGCCGGCTTTACGACGGCATCGAAGAGACTCTCCGCGGGATCAAGGCGTCCGGCAAAGCACTGTATATTGCCACCTCCAAACCGGAGGTCATGGCCATGCCGATACTCGACATGTATGGCCTGCTGCCGCTTTTCGACGCGGTATTCGGTGCACGGCATGAGGAGGGCATTTACGACAAAACGCAGGTGCTTCAGTACGGCATCAGCCGTCTTGGAAAAGCCCCCGCAAACGCCGTGATGGTGGGCGACCGCAGCCACGATATCATCGGCGGGCGTGCGGTCGGGCTTGATACCATCGGCGTGCTCTATGGTTACGGAGACCGAAAGGAATTGCTGGAAGCGCGCCCTGATTTCATTATAGACAGCGTGACCGACCTGTCGGACATGCTGGGAGATACAAAATGAGCGGACTTTTCATCACATTCGAAGGCGCGGACGGCTGCGGCAAATCCACACAGCTGCGCTTCCTCGCCGAATATTTGGAGCAGCAGGGTGTGGATGTCGTGCGCACGCGTGAGCCGGGCGGATGCCCTGTTGCGGAAAAGATCAGAGACATCGTGCTGGACGTCGGCAACGAGATGGACGCCGTCACGGAGGCCATGCTATATGCCGCTGCACGGGCAGCGCATGTGCGCGCGGTCATCATACCCGCGCTGGAAGCGGGCCGTGTGGTGCTGTGTGACCGCTTCGTGCATTCGTCACTGGCCTATCAGGGCTTCGGCCGCGAGCTGGGCGTAGAGCTGGTGACACAGATTAACGCGCCCGCGGTGGACGGATGCATGCCGAACGCTACGGTATTTATTAACATAACCCCCGAAAAGGCATTTGAACGCATGAACGAAAGCAAGGTTTACGACCGGCTGGAAAGTGAGGATATCGCATTTCACCAGCGCGTTTATAACGGCTTTACCGAGCTGTCCAAAGGCCCTGGTATCATCTCTGTGGACGCGCGCGGCACCAAATTTGAGACACGCGATATCATACTGCAAAGCTTAAAGCCGCTCTTTGAGAGCGCAGGCCTGCTGTGAGCAGCACAGCGCGCCAGCTGTTTCTGGACGCGGCGGCCAGCAGCCGGATGCTGGGTGCTTACCTGCTGGTGTGCAGCCGACCTCTCGTTTCACGGCGGCTTACCGACGCCTTTCTGCAGCGGATCTGCTGCAAAAAAGGCGGCTGCGGCGTCTGTGCGGACTGCCGGAAAGTGCTGGAGGGTCACGTAGACATACTGCGCATGGGTGCCCCCAAGGTTGCCGAGCTGCGTGACGCGCTGTCATTTGCGGCACAGAAACCATATGAAGCACGCTGCAAGGCAGTGGTCATCGATGCCGCGGACGATATGACGGACGCAGCCGCCAACAGCCTTCTTAAAACGCTGGAGGAGCCGCCCACGGACACCGTCTTTCTGCTTTCCGCCCGCAGCGTTTGCGGCGTGCTGCCTACCATTGCGTCTCGCTGCGCGCTGGTGCCGGTGAGCCCCGAGCCGGACGCACGCCGCACTATCTCACGCGTGCTGTATGTTGACGACATCACATCAGGCATATTGGCTGACCTGTCAGGCGGCTTTCTGGACGAAGCCCGGCGTATCCGTGAGGATGCCGAATTCTTGAGCCTGCGCGAAGAGACACTTGCCCAGTGCCATAAATTATTGATGCAGAAGAACATGGCCATCAGTGCGTTCGCCGACTTTCTTGAAAAGAATAAAGACCAAATCATCCCACTGCTGGGCGTGATGCAGTCATACTTTCGCGATATACTGATGTTTATAAAAACCCACAATACTGACTTTGTCGCCAACGCCGATCATCATGACGAAATCATCATCGCGGCTTCCCGCTTTACAAGCGGCGCGATAAGTAATATCATAAATGTCATACTGGAGACGGAAAGGCGGTTCTTGTTTCCGGTCAGTTTTCGGCTGGCCGCGGAGAGAATGCTTTTTGGTATATTGGAGGAAAAGAACAAATGGAAAAAGTCATAGGCGTGCGGTTTAAGAGCGTTGGCAAGGTCTACTATTTCCTGCCTGGCGACCTTAAATTCGCAGAAGGTGACCACGCTATCGTGGAAACCGCGCGCGGCATGGAATACGGCGAGGTCGTCATTGCCGAAAAAGAGGTGGCCGAGAAGGATCTTGTCGCTCCGCTAAAAATGGTGGTGCGGCGTGCGACCCCCAAAGACGACAAACGCGTGGAGGAAAATAAGCGCAAAGAGAAGGAAGCGCTGGAAACCTGCCAGAACAAAATTGAAAAACACGGGCTGGAGATGAAGCTTGTTGACGTGGAATACACTTTCGACAACTCCAAGATAATATTCTACTTCACAGCGGACGGACGCGTAGATTTCCGTGATCTGGTAAAAGACCTGGCCGGCGTATTTAAAACGCGCATCGAACTCCGCCAAATCGGCGTTCGGGACGAAGCCAAGATGCTGGGCGGTCTGGGGCCGTGCGGACGCGCCTGCTGTTGTTCGTGCTTCCTCGGAGATTTCTCCCCGGTGTCCATCAAGATGGCCAAGGAGCAGAACCTGTCGCTCTCGCCCACCAAGATCAGCGGCCTGTGCGGTCGTCTGATGTGTTGTCTCAATTACGAGCAGGAGCATTACGTGCAGACACGCAAGCGGATGCCCAAGCCAGGCAGCACGGTCACCTCGCCGGACGGCGAGGGCGTGGTGCTTGAGAATAACGCCGTCACCGAGACGGTACGTATCAAGATATTGCTGCCGGACGAGAGCATCGACATAAAGACCTTCCGTCTGGATGAGATCAGATTCAAGGGAGGCCCGCCGAAAAGGGAAACTGAACCGGAACCGGATCTGGACGAAGAGATTAAGTCCCTACTGGAGGATTAGCTTTTTGAGCCCTGATGAAAATTTGTAATAATCCGTTGTTGCTTTTTTGTACACATGTGATTAAAATGAACGTGTAAAATACGACGGAGGTGAAAGTTTAATGGCTTATATTATTACGGATGCTTGTATCTCGTGCGGTGCTTGTGAAAGCGAATGCCCCGTGGAAGCGATTTCTGAAGGCGAAGGCAAATATGTGATTGATGCGGATGCCTGCATCGATTGCGGCGCATGTTCGGATACTTGCCCCAGCGAAGCCATTGAGCAGGGCTGAAATTACATTTTCCCCTTACGGGGTATGGTAACTGTCCTTAGTCTCAACGCAAGAAAAAAGGCCTGTCGGCCTTTTTTTGGTTACCGGAACAGTACCAGTCTCCCGGTCGTAAAATATGTACTTTAGTCCTGCAGCGGCTTCTCCGCCTTGCTGCACCGCTTACAGTCGATGATGAACTTGCCGTCCAGACGGTATACGGAACGGCCGCAGTGTGCGTTAAGCAGCGTTAAGTCAAAGCTTTTTTTCTTGGGGCAGACTGTCACGTCGCGCAGTTCAAAGGCCTGAGCGTCATCCGAAAATCCAATGGTCTCGCATACCTCAAAGCAGTCCACTGCGCTGACCTGCACGTTGTCTCCACAGGCTGTCGCGCTTTTTAGTGGTATGTCGGCCAATATGCGCACACTGCACAGCAGTTCGGCCCGCACCGCTTTTATGGCTTTCCCTTCCGGCACCAGCGCGTCGTCCACCACAAATTCTCCCTTGTGGTGCAGTATGTGCGCCGCCCGCCTTGTGGCCGATACCGCCACCTTACAGGCACCCTCCGGCCGGTACCCTTCCGGCACCACAACAAACAGGCAGAAGCTCTTCTCCAGTGGTGTGGACCACACACGGTTCAGAACGGGCGACGTGTTCAGACCAATGCTGATGAGTGCATCCGACCGCCTGACACTGTCTCCGGTCATCGTCGCCACGGCGAAAGGCTCAAACCTCAGTTCCTTATCCAGCACGATCCGATACTCCACATCCGGGTCTTCCGCATAGCGGCCCACCCAGTCGGTGACCACCACGCCGCAAAAGCCGATATCCCCCGTCAGCTCGAATGATGTTTTCTGTGCGGCTGCGGGCAGCCACGCGCCATGCCGCCGCCTTTTCTCGCAGCTGATAATACTCACTTCGCCGTTGAAGAATTGCGGATCACTGGGGCAAACCTCCATCGCCCAGCCTTTTAAATCACTCGGGCTTTCTCCGCTGCCGTTTACGCTGAGCGTGACCGTGGTAACGCCCTCGGCGCTGAAAAAGCCCGTCAGTTCGAAAGCGAAGCCTTCCATCACAAGTTTTCTTTCTTCGCCCATAATATGAACCTTCCTTTTTTGGATTTGGCCTGGATGTGCCAATAATAACTTATGCGCTCAGCTCCGGTGGTGTGCGGCGCATTGACACACCGCGAGAACGGGTGTTATCATAAGGGCTGCAATCAGCATAAGGAGATGACGTTCAATCCATGAAAACAGCAGTCATGTACGGTGCAGGAAATATCGGCAGAGGTTTCATCGGCAAAGTGTTTTCCGAGGCGGGGTTCCATGTGATATTCGTGGATGTGGCTGCACCGGTGGTGGACCGGCTCAATGCGGACCAAGCTTACCCTGTCAGGCTGGTATCCAACAACGGCATCAGCGAAGTCATGGTGACGAACGTCAGCGCAGTTAACGGCTTTGACACGAACGCTGTGGCTGCCGCAATCGCCAACGCGGATATCATGGCAACCGCTGTCGGCGTCAACGTGCTTCCCCGTATCATTCCCAACCTTGCTGCCGGGATCAATATGCGCGCCGCTTCCGCACGTCCGCTGGACATCATCATCTGTGAGAACCTTATCGATGCCGATAAGTATCTGCGCGGCTTGCTGGAGGAGGCGGTCAGCAATTCTGCACGCAGTTTTCTGGACAGCCGTATCGGATTGGTGGAAGCCTCAATCGGGCGTATGGTGCCCGTGATGACGGATGAAATGCGCGGTGATAACCCGCTGCGCGTTTGGGTAGAGCCATATGAAGAGCTGCCTATCGACAAGGATGCGTTCAAGGGCGAAATACCGCCCATCAGGACACTAGTGCCTTTCTCTCCGTTCGGCTTTTATATCCGCCGCAAGCTGTTTGTACACAACATGGGACATGCGCTGTGTGCCTACCTTGGCTGGATGAAAGGCTATTCGTTGATTTCCGAAGCTGCTGCCGATCCGGAAATACTTGATATGGCCAAAGCGGCGATGCTGGACGTATCCGCCGCGCTGCATCGGGGTTACGGCATACCAAAGGACGAGATCGATGCCAACGTATACGATCTGCTTCATCGCTTTGGTAACCGGGAGCTTCGGGACTCCATTCCGCGTGTTGGCAAGGACCCCATCCGGAAACTAAAAATCAATGACCGGCTGACGGGTGCCGCGCTTTACTGCATTGAGCAGAGCATTGACCCGGCTCATATCATAACTGCCATTGCAGCCGCCTTCCGCTTCGACAATCCTGACGACGAGGGCGCGATGGAGATACAGAACCATATCAAAGAACATGGTATTGAAAGCGCGGTAAGCCGCTACTGCGAGACGGACAGCGAAATGACGGCACGCATCGTGTGGGCCTATAACGCGTTGATTTTACAATCACCGATATCAGAGTTTTAATATTTGCAAACAGCGCGGCATGTGTTATAATACTTTCTGCGCCATGCGGGTGTAACTCAATGGCAGAGTGCCAGCTTCCCAAGCTGGTTACGTGGGTTCGATTCCCATCACCCGCTCCATAGACTGATGGTAGCTGTATAAGGCGCCCAAATCCCTTGAAATGGCTGTTTCAGGGGATTTTTCTTTGCGATATTTTTCGCACAGTCTGATTACGCTCATTACAGTTTAATTCCTCTTCACTACCATCTCATAGAAACTGATCCATCCACTTAGCCGCGTTTTTACGCATGTTATGGGTCACATGAGCATAATGACTTTTCGGGCTGTATTGCTGCAGCCTCTAGATCATTCCAAGAAATCTGACTAGTTCATCGGGATCAAGACGGTAGTGACTTCCATGGCCTTCAAAGAAGCCATGTTCTCGGATCATGTGGATGCTGAGATCTGTCCAGCGCATAATGACACCGGTATCAAGCCGCCTGATTCGAGTCTGGCGTTTATTCACCTTGGCGTTGTCCCTGAAGGGGCAGGGTAGCTTACCCATATAATCTTCAAACTCAATCTCGAAACACCCATCCAAAGGCATTGGCCGGCCCAGACCCAGCATGCCAAAATCAGTAAGCTCCTGCATCTTATCAGCCAGCGCTACCTGTGTGATTCCCGCTTTTTTAAGAGATTTGGCGTCGGCACGGAGAATATCTGTCAGGTTGCGGCTGTCGTCGCCAAAAAAGCCGTGTGCCGACAGCGATCCGGGCATCATATTTTCTTGAATAAGCCTGAGTTCAGGGCTCTGTTTCATCCGTAGGCCTCCTGCTTAGAATTTGTCGTAAAATACTTTATCTTTCGGTATGCCTTTCTTCGTCAGTACATTGATACAGGCATCTATCATTCCGGGGCTGCCGCAAAGATAAGCTTCCATGTTTGAACCGTCATCAATATAACGGTCGACAACCTCAGTAATCAGACCAACCTCGCCGTCCCAGCTGTCATCAGGAGCCGGTTTGGATAACGCGGGTATGAACCTGAAATTGTCATGGCGTGAAGCCAAATCATAGAAAAAATCCAGATAATAGAGATCCCTTTTTGTGACGGCACCGAAAAAGAAATCAAGTTTTATATCAATTCCTTTCTCAAACACATCGAGGACAATGGATTTGATAGGTGCCAGGCCGGAGCCGCCTGCAATCATGATGATTTCACTGGAGTCACCCCGCAAATAGAAATCTCCGTAGGGTCCGCTGATATTGACCTGATCTCCCTTTGACAGCTGAGTATGCGCGTAGGTTGTGCAGATTCCGTCCGGCACCTGTCGGATGATCAACTCAATTACGTCATCATCCGATGGGGCACTGGCAATGGAATATGCGCGGTAGACGCTCTCTCTAATCTTTGCATATGGCTTGGTATAAAACTGCATGTACTGCCCGGCTTTAAAATGTACTGTTTCTCCCATGGGCAGCTTGAGTCGGAAGTCTTTGATATCATGTGTCAGCTGCTCAATAGATTCTATTGTTGTGATATATTCCTTGATATTGAAGAGTTCTTCCGGTATCAAAATGCGGATATTATTTTTGACCTTGACCTGACAGGATAGCCGATAATTATCTTTGCGTTCATCCGCACTGAGATACGGCTCTTCGGTCGGAAGCAGAGGACCCGCCCCTTCAAGAATCTGCACCTTGCACAATCCGCAAGTCGCTTTGCCGCCGCAGGCGGATGGAATAAATATTTTCTGCGCCGAGAGAGTTGAAAGCAGAGAAGATCCGCCTTCAACCTTGAGCACTTTATCGCCGTTATTGATATCAATCTCGCATTCACCATAATTGTTAAAGAAGTACTCGGCCACAATTATAATAAGTGCCAGCACGACTGATATGGCCGTTACGCTCAATACCGTTGTCAGTATTTCCATAGTTGTTGCTCCCTTATGCTCAGGTTATCGTGAAGATACCGGAAAAACCGATAAAAGCCAGAGCCATAATGCCTGTGATGATGAATGCTATACCTGGGCCTTCAAGACCGCGAGGTACTTTCGTATTCCCCATTTTCTCGCGGATAGCTGCCAGCGCACTGATCGCCAGCCACCAGCCAAGTCCGCTGCCTAAACCGAACAGTAATGACTGAAGGAAGTTGTAATCTCTGATGACCATGAACAACGTAGTACCAAGAATCGCACAGTTCACTGTGATCAGCGGCAGGAAGATACCGAGTTTGACATGCAGATCCGGCAACAGCCTGTCCATCGCCATTTCAATTATCTGTACGGTAGCCGCGATAATCATGATAAACAGAACGTACTGGAGATATTCCAGCCCTAGCGGTACGATTATCAGTTTGTAAACCCAGAAATTAAGCAAAGTTGTGAAAACCATCACCAAAGTGACGGATTTGCCAAGGCTTGAAGCCGTCTTGTACTCTGCCGAAATGGAGATATATGAACACATGCCGAGGAAATTCGACAGGATCATATTGCTTGTCAGTATTGATGCAAAGAATATGACCAACGGGTTGATGCTATTTGTCATAGACGTACCAGCTCCTTTCCTGTCTATTTAAGATTTTTGCCCTTGCCCGGGGCGAAGATGTTCGAAGTGATCCAGATCAAAATGCCTATCAGGAAAAACGCTGCTGGCGCCATTACCATAATTGTCCAGGTTTCAAACCCAATGAAGTTTACGTTGAAACCGAAGATTGTACCAAAGCCAAGCAGCTCTCGAAACAGCGCAATGATCAGGAGCACGATCGTATAGCCGATACCTGCGAAGAAACCGTCCAGCATAGAAAGAAGCGGCGGATTTTTCTGTGCATAGGCCTCCGCTCGCCCCATGATAATGCAATTTGTAATGATGAGGCCCACATACGGACCGAGAGCCTTGCTGATATCGGGCATGTTCGCTTTGAGAAAAATATCGACCAGGATAACATAAGCCGCAATGATCAATGTCTGTACGATCATTCTTACTTTATGCGGTATCGCATTGCGCAGCAGCGAAATCGTCAGGCTGGAAAAAGCCGTAACAAACGTAAGTCCAAGTCCCATAACCAGTGAATTTGTCATCAGGTTGGTCACTGCGAGACTTGAGCAGATACCGAGAATCTGCCGCAATACTTGATTGTCCTTCCAAACATTTCTTGAGATGACTTCTTTCATTTTCTCAGCCATTGTCTGCAACCTCCAGTTTGCTGACGGTATCTTGAAGCAGCCCATTTAAAATGCGCATAACAGCGTTTGATGTTGATGTCGCACCCGTAATGGCGTCGATCTGACCGCCGCCCTGTTCTCCGTAGGCTAATATTGTCCCGGCTGTAATCTGAAGACCTCTGAATTGCTCCCGGTACGTTAATTCATCGATACGCCCGCCAAGTCCCGGAGTTTCGCTTTGATCGGTGAAAACCAGACCGGTGATGTGATCCAGCCGGCTCGAAACACCCAAATAGCCTGAAATACTGCCCCATAATCCGGGCCCTGTAAAAGGAACGGCATAGGCGATTGGTTCATTGTCTGTGGATGTGTATTCATACAGCTCTACCCCGGAGAGCGTCGTCAGTTTGACATTCTGTTCGAATCGCTTCAGTATTTCTTCAGCACTGCCGCTCTGATCGATATCAAAAACATAAAGAATCGCTATTCTCTCTGCCAGCAGCTCATTCTCTTGAATTTTTGGCAGATAGAGCTTGTTCGCCCCAGCCAGCAATAATGTAAAAAAAGCGCTGACTATAAGCATGAAAACAACAGTATAGATGCGTCCTTTTTTCATGCTGTCGCCTTCTTTCCGGCATTTCTCCTGTCATTGAGCATCTTGATGTTTCGATCTAGCAGCGGTACGAATGCATTGACGATCAGAATCGCGAACATGATACCTTCCGTGAAGAGTGAAAATGCTCTGATTACCATCGCAACGACGCCGATCAGTGCGCCATATATATACTTTGAGGTTTCTTGTTTCGGCGCTGAGATTGGATCGGTCGCCATGAAGACCGCTGCAAAGAGGAACCCCCCGGACAGGATGGAAAACAGCGGGTCTGGTTTGATGACCCCAGCCAGGTAGAGGATGGAACCAAATACTGCAAATGAAGCCAGACATGACGCGATTATTTTCCAGGAAGCTGTTTTCGTCACGATCAGATAAACAGCAGCCACTAAGATGATAAGCGCGCTTGTCTCACCAAGTGACCCTGATATATTTCCAAGAAACAGGCGCAGATGATCGGTAATGATTCCTTCTTTGTTAAATAGAATCATCGGTGTAGCGGATGTCATCGCATCAACGCCGCTGCTCCAACTAATAAACCCGCCCGGAAAGCCGCTAAATGGCTCTGCCCAGGAAACCGTCAAATACGCCGGGAATGAAACATAAATCAGACATCTGCCAACCAGCGCCGGATTAAAAATGTTCCTGCCAAATCCGCCGAAAACACATTTGCCGAAGACGACGCCAAACGCTATGCCGACTGCTGCAATCCAGAACGGCACAGACGGCGGCAGCGTTAGGGTATACAAAAGGCAGGTCACAAAGAGCGCTTCGGAAACCTTGGCCTTGTTACCGTCAATCAAACGCATGATGCCGTATTCACATATAATTCCGGTCAATGTTACTACGGACAACAATACAAGCGTACGTAATCCAAAGAAGTAAACAGCTGCAAGAAGAACGGGAATAAGGCTTATCAGAACCCGGGTCATAATCTTCTGTTTTAGGAAATAAGTTTTGATCGTAATCATAATTCCCCCGTGTTTGATCATAATCGTCTAAGCTGGCTAAAGTAATAGTCTAGATAATTGAATATGATAATAGTATATAGTAATGGTCGGACTATGCAAATAGTAAAACAAAATTATCCGGACTCTTGTCTTCTTTAGTCGATTTTAGCATTTGCGTTGAAGTTAAATCTGTACGCTCACCCTGTCGTTTGATCGCTTCCAGCTTCATCTTATACGAAAAAGCAATTTTTTGGCTCTGTTCTTTATGCAAGAGGCGCGAGTTGGTTCAACCATAATGCATAGTGGATCAGTTTTGGATTATCCAATTCTAAATGTGTACGTCATATGGATGTTTGAAGCCTTGTTTATCTTCCTCTTCTGTCCTCAAACCTCCCCTTTTATCCCCACCAGCGCATCATGGATTCTCAGGTATTGGGTAAATTTCCTGTCATACGAATCTCTGAATTGCGGACGGGGTATGAAACGGCGCCGGACACTCATGACCTTATCGGATGCCTCGCCGATA
This sequence comes from Bacillota bacterium, assembly GCA_023416745.1. Classification (GTDB taxonomy): domain Bacteria; phylum Bacillota; class Clostridia; order Christensenellales; family SZUA-584; genus SZUA-584. The sequence continues at coordinate 28,483 of JAEZHF010000024.1, forward strand.
TCCTTCACGCTGCCGCAGCTGTATGCCGCCAGCAACGCCATGCCATACGAAGCGCTGATCGTCCCGTCCAGCTGATCGATCGGTATATTCAATACATCGGCCATTGTCTGCATCCACACATCGCTTTTGGATCCGCCGCCTGCCACCCGGATACTGTCATGCCTGTCCCATGAAAAACGCATATTATCGGCCAGCTCCCTGAATCCAAAACAGATACCTTCCATCACAGCGAAGGCCATATCCCAGCGCGTCGTTTCGGCTCGAAGGCCAATGAACGCGCCGCTCAGGTTCGGGTCCGCATACAGCGTCTTATCTCCCTGAATGTGCGGGTAGAAAATGACCGGTGATCTGCCAGCGGTTTCGATATCGATATGAGTGTCCACTTCCGACATGTCATCCTCCTGCAGCATATCACGCATCCACCACATAAGTGAGCTGCCAGTAGACTGAACCGTCCCCTGCACGAGACAGAAAAATGTATTACCGTCCAGTGAGAACAGAATGTTCTTCCCCTTGGCGTCGAAGTTCAGCTGTTCCCGGGAAAGCATCAGCACGCCGGATGTGCCCAGCGATATTACCGGATACCCATGCACAAGACAACCCGTCGTAATGGCCGCAGCGGGATTGTCACCCGTGCCCGCAATCACGTTCACGTCTTCACGAAGCCCCAGCTCCAGCGCAACTTGATGGCGCAGCTTTCCCGCGATCTCAGCGCTGCCCTTAACCTTCGGATATACGCTTTCCGGCAGTCCAATGATTTGACGCATGGATTCCGACCAGCGTTTGTTCTGGAGATCGAACAGTGAGGACGTGGAAGCCTCACAGTATTCGGTACCATAAACCCCTGTCAGACGAAAGACGATGAAATCCGGACCAATCAGGAACTTATGCAGCCGCCTGAAGTGCTCCGGCTCGTTTTCTCTCAGCCAATACAGATTTGCAGCCGGGCTTCCCGTTGAAATGATATTAGCGATATAGCTGATCTCAGCATGCCGGTTGATCTGCTCTTTCAAATGAGGGATGTATTCCTTCGTCCTCTTGTCTGTCCACATCAGCGCGGGACGGACTGACTCTCCGTGCTCATCAATGAAAGCGACGGTATGCATCTGTCCCGTGACGCCGATACCTGCTACCTTGTCCCTCTCCGCTCCCGCAAGCAGCCTTTTCATGCAGTCCATCACAGTGCAGAACCAAATGTCCGGATTGATCTCGCTCCATTCCGTCTGCGGCTGGTCCACCTGATAGTCCGCACCGGCCTGGTTTATTACGAAACCAGCCTCGTCGATCAGCACCAGCTTCGCTGAAGATGTTCCAATATCAATGCCTATAAACAAATGCTTCAACTTGTACTCCAAAAAATAAGAATAAATTATTTACCACCCACATTGTAAAACAACGCGCATGGAATGTCCAAATTTATATGATCGGAAATAATCAGATTGTCAGCTGCACCCGCTCTGATTGGTATACAGCGAGATTGACTTGACAGCCCTCTGGCAGTATAGTAAATTCACTGATGTTTATGACATGCATACTGACCAACACATAATAAGGAGTAGAGACATTGTCGTTAATCAACGGATTCGATATAATGCGCTATGCAAAAGATAACCAACTTGTGCTGCCTGCATTCAATACGACCAACATGGAAATCACTTATGGTATTGTCCGTGGACTTTCTCGGGCGAAACTGCCCGGCTATGTACAGATATCCTCGTCCAATCTGCGCCTATCCTCTCCCGAGATCATCGCGGCCATCACGCGCGACGCCGTCAAAAATACCGAGACCCCTATCGGGCTGCATCTCGACCATGGTAAAACGTTTGAGGACGTTATAGCCTGCGTGGAAGCAGGGTTCACGTCCATCATGGTTGACGCATCCCATCTGCCATACGAGGAGAACATCCGCGAAACACGCAAAGTTGCGGACTACTGCCACTCTTTCGGGCTGCCTGTGGAGGCGGAGCTCGGGGCTCTTATGGGCAAAGAAGATGATATCGTCTGTGAGGAGGATTCAAAAACTGATCCTGATTTGGTGCGTGATTTCGTGGAACGCACCGCCTGCGACGTGTTGGCGGTATCAATCGGTAATGTTCACGGCCTCTGCCTGAACCCTCAGATTGATCTGCCTCTTCTTAAAAAAATATACGAAGTATCGCCCGTGCCGTTGGTCCTGCACGGCGGGTCCGGCATACCGGCCGAGGTCATCAAGCAGGCGAAGCAATTCGGCTTGATCAAGATCAACTACGGCTCCGCGCTGCGCCAAAGGTTTATCAGCACGTTTGGCGAGGCCTACGAGCGCAACCACAATGAATATAACATTATCGATCTCAGTCTGTCCGCCGTGGAGAATATCAGCCAAATCGCCCGCGAACTGGTAACAATGATCAACCGCTGATGCCAGTACTGCGAAAAGCAGCGCCGGCAGTATCCCGGCGCCGCTCAGTTATACATGCGCAGTGAAGAACACAGCTTTTCACTCACAAGCCGTTTTTTGGCCTGTGTATGGTCTGTTTGAAAAGCTGATTGGCGAACACCGTCACACCCGCTACCAGCACACCCTGCAGCACGCCGCCCAGTTCCATGCCCGACAGGAAGAATGCTCCAATCATCCCCAGCCCCGTCAGTATCCAGGGTATCAGCCAGTCGGGAATCTTTGGTGTCCTTTTCAGGAATATGCCAATCACATAGAGCACTGGAACCAGTACATAAGCATCTTTGATAATAAAGTCAAACAGATTCATTTCCATAGTTCCTCCTAAAATGAGAGCCCTTCCGGTACGCCGCAGTTTATGTCGGCGGCATATATTGCCCTATCCGCACTGTATAATAATATGCGGGGATGCAGCCCGCTAGTCCGGCGGATTATGAAATGCCTGCCCAATTCATATTGTCATATCATGGATTAGGTGTTACAATCAACGTGTATGGATGGTGCCATGACTATGGGCGTTGACATCGGAAGGAAGATACAAAAGATCAGACATGAGCTTGGCATCTCCCAAAGTGAATTGGCCAAACGGGCCGGTATCGCTCAGTCCACCTTGTCATACATCGAAAAAAGCAAAAAGCGTCCGCAGTTTGATACCATGTCTGCAATATGCCAGGTTCTGGGTATCACTGTACTTGATTTGCTTACATTTGATGAGCAGCCGTCAACTAAAAAGTTCTTAGAGCAAACGATGACATCCTGCGGCATTTCCACTGACAGCGCGATGCCCGCTGAAAGAACGTTGCGCATTCGATCTTTCGAAAAATATCTCTATGATCTGTATATGGCTCAAACAGGCTCTTAAGTTTAGTTCATGAGCACAAAGATGTGATGATGAATGGAGCAAAGGCGGCCAATGAAAATTTATGCTTTAATTGAAGACAGTAAACCCAAGGGTTCCCCGTTTATCGCCGAACATGGCCTGTCACTCTATTTTGAGCACCAGGGGCAGCGCATATTGTTCGATACCGGAGCTTCGGATGCTTTTGTCTATAACGCTACGCTGCTGGGCATCGACCTGGTCAAGGTGGACATCTGCGTCATATCCCACGCTCACGACGATCATACCGGTGGACTCACCCATTTCCTAGAGATCAATAGGCACGCGAAAGTCTGCCTCAAGCGTGCGGCGCGGGGCGATTTTTACGTGAGAAATATGACTAAGCTCCAGTATGCCGGCATGGATCAGTCGCTTTTTAAAAAATATCCGGAAAGGTTTTGCTTCATAGACGAGGATACCGAGATCGTTGGCGGCTTGTATGTGGCAGGCGTCAGCCAGCACCGGCGTTTGCCACTGTATTCGTCTCAGATGTACGAAAAGCGCGGCGACGTACTGCTTCGCGACGACCTCTCGCAAGAGCAGTTTATCGTCATCCGCAGGAAAGATGACGTCGCCGTGCTCACAGGATGTTCTCACAACGGCCTTCTCAACATACTGATGACGGCGGAAGAGAAATTTGGCCCGGTTTCGGCTGTAGTGGGCGGCTTTCACCTGAGCGGCACGCGCCGTATGGGAATGCACGCCTTTCAGGAGCCCGGCAGCGAAGTACAAGCCATTATCCGCCACATCAACGAGAAGCGGATAAGAAAAGTGTACTCCGGGCATTGCACAGGCGAAAAGGTGCTGGAACGGCTTGAGCTGATGGCCCGCGTGAAAAGAATGCAGGCAGGAGACATACTCGAAATATAATGACAGATAACACGAAAGACCGGATCGCGGACATGTTGTCCGACATGCCGTTTGAGCGCAGAACGCCCGTGTCACGGCAAAAAAAAGCGCAGTATGCCGCCACAGAGGCAGGCGTAGCCGATGCGCTCAAAGACCTGAACAAACTGCACCTGCGCCTGTGGCATGCGGTGTCCCAGCGGGACTATCACAGCCTCTCGCTGGATGAGGCCAGGCAGGCGCTAGAGGTAATCCGTGACCGGATCAATGCTTTATCCCAAACCCTTGATAACTAAATACGAATGTTAACTAATGATTATGGGCCAAGTATAAAAAATTACTCCTATTCCATAATTGACGGCCTGATCGAAGCAATCAAGTGAATCAGGTTCCTCCAAAATATTTCTCGGGTCACTACAGAAGACTTTTCAATATCTATAATTTCCCAGCCTTCATCAAAAACGTATTCTGAGACTATACGCTTTGCAGATGGTTCATCTTTCGATTTGATCCAGCAGTTTATATAAGCACCTCCCAATTCTTTGCTCTCCTCATTTTCGGGCAAAAGTCTGGCTTCCACCATCATATAGAAAATGCTCATTCTAAACTCCATCCTATTGCAGTTGATAAGAAGAGAACTCCGGTTTCATAAGAAAAAGAGCCACGAAGGCTCTTTCTTCATATCCGTTTTTAGTCCATTATGATGACAGCCACGATTTTGAGCGTCTCATCGTTTTCGTTGGATACGGAGTGGAACGCACCGCCGCCGCAAACGCTGCAGTCTCCCTTGCGGAACGGGCGAATGGTGCCGTTGTCGTTGATGATGCCTTCGCCTTCCACCACGTAATAGATTTCCGTTTCGTTCGTGTGATCATGGCGGCCCACGCTGCAACCCTTCTCCAGACACATCAACGAGAACAGGCGGGACTTGGCGGGTAACTGGTCTTTAGAAACAAGCTGGACAAAATCCGTTGTGCCGTAGCCGTCCCGCACTCTGACGCGGGAATCCACCGTCATTTCTTCAGCCTTAATAAACATACCTTTCTCCTCTTTCTCATTTTATATTGAAAAACTTTTAGTTTTCCACTCGTATCATATTGGCCACGCTGATGACTTCGGGGATATACGAAATTTCATCAACAGCGCGCTTCACGGATATCTCTTTGGCTTTGTGCGTCACGAATATCAGCGGCACGTTATCGCCGCTTAAGCCTTTTTGCATCACGGTGGCCACACTCACCTGGTGCTGACCCAGTACACCTGCGATCTTGGCCAGCACACCGGGCGCGTCCTTCACGATAATGCGCAGGAAAAACTCGCTCTCCCAGTTGTTCTCAAACGACAGCTCGGTCGAAACCGTATCCTCGTTGTAAAACGTGGTATAGCGATGTTCATCACGGCCTGCAGCGTATACCACGTCGGAAATCACCGCGCTGGCCGTGGGCATATCTCCCGCGCCGCGCCCGTACAGCATGATATCGTCGACGATGTTGCCGTGTAGATAGATGGCGTTAAACGATCCGCGCACCGCCGCCAGCGGATGCGTCTTGGGAATCATCGTGGGGTGCACACGCGCCTCGATCGTCTTGCCGCGTTTTTTGCCGATAGCCAGCAGCTTCACCGAATATCCCAGCTCGCTGGCGTACGCGATGTCCTCCTGCGTGATGCCCACGATGCCTTCGCGATAGATGTATTCCACCGGCACGCGCGCATGAAACGACATGGACCCTAAGATCGACAGCTTATACATGGCGTCAAAGCCCTCCACATCGTTCTTGGGGTTTGCCTCGGCAAAGCCCAGCTGCTGCGCTTCCTTGAGCACCGCGTCATAGCTCGCCTTGTCCTGCTCCATCTTGGAGAGTATATAGTTGGTCGTGCCGTTGATGATGCCCATCACCGACGTGATCTCATTGGCCTGCAGGCTGTCCCAAATTGTGCGCAGAATCGGTATGCCGCCGCCCACGCTGGCTTCAAAATACAGTCCCGCGCCGCTTTTCTTCGCGGCGGAGTTGAGCTCCGGCCAGAACCGCGCCAGCAGCTCCTTGTTGGCGGTCACCACCGTTTTGCCCGCGCTGAGTGCCGCCAGCACAAAGTCCTTCGCCGGGTTCACACCGCCGATCAGTTCGATCACGATGTCGATATCCTCATCCTGCGCGATGTCTTTATAGAAATCCTTCGCCTTGAGCTCCTCCGGTATGTCGATTGAATACTGCAGCGCCAGAACCTTCTTCAAGTTCAGCGATATACCGTCCTTATGCTGGATGCTTTCCTTCTGCATGGCGATCGTCTTATACACGCCCGACCCGACTGTGCCCAGTCCGATCAGGGCGATGTTTACGTTTTTCATCTGTCCCCCTTTATACTCTTTTGCCTCTTGGCATTCTTGTGAAATAAAATGTTCAGCCCAATGAGCGTCAGCAGGCTGTTGACTTCATCAATTTCCGGCGTCTCCTGCGCGATTACGTTGGCCATGCCGCCCGTCGCAATCACCCGCGGGCTGCCGCCCATCTCCGCCTTCATGCGGCGCAAGATGTATTCTACCTGCCCGACATAACCATATATGATACCCGCCTGCATACCGGCCACCGTATTCCTCGAAATGACCGTATCCGGCTTGACCAATTCCACGCGCGGCAGCTTGGCCGCTCCGGATGACAGCGCCTCCGCTGATATTTTGATGCCGGGACATATCGCGCCGCCCAGGAAGTCGCCGCTGCCCGACACCGCTCCAAACGTGGTGGCCGTACCAAAATCCACGATGATGCACGGCCCACCGTACAGCGTATAGGCCGCCACGGCACCCGCGATGCGGTCTGTCCCCAGTTCCTTGGGGTTGTCGTATAGTATGTTCACGCCCGTCTTCATGCCGGGTCCTACCACCGCCGCCTTTTTGCTGAAATAAGTGGCGCACATGTGCTGCAACGTAAAGTTGATAGACGGGATGACGGACGAGATGATGATGCCCTGCACCTCATCGGGACGCCGTCCCACATGATCAAAAAAAGAAATAATGCGGATGCCGTATTCATCCGCCGTGCGCTCCAGCTTGGTCGTCATGCGCCACGAGTTGACCAGCATGTCTCCGCTGAACAGCCCGCACTTGATATTGCTGTTGCCCACATCCAATACAAATACCATCTGTATCTCCGTTACGCCGGTTTTCTCTTACTCTTTTGCCTCTGCACAGCCCACACAATGGGCACACACAGCAGCACGGCCAACGCCGCTTCAGGAAGACCGTTTATTGCGCCGATACCGACAAGCACTCCTCCGAATGTTTCGGGTGTTGCTTCGAAGGCTGCGGCCAATGGTTCTATCTCAGGCAAAAACATCAGATACAGTGCCCCCAAGAACAGCACCGTGTTGGTAATCGACCCCGTAAATGCAGCAATTCCAGTGGCAAGCTTTTTCCGTACTTTCGACTCACCGCAGACCGCCTTATAAACAAGCCAGGTCGTAACGGGAATCAGCAGCCGTGGAATGAATATGACCATCAGCGTCTTAATAACGTTTAGCTGCAACAGGTATGTGCCCAAAGGCGATGGTACCAGTGTAATACCCAAAGCCTGAAACAGGCTGGTGACGCCGAAAGCTAAACTGATCCAGAGTCCGGTCCCCAGACCCTCCATCACTGTACCAATGATAACCGGCAGACACAGTATTGTCATGCTGACCGGAGGAATCGGGATGTATCCAACCGGAGTCAGTCCTAGCAAAAATGTGATTGCCATCAACATGGCCGTTATGGCCAGCTTTCTTGTTTTACCGTTATTCATTTTTACCTCCGTTCAGGTTCCGCATGGCGGATACCCGACATTGTTATTATTTTGGTTTTCTTTATGCTGTGTAGCGCTGCGCTTTGTCATGCACTCACAGTCAAAAACCTATTGTGTATTATATCAATATCGCAAGTCACACGCAATAACAATTCACTACCAGCAGTACAACCAAATCATTCGCTCATATTACTATAAAAAAGAAGGCCGCCGCATCGGTTCGCGCAACTCGTCCTCTTGCTGTCAGTCGCTGTCCGTCCTTTTGGATAACAGCTTTCTGTGCGGCTTCGCCGTCATAAATGGCAGTTCGATGCTCATGAATCTTCCTTTTTCATATAACGGCGCGTCTCTTTAATCTTCTTTTCATAACCCTCATCGGACGGCTGGTAGTACACCCGGCCCAGCAGATTGTCGGGCAGATACTGCTGCGGTGTGTAATGCCGCTCAAACTCATGAGGATATTTGTAGCTCTTGCCGTTGCCCAGCTTGTCCGCGCCGTGGTAGTGAGTATCCCGAAGATGCAGCGGCACCGGCACCTGATATGCATGTTCCGCGTCACGGAACGCCGCGTCCACCGCCCTCACCACCGCGTTGGACTTTTGCGACTCGCAGATGAATATAATGGCCTGTGCGATGGACAGCCGTGCCTCCGGCATGCCCACGAACTCCAGTGCCTGCGCCGCCGCCGCCGCTTGCGTCATTGCGGACGGGTTGGCCAGACCCACGTCCTCACTTGCGTGGGCGAATATGCGCCGCATGATGAGCCGCGGATCCACTCCCGCGTATATCAGCCGCGCGAACCAGAACAGCGCCGCGTCCGCATCCGAGCCGCGCAGCGACTTACAGAACGCGCTGAGCATGTTGTAATATTCCTCGTCGTCGCACCTCACCGCGCGCCGCTGAATGGATTCCTCCGCGATGTCCAGTGTGATGCGGATTGCGCCGCGCACGTCTGGCGTTGTGGTCAGCACAGCCAGCTCGATGGCATTAAGCGCGGTTCGCGCATCGCCGTTGGCCACGTTGGCGATGTGCTCCAGAGCGTCCTCAGCTACCTCCACGTTCAGCGCACCGAGGCCGCGCTCGCTGTCCGCAAGCGCCGCTCGCACGATCTGTATCACATCCTCCTTGGTCAGGCCGAAGAACTGGAACAGGCGGCACCGGCTCACGATGGCGCTTGTCATGGAGACCATTGGGTTCTCCGTGGTGGAGCCGATGAAGCGGATAATACCCTTCTCGATGGCAGGCAATATGCTGTCCGACTGTGTTTTGGACCACCGGTGGCACTCGTCCAGCAGCAGATACGTTGCCTGCCCGTGCAGCTTCAGGCGTTCCTCCGTGCGGTCGATGATGACACGGACGTCTTTCACGCCGCTCGTCACCGCGTTCAGCTTTTCAAATGCCGCACCGGTACTGTTGGCAATCACGGAAGCCAATGTCGTCTTGCCGGAGCCGGGCGGCCCGAAGAATATAGACGATGTGAGCCGGTCTGTCTCAATCGCGCGGCGCAGCAGCTTTCCCGGCCCCACAATGTGCGCCTGCCCGTAAAACTCGTCTATATTGCGCGGACGCATCCGGTCGGCTAGCGGCGCGGCACGGTCCACATTCTGTTCAAATAAGTCGCCCATGGCGAATCACCTCTGTGTATTTACGATCATATGTTCTATCATACCACTTCAGCCGTATTATGAAAAGAGCCCATCTTTGGTTTGCACTGTACAGCATCAGACATTTCGTGCTATAATTCGCGTTGCATATTGTTAAAGACGGGAGCTGCGATGAAACAGTCCGCAAAGCCTTACTTCGTCTATCCGCCTATCGGTGCGCTGGCGATGTACGCGTCTGTAATGGGTTCGCTGATACCGGCTATCCGCGCCGCATTTCCCGGCCTGACGCTGGCGTCCGCCGGCCTTTTCTCCACACTGCAGTCGCTTGGCACCGCGCTGTCGGTGATACTTTGCTTTTGCCTTTTCTCTGCGCTCAACAAGGTGCGTATAATGGCGCTGTGCCAGCTTGTGCTCGCCGCGTGTCTCCTGCTCTTCGGCTTCAACAGCATACTGCTGGTGCTTTATGTGCTGCTGTTCTTTATCGGCCTCTTCACCAACATCGTGGATACGTTGTCCAACTCCGTGCTGGCAGACACAGAGCCGCAGCGCAAGGGCTATCACATCAACATGCTGCAGGCGCTGTGGGCCGCTTCGGCAGTTGCCGGCCCGTGGTTTACGCTGGTGTTGGGCGGCACATATCCGCCGGTGTTCATCGGACTCAGCATCGTCGTTGCCGCTGCGGGTACGGCATTCGCCTTCGGCTTCAAGCAGGAGATCCGACAGCCGTTTGTGCAGCGGCGGGACAACTTTGGCGCGCTGGGCAAACTGGTGCGCACGTTAAAACTCAAAGGCATGGCTCTGCTGCTGGCTATTAGCTTTTTCAACGCGTTCGTACTGGTCAGCTTCAGCTACTTTATTTCCAGTTATATACTCAGCATCGGCGGCAACGGCACGAATGCTGCTTTCGCGCTCAGCATGCTATTCGTGGGAACACTGCTGGGCCGCCTGATCTATGCACCGCTCTCGCACCGTATTCCCGCCCGCACCGTCATGCTGACGGCCAACGTGTTGTCGGTCGCCGCGTTCGCGGGCATCTCAATCTGCCCGGATGTGACTTGGGCCGGCATTCTGGCCTGCATCGGCGGCATCGGCACAGCTGTCAACTTTCCGTCGACACTGGTTCACGCCTGCGCCCTCGTGCCGAATGACACCGCGTCGGGCTCGGCGCTGGTGTTCCTTGGTTTCACGCTCGCTGCCTTGACTGCCCCGCCGCTTATCGGCGCCATCGGTGACGTCGCCGGTCTTAAAATCGCGATGCTGTGCGCCGCTTCGCTGCTATTGGCCGTCATCGCGCTGGCGTGGCGCTTAAAACCGCAGCCTGAGTGAATTCCCAAAGAAGCACTTTTGCATCAAACAGCATAAAAATGCTGAAGAAAAAGCGTTTCGACGATAAAAAATCTTGACACACCCGGCGGCAATGTATAGAATATACTTTGCCTGTTTTTATCGGTCACTAGCCCCGGCCTGTATGAACAGCATATAAAATACGAATATGACACAGCCAGGAGGACGGCCAAATGAAAACATATATGGCAAAGTCCGGCTCTGTGGATCGCAAATGGTATATTGTCGACGCTGAAGGCATGGTCTTTGGTCGGCTCGCAAGCCAGGTTGCGTCCATCTTGCACGGCAAGAACAAGCCGGAATACACGCCGCATGTCGATACGGGAGACTTCGTGATCATCATTAACGTCGAGAAAGCCGTATTTACAGGCAACAAGCTCGACCAGAAGGTTTATCGCCGGCATTCGGGTTACATGGGTCACATGAAGGAGACCAAATATAGTCACCTGATGGAGACCAAGCCGGAATTCGCGATGATGGAAGCGATTCGTCGGATGCTGCCCAAGAGCAAGCTCGGTCGGCAGATGTTGACCAAGCTTCGTGTCTACAAAGGATCCGAGCACAACCACGCAGCGCAGAAGCCCGAGCTTTTGCAGCTGGAAGGCTGACAGGAGGATATGAATTGTGGCTAAGTTACAGTTTTTAGGAACAGGCAGACGTAAAAGC
>JAEZHF010000091.1 GCA_023416745.1 Bacillota bacterium
CCCTTTAGGGGCTAGCCTGTGAACAAGACGCGGTTGGCAGATTTTCAGAGCGCCTTGAGGCGCAGGCTAGTAATATGCCCTTATAGGGCTGATGCAGGCCACCGGCTCAGCCGGTGGTTATGACTTGTACATTCATCCGCAGAAAGCGACCGCAGTGCGCCTTCCGCCGGAGTCTTTGCCCAAATTGTTCAGAATATTACCTTGTCCGCAATCTCGTTCATCAGCGTCGAAATGAACTGGCTGCCGTCCATCTCGCCGAGGTCGCCCACGCCGCGCTTGCGGACGGCGAGCGTGCCCTTCTCCATCTCGCTGTCGCCTGCGACCACCATGTACGGAATGCGCTCATAGCGCCCCTCGCGTATCTTGTAACCGATCTTCTCGCTGCGGTCGTCCATAGTCACGCGGACGCCGGCGGAGCGCAGCTTTTGTTCCCATTCCCGCAGGTAGGGGAGGGCGCGGTCGGTGATGGACATCAGGCGCACCTGTTCCGGTGCGATCCACAGCGGCAGCGCGCCCGCGTATTTCTCGATCAGCATCGCCAGTGTGCGCTCGTAGCAGCCGATGGAGGAGCGGTGGATGATGTAAGGGCGCTTTTTCTCGCCATTGGAATCCACGTATGTCATGTCGAACCGTCCGGCATTAGAGAAGTCGATCTGCACTGTGAACAGCGTATCCTCCTTGCCGAACACGTTTTTGAATTGGAGATCCAGCTTGGGACCATAGAATGCGGCTTCGTCGTCCGCCTCCACGTAGTTCAGGCCAATCTCGTCCAGTATGATCTTCATCAGTCCCTGAGTGGTTTCCCACGCTTCCGGGTCGTTGATATACTTCTCGGTGTTCTTAGGATCCCACTTGGAGAAGCGGTATTTGATGTCGTCCTGTACGCCGATACATTTCATCATGTACTGGATGAGATTAACCACCGCCTTGAATTCCTCGGCCAGCTGGTCGGGGCGGCAGATGATGTGCGCATCGGCCAGCGTGAACTGGCGCACGCGGATCAGCCCGTGCATCTCGCCGGAAGCCTCGTTGCGGAACAGCGTCGCGTTCTCGCTGTAGCGTACTGGCAGGTCGCGGTAGCTGCGCAGCTCCGAGTTGTAAATCATGAACTGGAACGGACAGTCCATCGGCCGGAGCGCCAACACCTCTTCGCCCTTCTCCTCGTCGCCCAGTACAAACATGCCGTCCTTGTAATGATCCCAGTGGCCCGATATCTTGTACAGGTCACTCTTGGCCATCAGCGGCGTGCGCACCAGCGTATAGCCCTTTGCTTCCTCCTCGTCCTCTACGAACCGCGACAATATCTGGATCACCTTCGCGCCCTTGGGCATCAGCAGCGGCAGACCCTGCCCCACCACATCCACGGTGGTGAAGTACTTCAGCTCACGGCCCAGCTTATTGTGGTCGCGCTCACGTGCCTCTTTGAGCTGCTGCAGGTAAGCATCCAGATCGGTCTGCTTTTCAAACGCCGTGCCGTATATGCGCGAGAGCATCTTGTTCTTTTCGCTGCCGCGCCAGTAAGCGCCCGCGATGGTCAGCAGTTTGAACGCCTTCACCTTGCCGGTAGAGACAAGGTGCGGTCCCGCACACAGGTCGGTGAAATCGTCCTGGCGGTAGAAGCTCAATATCGTGTCCTCGGGCAGATCGCCTATCAGCTCCTGCTTGTACGGTTCTTCCTTCATCAGTGTAAGCGCTTCGGTACGTGACAGTTCAAAGCGCTCCAGCTTGATGTCCGCGTCCACGATGCGCTGCATCTCCGCCTCAATGCGCACGAGGTCTTCCGCGTCGAACGGCTTCTCCACGTCGAAGTCGTAGTAATAACCGGTGTCAATCGCGGGACCGATAGCAACCTTGGCGGTCGGGAACAGCCGCTTTACCGCCTGAGCCATAATGTGAGACGCCGTGTGCCACAGCGCCTTTTTACCCGCCTCGTCCTCAAAAGTCAGTATTTCCAGACAGCAGTCGTTGTTGATCACGGTGTCAAGGCCATGGACAGCGCCGTCGATACGCGCTGCCAGCGCCCTTTTAGCCAGCTTGTTCGATATCGCCGCCGCGATTTCCAGTACGCTCATACCCTCTTTAAACTCTCTGCTTTCGCCGTTAGCCAATGTAATATTCATTGCTTCGTCCTTTCCACACTTATCGTTGAAATAAAAAGCCCATGCACTAAAACTCATGCATGGGACGATTGTTCACCGCGGTTCCACCCATCTTCCATTGATCAATGGCAGCTCTTCACAGCGGATAAGGGCGCAACCCCATATGCTAAGCGCAGGTGGTTTCGCGTTTTGGTCACGCACGGCACATTTCCAGCCTGTGATGTGCACGTCTCTTGATGCGTTTTAAGACCCGCCGCTACTTATCCTGCAGAAGATTATCAGATATTATATGCCAAACACAAGATTAAGTCAACTGCCCGTACTACAGTATATTGGAGCGTCCGCCCATAGTGCGCCCATCCAGCCGCACCTTGTAGATAATGCCCTGCGCGGTGCGGATCACGCCGATGATGATGCCGATGATCCCCATGAAGATGTAATGAGGCATAAGGAAAAACGGAACGATCAGCAGAACGATGCCGGAAACCACGAGCAGCAGGTTGATCCGAGAACGGGTTCTGTCACCACCGGCCTTGCGTGCATCAATAAGGCCGAACACACCAAATACGATGAGCCAGCAACCCAACATGACACCAATCAGCGTGCCATTTTGATAGCCGATGCTGGGAATGGTGATATCTCTGTGCGCTTTGTATAGTATAAATATCAGCAAAGCCAGCACCAGGTTGAGGAGGCCATGTACAAGCAAGAGCACAAAATCACGCTGGCTTTCGGACTTGTTTATGAGAGCCTTGACTATGAAGTAAATACCGATGATCAGTCCGCCGATACCGATCAGGTTAATCAGTACATTAAGAAAGCCAGGCGACGCCAACAGGAAAATGCCAGCGGCCAAGATCAACAAGCCGGTAATAACCATCAACCACCAGGGCATTCTTTTTACAGTCGTGACCATGACTGGTAACCCTCACTTTTTTCTTTTATATATAAATGATACCACCAAACAACCATGTTATACAACTAGTGTGTGTGAAAAAATAAGCGAAACTTAATGTGAAGTAAATCCCTCGCCCAGAACCTCGCTGACATCTGCGACGATTACAAAAGCATTTATATCTATACTGCGGACGATTTTCTTGAGCCGGACGCCTTCGGTGCGCCAGGGAAGCACGCACAGCAGCACGCTCTTCTCATTGCCGCTGTAGAGCCCCTTGGCACCAAGAGCTGTTGCGCCGCGTTTGAGCTTCTCCAGTATCGCAGCGGCGATCTCTTCGTTTTTGTCAGAGATGATATAGAACGCCTTCGCTGCGGAGAGTCCGACGGTGATGGCGTCGATCAGTTTTGACGTGATGAACAGCGATGCCAGTGCATACAGCGCAATCTCGGGCTCAAACAGCAGTCCGGCAGCAGCGATCACCACGAAGTCGATGCAGAACACAAACGTGCCGATACCCACCGATTTGAAGCGTTCGCTGAGCATTTTCGCCGCCATGTCGGTGCCGCCCGTGCTTCCCCCCGAACGGATAACGAGACCGATGCCGATGCCGACCAGCACGCCGCCGTAAACGCAGCCCAGAAAGTGATCCTGAGCAACAGGAACGGGGATGAGCTCCGCAGCTACTGAATACAGAATGAGTGAATAAGCCGTCCGGATTGCGAAGCTCTTGCCCACCTTGCGGAACCCGAACAGGAAAAGCGGTATGTTGAGCACGGCGATAGAGAGACCAAGTGGGACGCGAAAAAGATGGTACAGTATCGTAGCAATGCCGCTGATACCGCCCGCTGCAATGGTGTTGGGCACCAAAAACAGGTTTAGACCTGCCACGGCAATGGCCACGCCCACCGTCATCCAAATATAATCCTTAATGCGCTGGTTCATGCGGCCTCCCGTCGTCGTTGCCGAAAATGCCCTTGTGCGCTTCATGAAATAAGCGGAAGATGATATCCTCCGCTTTAGTCTCTGTCGTTTTGTTTTGTTTTATCAAACCCCATGCTGATAGATATTGCTTCGTCTATCCGAAGCATATCCTTTTCACTAAGCCGCCCCATTTTTTTGATCAGCCTTGTTTTGTCAATGGTTCTGATCTGCTCGAGCAGCACCACGCTCTTCTCCGACAGCACATCCTCGTCGATGATGATGTGCGTAGGCAGGCGCGCCTTGCCAAGATTGGACGTTATGGCTGCGACGATGACCGTGGGACTGAATCGGTTCCCGGTATCGTTTTGTATCACAAGCACCGGGCGGATGCCGCCCTGCTCTGATCCTGTGACGGGGTTTAGATCCGCATAGTATATATCTCCTCGCTCTATCATACGTCACCCCGCGCTATGCTGTTTTGGTTTCCAATATATAATATGAGGGGGGGACGCTATTTGTTAGCGGTTTTTATCTGCCCGGACAACCCCGTTTATCGACTCATCGGACGCATAGGCGCACGTGGCAGCGCTTATTTGCCGTAAATAGGCGGCTGCCAAGCCTTTTTTGGAGATATTAGCCTGCGCTATTTGAGAAGCTCCAGCGCGTTTTTAAACAATATGCGTTCAATATCGGACGCGGGCAGAGGGAGGCCGCCGATGCGCTCTATCTCATCGTCTGCCCTTTTCCATGGCGAATCGGTGCCGAACAGCACATTTTCCGCGCCGTGACGTTTTATCATGCGCGCCATGCCCTCATCACCCAGCTTGTAGTGCGAGTAGCAGGTGTCAAGGTACAGCGGAAGTCCGAGCAGAACTTCCTCCACGTCACACCAGAGCGCGTGTGCGCCCATATGTGCCGCTGCCAGCTTGAGACCGGGCACGTTTTGAAGCACGCGGCGCAGCATCAGCGGCGTGCAGTGCACGGGAGAGGGATACCCCACGTCCACACCTGCGTGTATCACCACGACAAGCCCGAGGTCTCGTATTGCCTCATAATGGGGCATCAACCGGGGCTCGTCGGCAAAAAAATGCTGGTAATCGGGATGCAGCTTGATGCCCTTGAAGCCGTGCTGCTTCACCCAGCTCAGGTTTTGCAGGAAGTCCGGATCGTCCGGATGGGCTGAACCGAAAAAACACAGCCTGTCCTGTTCGTTCTCCAGTGCCCACGTGTTGATGATGGGTACCTGAGAGGGCTTGGTGGCGACAGGCAGCACCACGCTTTTGTCCACGCCGCATTGTTCCATATGGCTGAGCAGCCCCGAGACGGTACCGTCGTGCGCGGCGGCGATGCGAGCCTTGTCCTCCAGCGAGTCGATGGCGGCCGGCGCGATTTTATCATGAAAGCAATGCGTGTGAAAGTCAATGACCATGTGTATTCTCCGGTTATCTTTTTCCCAATTCTACTATAGATGCAGGAATAGGACAAGCGTGTATGCCTGTACGAATACATTCTGTATACGAGGCGGACTTTGTTTGCCTTGTATACACCCTGCGGCTTTGCGAAGTTTTAAGCGCATTTATACGTGAGGAGAGGAACGAGGCGCAGCGGACAAAGATATATAATTGGCGGGAAAGCACAGGTTTCCCGCCAAAGCTCGAAGCACTTATAGCATGTCTTCGGAAAACTCCACGCGTGTGCCGAACACATCTTTGATCGTCTCGATGATACGTGCATCAAAGAAACGGTCCCTGTTGTGTACCACGATGGAGAGCGGCGCAATGTTGACCAGTGCGGACAGAAGCGCGTCATCCTTGTCGCTGCGTGCCCCCGAGAAACGGCTTTCGAGCAGGCACAATCTTTCGTCCAGCAGCACATATTCGCCATCTCCGTCGATGCACAGGTGTACCTGCTTCACGCGCGGTATGCGAATCTTCACGAAAAGGCGCAGTATCTCCACAAATTCGGCGTACTCCTTTTTGCGTATATGATCCTCCACACACCACGAAAGCTCCTTTTCCCACGTTTCCAGATAGTCCTTCATGCGAAAGCGCATGAAGCCCTCCAGTATGATCGTGCCCGCCTCGTTTTGTTGCAGCATCTCCGCAAGCCGCTGTTTGACATCCACCTTGCACAGTGCGACTTCATTCTTCTGGCCGGATTTGCCATACCATAACCGTTTCAATGCGCGGACAAGTATATCGCACTGCTCCTTTTCGGTCAGAAAGTTATATTTATGCCTCAGCAGCCGCACCATATGGCGTATCTGCAGGTTTTCTACGATGATATCTGCCAGCAGCGTGCAAAGCATCTGGCGTTCTTTGCTTCCGTCGTTATCCGAGTCCGTCACACAGACGCTGGCGACACGGCTGTCGGCGTCTTCCATATCATTTATACTTACAAGGCAGCCCTGCCGCAACGCGTCATGAAGACGGTTGGTTATCAGCGGTGCCAGTTCAAGGCCCTGATCCTCAATGCCCAAAATAATGTTCAAATTCAAATCACCCTTTTTTAGCCGTTCACTATAATCTATGCCGATGCAAAATAAACGTTTCTCACATTAATTTTTGCAGTGGGGCAAAATACTCTCGTTGTAATTTTTGTAAACAAGGCGTTTGGAAAAATCAGCAATTATTCGTTGCGAAAGCGTCAAAGGACATGCTAATATGGACGAAGAGGGGCGGACGCCTGGCGATTCCGCCAGTATTCCTTTTGAAAGGGCAAAGGCAATGGAAGAAAAAAGGATCATCGAGGCGGCGAATCAGTACCGCGAGCTTGCGAAGATGCTGACGGAAACCTCCGAAGAGGCGAGGCTCGACGGCGAAGATGCTGGCTATGTACGCGACGCACTGCTGCGGCTGTTTTATGTGATCAGGCTGGAAGATAAGATGGAAAAATGCCAGGAGCTGCTGACAGAGGAATCCGGTGAGGAGACCGTGGAGGCCGTCATAGAAGCGGCGCAGGCCGTTCAGGAAGCTTCGGACAGGTTATTCGGATATGTTGAGGACTATAGCGCTTCTGACAGGGGATTTGAGCAAAAAATCGAAAAACTGACGCTGGGCTCGCCGGAAGAAGGGCTGGATGATCTGCTCTGCAAGCTGTACAAATGCGAAGGCATCATCAGGCTGGCTTACCGCTGCGCCAAGCGGTATCCCATGTATGGTTTGCAGGGCAGCATGTTCGGCGGCGCGGCGGACACAGAGCCCATCACGGATACGGAAGGATTCATATCAGGCGATATGGATGTGGACGTGTTGGCTCTGCTGGAAGCGCGGGATAATCTAATTGCCGCCATTGAGCCAATAGCCGGAGAAATGCAGTGATACTGAAAACATATCAACAGGAGAGATGCTATGTGAGGCTGGCTGTATTTGACTTTGACGGTACGTTGTTCCCCCAGGACACACTGCCCTTTCTGCTGCGCCAGTGGCATGCGCAGGGGCGTTCGTTCAAAAAGCTGCTGAAGGCATACGCCTCGGTGGGCATGCTGTATGTGCGCTACAAGCTGGGAGCGCGCGGGCTGTCGCGTGAGATGATGCGGCGCACGGCGCTGCAGCGCGTGACGCGCATATTCGACGGCATGAGCGAAGCGGAGGTATCGGCGTTTTTTAGACACAATGCGGAGCTGATTGTGCCGCTGCTGCGTAAATCGGTACTGGATGAACTGAGGAAAGCAAAGAAAGAAGGTTTCCACACGGTGCTGCTCTCAGGCGGATATGAGACACTGATGGAGCATGTGGGCGAAATGATCGGCATCGATTCCGTAATTGCCACGGCGATTTACTACAAGGGAGGCATGGCGGATACACACCGGGAACTGGATATCGTGTGTGGCGACGGCAAGGCCGACCGCCTGGTTGCCGCCTTTGAAGGAAATGAGGTGGACTGGAACGGCAGCATTGCCTACGCAGACAGCTATTCCGACCTGCCGATACTGCGCATGGTGGGGCAGCCGGTGGCTGTGTGCCCGGACAGGGATCTGGCCGCCATGCTGCCACAGCTGGGCTGGCCCGTGATGGAGCAATAGCATCAGCGCAGGTTCAGTTGATTGCCGCGCTTCACCGGCCGGCCGTGTGCGGGACACACCCATGTAAACGGGTAGGCGGCAACCGCCTCAACGGATGCAAGCATCTTCTGATAATCCCAGTCCCAGGGAGCGGGGTATGGCACCAGCGCTCTTTTTTTGTTCTCCAGCAGATCGCCCGCAAACAGCACATCCTTATACAGGAAGCATACATGCCCCGGCGTATGGCCCGGCGTCGGTATCACGCGGATACCATTGATTTCGGCAATAGCTTCAAACGGCTGCAGGCTTTGCGGCACAGGCACGCGCATCAGCCTGCCGATATATTTTTTGAAGCTGTGGCGCGGCTGCTTGCCTGTAATGAACGGGATATCATCGGCAGAGGCGTGAACCGCCGCGCCCGTTTCGGCTTGCCAACGCGCCGCATTGCCGATGTGGTCCACATCGTGGTGCGTCAGCAGTATGTGTTTGATATGCATGAACCCCAACGATTCCAGCTCGCGCCGCATCCCCTTGCCCTCGAAGCTCAGACCGGTGTCGATCAGCACTGGCTCGGGCGTCAGTACCAGATAAACATGGCTGTGGCGCGACGCATCCAGCATGTAAACGTCTTCTGTTATTTTCATTGCATCTACCTCGCTTCAGAGAATTTATAAATATTTAATTCATCGATGCACTCGTTAGCCCAGACGATAGTGGTATTCAGGTTCATTTCTGCGCGGCGCAGTATGAAGCGCCAGAATATTTCCTCTCCGCCGTACAGCGAAAGCTTCTGAGCGTATTCTCCTGCCATGCTTGTAAACTGCCGGATAACGGCCAACTTGCGCTGTTTTTCCGCTATCAGCCGTTCGAACTGGCGGAGCACCTCCTCCTTGCCGATGCTGGAACCAAAGAACAGCCGCAGCGAAAACTCATCCCGCTTTTCCTTGGACAGCTTTTCGGGGAAATGCGCGATCCACTGGGAGAAGGCGGTTCGACCCGCTTCGGTGATGCTGTAAACGCGTTTGTCCGGCCGGTCTGCCTGCGGCAGTATCTGAGACGTGACGAAGCCTTTCTGTTGCAGCGTGTTCAGCTCGCGGTATATCTGGCTGATGCTCGCGTGCCAGAAGTTGCGTATCGAATCATCGAACATTTTTTTTAAGTCGTAACCTGTCTGATCGTGGTAGCTCAGCAGCCCGAGCAGTGCGTATTGCAGTGTCATTTTGACCCTCCTATATAAAACAAGTAGAATAATATAACACAAGTAGAATAGTGTCAATAGGGAAATAAAAAAGCGGCCATGGCAGACCGCCTTTTTCAACTGCACTATGACTCGGGTATCACCTTGACGATACTGTACATGCTGGAGAGCACCACCCAGTTCTGCGGGAAAGACAGTCCCAGCAGCCAGTAACTGATGCCGCGCAGGTCGTACTCGTTGACCAGCAGCAGTTTGGCGCGTACGCTGCGCGCGTCTTCAAACCAAACCTCGTGCTGCACACCGTTGTTATCGTAGTACTTGAACGTGGGTGCCTGCGTCTGCTCGTTGTATTGGATTGCCACGCCTTTTTCCGCTGCCAGCTTAATGGCCTGCTGCGGGTCGATACGCCGTGCCCAGCGCCCTCCGGGCATATAGGGCAGCGTCCAGTCGTAGCCGTACAGCGGCATGCCCATCACGATCTTGCGGCTGGGCATCACGGATGCGGCATAACGGATCACACTTTCCACCTGATCGACGGGCGCGACGGCATACGGCGGTCCGCCTGACCAGCCCCATTCATACGTCATGATGATCACGAAGTCAACAATTTCGCCGTGCGCTTTATAATCGTGCGCGCCGTGCCACGAGCCCGTCTGTACGTCCGAATCCTTGGGTGCGAGCGCGGTGGACACAACGTAGTTTTGCTCATGCAGCGCGGCGGTAATGCGTCGCAGAAAGTCGTTGTAAAGCTGGCGGTTCTCAGGTGAGATGCGCTCAAAGTCAATGTTGATGCCATAATAACCCTTGGTATTCATCGTGCTGAGCACATTGGCGATCAGCTTATCTTGAAGCGATGTGTCCTTAAGTATGCTGTCTACGAGGGCCGTGTCGAAGTTGCCGTTTGAGAAGTTGGTAATGACGAGCAGCGCAGCGATGCGGAATTCCCGGGCGGTGCGCAGCATGGTGTCGTCGTTGATCGGCTTTAAGCTGCCGTCTGCCAATACCTGATAACTGAATGGTGAGAGGTATGTGAGATATTCACCGACATCACGAACGGTCTGCGCTTCCTTCTCGGGTGTGGAAGGTTCAATGTAGCCGTTGACCTCAATGTACCCGTAGTTGCGGGCGCGCACAGGGATGCGCAGTGTGACACCCGGTGCCACCGCATCCGGATTGGTAATTCCGTTGAGCGCAACAATGTCGCTCACGGTTGTGCCGTATCGGCGTGCGATGGTCCACAGCGTATCTCCGGGCCGGACGGTATGTACTGTTTCACCGGTGGGTATCACCAGCGACTGCCCCACAACCAGATACGGGATATCGGACAACTCATTGGCTTCGTATATATCGCCGGCGTCCACGCCGAACCTCTGAGCGATGCTGTACAGTGAATCGCCCGGCTGTACGACATATATATCCAAAAAACTCACTTCCTTTATTTTTTATTCAGCGGTTTTCCGCTTGTATATTATATGGAAAGCAGCAAGGCGGTGTTCTTGCGTCCGGTGTTCAGGATAATTTTTGCCGCAAAAGCTTTATCACTTTTCGGGGCGTCTCAATATACTATACTATGCCGTGCCGGAAAGGCGGCGAAGCCGCAGTATAAATCTTGATATTTGGAGAGATGCCAATGGAATATTCAGCGAGAGAGCTTTTTGCGCGTATGATCAAGTGCGAAGCCGGGGGTGAAGGCCTGGGCGGCATGCAGGCTGTAGCTTCCACCATTATGAACCGGGTGCATGTGTCATACGGAGAATACTTACGGACAGGACAGGGGGATCTGCGGCGTGTGATGACCCAGCCGGGGCAGTTCACCTGCTATATGAGCACAATCGGGGGCGAATTTAACCCGCAGACGGTTTGGAGCAGCCCCCCTGAGCAAATGCACTATGACGTGGCGGACTGGGCGCTTGCCGGAAACATACACCCCGGTGTTGTGGAAACACTGTGGTACATGAATCCCTTTAGTGCCAGCTGCCCACCCTATTTTCCATACAACAGGTCGGGCGTGCAGTTCAACAGGGTCAAACAGCACTGCTATTATCAGCCCACAGCCTTGTATGCGCAAACATAAAATTTCCTTATGAAAGGGGGATACCAAATGTTAGTGAACCAACCGTATAACAATACGGCGGGGCAGGCGGGCCGCATGCAAAGCGGAGGCCCGCAAAAGACCAGTCCTGTGAAGGATATGAAGATGACAGGCGAGAGCGTGATGCCCTATTCGCGCACGACGCCGAACATATCGTCAGTACCCAACATGTCGTCGATGCCCAATATGACAACGTCGCCAATGACAGGCGTGTCGCCAATGACAGGCGTGTCGCCGATGTCGAACACGGGCGTGTCGCCGATGTCGAACACGGGTGTGTCGCCGATGTCGAACACAGGTGTATCGCCGATGTCGAACACGGGCGTGTCGCCGATGATGGGCGCAAGCGCATCGCCGATGTCCAAGACTGGCGTATCGCCGATGATGGGCGCAGGCGCATCACCAGCAGCCAAGCACGGCGGTACCATGACGGGACTGGCCGGAGTGTCTTCGCCGGGTATGCCTGCGAGGCCGACTGTCACGTCGCCGGCTGCGCTGGAGACACCGACCACAGTCGAGAGTCCATATTACACCGCCGGTTTCTTAAGAAATTTCCTTGGTAAGAATATGCGCGTTGAATTCCTCATCGGCACGACGGGACCGTTGGTGGACAGAATCGGCGTGCTGGTGGAGGTAGGTGCCAGCTACATCGTGCTAAGGCCGTACCTGACGGACGATTTGCTGATGTGCGATCTGTATTCGATCAAGTTTGTGACGATTTATGGATAAGTGACCGGCCGCAAACCAGAACATAAAAAGGGCGCAGCCTTTTGTGGCTCGCGCCTTTTGTGTTTTGCTCAAACCTTTTGCCACTTATTCATAATGCAACATATTTCTGTATGCATTTCAAAGAAGTTCAATATATTGATATAGTGTTGTATTGCATACACTAAATATTGTGGTATCATATTGACAATGGTTGAAAAGAGAAATATAATGACTACACACTAAATGCAAATAATTATGAAGAGGATGCTCCTATGGCAACACAAATTAAAAAAAGGAATGGCGTGGTCGTCACATTCGATTTTCTAAAAATCCGTAACGCGATCCAAAAAGCAAATCAGGCTGTTCATGACGAGCAGATGGATGAAAACGCGCTGGATCTGCTGACGGCCAGAGTTGCCGGCCGTTTCGGCGCGGGCGTTATCCCCACCGTTGAAGAGATTCAGGATGCAGTGGAAGAAAACCTGATTGACGCGGGATATGCGAAGACAGCCAAGGCGTATATACTTTACCGGGCTGAGCATGCGAAGATACGGCAGGCTGAAGGCGATTTGATGGACATCTACACGCAGCTGACATACCGATCGGCAAAGGACGTGGATCTGAAGCGCGAGAATGCCAATATTGACGCAGACACTGCCATGGGCACCATGCTTAAATACGGTTCCGAAGGTGCCAAGTATTTCGCAAACAACCATGTACTGCCAAAGGACATCGCTTCGGCACATATCAACGGCGATATTCACATCCATGACCAGGATTTCTATATGTTGACGGAGACATGCTGCCAGATTGACCTCATCAAGCTTTTCCATGACGGTTTTTGCACCGGGCACGGCAATCTGCGCGAACCCAATGATATCAGCTCTTATACCGCACTGGCCTGCATCGCCATTCAGGCAAACCAGAACGAAATGCACGGTGGGCAGAGCGTGCCTAACTTTGACTACAGCATGGCGCCGGGGGTGCAAAAGACGTTCCGCAAAGCATACACAAAAGAGCTCGCCCGATACCTGCAGGCGGTGTATAGCATGGACAAGGCCGCTGCCGACTCGTATTGCAAAGAAACCTGCACCGAACTGGGCGCCATCTCCATGGATGGGGCTGAGGCATACGGCAAAGGGATCGTACAGGAACTGGCAGACGGGCCGCTGCGTTTGAGTTCGGAGGAGGCCGAAAAGGCCCACCGTTTTGCGGTGCGGGGCGCGCTGGACGACACCGACCGCAGGACGTATCAGGCAATGGAAGCGCTGATACACAACCTCAATACGATGAACTCGCGCGCAGGCGCGCAGGTACCGTTCAGCTCCATCAACTATGGTACTGATATGACACCCGAGGGGCGCATGGCCGTTAAAAACCTGCTGCTGGCCACCGAGGAAGGGCTGGGCGAAGGCGAGACGCCCATATTCCCGGTCCAGATATTCAAGGTGAAGGAAGGCGTAAACTACAACCCGGAAGATCCCAACTACGACCTGTTCCGGCTGGCGATGCGCGTGAGCGCAAAGCGGCTGTTCCCGAACTTTAGCTTCCTGGACGCACCTTTTAACCTCCAGTATTATAAGCCGGACGATTATGATTCCGAGGTTGCGTATATGGGGTGCCGGACGCGCGTGATGGGCAATGTGTACGACAGAAGCCGGGAGACGACCTGCGGACGTGGGAATTTAAGCTTCACCTCCATCAACCTGCCACGCATCGGCATTGAGGCCAAAGGTGATCTGGACCGGTTCTATAAGCTGCTGGATGAGAGGATGGAGCTGGTTATCCGCCAACTGCTGCACAGGTTTAAGATACAGTGCTCCAAGAAGGTTTACAACTACCCGTTTTTAATGGGGCAGGGCGTCTGGATCGACAGCGAAAAGCTGGGCTTGGAAGACAGCATAGAAGAGATACTAAAGCACGGCACGATGAGCGTCGGCTTCATCGGGCTGGCGGAATGCCTCAAGGCGCTGCTGGGTGAGCATCATGGCCAGAACGGTGAAAGCCAGCGCATCGGTCTTGAGATACTCAGTCACATGAGGGAGCGCATGGACGAAGAATCGCAGAAGACAAGTTTGAATTTCACGCTGCTGGCAACGCCGGCGGAGGGGTTGTCCGGCCGCTTCGTCAAGATCGACAGGCGCAAATATGGAGAGATTGAGGGAATAACGGACCGCGACTTCTATACAAACTCGTTTCATGTGCCTGTTTATTACCCCATCAAAGCGCACCTAAAGATTGCACTGGAAGCGCCGTATCACGCGCTGTGCAACGCAGGCCACATCAGCTACGTGGAACTGGACGGCGACACCTCACGCAACCTGGATGCATTCGAATCCATCATCCGCTACATGAAGGAGAGCGGCATCGGTTACGGCTCGGTAAACCATCCGGTGGACAGAGACCCGGTCTGCGGTTACAACGGCATCATCGATAACGTATGCCCGGGCTGCGGACGGAGTGAAAAGGAAGGCGAGCCCAAGTTTGAGCGGATCCGCCGCATCACGGGATATCTGGTGGGCACGATCGACCGGTGGAACAACGCCAAGCGCGCGGAGGAAGGGGAGCGGGTCAAGCATGGCCTCTGAGCTTAGGATCTGCGGCACAGAGCCGGAATCCATCGTGGACGGCGAGGGGATACGATATGTGGTGTTCGTACAGGGCTGTCCCCATCATTGCCCCGGCTGCCACAACCCCGAATCGCACCCGTTTGACGGCGGTGAGATCAGAACCGTCCAGTCGCTTTTCGATGAGATCTGTGAAAACCCGCTGCTCAAGGGGGTCACCTTCAGCGGCGGGGAACCTTTCTGTCAGCCAGAACCCTTAG
Source organism: Bacillota bacterium (assembly GCA_023416745.1). GTDB lineage: Bacteria > Bacillota > Clostridia > Christensenellales > SZUA-584 > SZUA-584. The sequence continues at coordinate 14,747 of JAEZHF010000091.1, forward strand.
CCGAACTGGCCAGGCTGTTACACGCCAGAGGGCTGGACGTTACGACGTATACCGGTTACCGCTACGAGGATCTGCTGACCATGCAGAACCCGGGAGTGGCTGGACTGCTCGCGGAGACGGATGTGCTGATCGACGGGCCGTTCATACTCGAGGAGAAAGACCTGACGCTGGCTTTTAAGGGCAGCCGCAACCAGCACATTATCAGATTGAGGGGCAGTGATGTTTGAGTCGGCTGACTAATATAGAACATCATAAAGGCATAACGGTTCTGAACCGATGCCTTTTTTTCTGCCGCTGCATTCTTCGTATGCGAATTGTACAGATTGACAATTGAGTCATATTCTTTTACGATAACGGATAGAGAGTGAAGGTTTCCAGATTCATCAAGCCAATAGGAATAAAGGGGAATATATGAAAAAGATGGTATTTGCATGTTTTATTTGTGTGGCAATGGTGCTTGTCGCCTGCACAGACAATGCTCTAAAGGAACAGGCTGCAGTCCCGGCGCCCACCCCGACAGCCAGCCCGGTGAGCGCGGGTGGCGCAAACCAAACGGCAGCGCCCACCGAACCGGCCAATACTCCGGCAGCCACTAAAAGCAGAAGCAGATTGTATGACCCCAGCATATTTGTTATTGAGGCATCCGGTTCATGGCAGGAAGAGCTTGCTCCCGAGTATTATGCCAATTATGAGTGTGAGATTTATCTGCATAAGATCGATCAAAATGACAATCGCCAAGTAAAGGGAAGCTATGAGGGTATTTTCTGGATGAATGTCAAACTGGATGCAGTCGGGTTTATTAAAGATATGCTTGGGGATGTGCCTGCAGATATCAGCTTTGATGCGGGCGGCGAGGCCGTATGCGATAATCTGGCTGTGTTTATAAGCGCGGAGGATGACAAAGCGTGGGTCAACTACACTATCAACGGCGAGGACGGACAGCCGCTGACGCTGACTCAGGATACGCCGGTGGCCAAAGGCAGTTTTGTGGCTGTTTCCAAGAGCGTTTATCTTGAAGCGCATGCGAGCGGTGCTCAAGGTGAAAAGGTTGATTATTCGGACGCCAGTGATGGTGATCTGATCGATGTTAATTTCGTCATCCATGTGCAGCCCGATTCCATGGAGAACGGTACCGAGCGCAAGGTGACCATCAATTTGTCCGGCGAGGGATGGAGCAAGACCATCGAAGGTGTGATGCGCCGACTGCCGGGTTACCCCGAAGACGTAGAGAAATACTATAACTCCAGCGCATACCAGAACTCAGCAAGACGACACCTGGAGTGAGTTGAGCGGCATAAGACAGGCCTTCTGAAAACAGGGGGTCTGTTTTTTTGCGACTCATTTAACAGGGATCAGACTCGGCGGTCATATAGGAGCGTGACTGGGCATACGCTAAAAAGAAAAATCGTTTAGGGAGGGCGAAGATGGATAAAAAATCCCAGCAGCCTGCGTATTTTCGGGATCACAGCAGGTTGAGAAGCCGCGCGTTATTCACTATCGCCTGCCTTGACGTCGTGCTGTTACTGCTGGTCAATGCGGTGGGCGCGCCCATACCGGCTTTTTCCCAAAGTTATGCGGCTCACAGCGAAACCACCGAATACAGTTGGTATACCATGCCGACCAAGGACGGTACACAGCCCGCGCCGCAGCCGGAGTTCAGCTTCATTGGCCAATACGGCGGATATTGGATCGGCGCACCTAACGAGAAGGTGATCTACATCACGTTTGACGCCGGGTACGAGAACGGCAATACGCCGCAGATTCTGGATGCATTGAAGAAGCACAACGCAGCCGCCGCGTTCTTTCTCGTGGACCATTATATCAAGAACAATCCGGAGCTGGTGCAGCGCATGGCAGACGAAGGCCATCTGGTGTGCAGCCATTCCACCAGCCACAAGAATATGGCGGCGATGACCAACCTTGAGACGTTCAAAGGTGAGATGACGGGTGTCGCAGACCGGTACAAGTCGGTCACGGGGCAGGAAATGCCGGGGTTTTTCCGTCCGCCCGAAGGTCGCTTCAGCCAGCTTTGCCTCAAATATGCGCAGCAGATGGGCTACAAATCAATATTCTGGAGCTTTGCGTACAAGGACTGGCTGGTGGACGCACAACCGTCCGCTGAGTCTGCGATGGACACTATCATCACACGCACGCACCCAGGCATGGTGGCGCTGCTGCATGCGACGTCCGCCACCAACGGTGCGATTATGGATGATCTGCTGACCAAATGGGAGGAGATGGGATACACCTTCGGCACGCTGAATGAGCTGACGGAGGAGCCGCCGGTGAGTTGAGCAGGCGACAGATTTTCTACTAATTACATATATTCACGAAGGCCCCAAAAAGAGTTGCGGGGCTTTTTTGTGTTTTTATTTCCAAAGAAGAAAACTTATAGTAATATAAGCATATACGATTTTTAAAAACATCTCTGCTCTGAAGCGCTTATTAAGAATTATAGGGTTGTCTTCGGGAGTTCGCGCACCATTGTAATCAATCCAATAATACTGAGAGGTAGTGAGATGAAAGTTAAAATAGAGCTCATACTGAACATAATTGTTTTGGCGGTTTTGCTTTTATCGTGCGTGAACCCGTCTTTTCCTGTATATAAAATGACCGATGAAGATGGAACCAGCGTTTATAGCGATGGAGTGAGATACAAGGAGTTACCAAAGCTAAAATGGGAAATAGATTACGATTATAGTAATCCGAGTAACGATTTCGGTTACGCTGGAGATACACATCTGATTATAAGCAGCTTTAATTTGGATACCGAGAAGAACTTTGTAGTTCTATACGGTTTTGGGGATACTTTTATCGTATTATACAGAACTGATAAAAATGTACCTGACGTATCAGTGGACAGTGTTGATAAAATAGTATGGATTGAATATAACGAAAACCGCGAAAACAAAGATTCATATACGAATACGGTTACAAATAAAGAAATAATCACTGAATTATTTGATTTATTGAATAGTGAAGAGAAATCTTATAACAATAATCAAGCCATAACTGATTCAAAATACTATTATCAAGAAATTATATTATATAGTTCGGATTTACCTGGAGTTTCGTATTCGCTATATATAGGAATGAGTGACGACGGCAGAGTTACTTAGGTAAGCCATTAACCGGATACGTATATCTACCTGATTATTTATTGGAGAGAATTGCTGGAAAACAGGTAGATATTAAGAAATATAAAAGGGAGCGTGTTAGAATTTTAGACAATCTGCTAAGATGGAAAGAGCGAAAGAATGCGCAGAAATCGGAGGCAGAAAAATGGGAGAATACAGAAAGAAATACGATGAAGACTTCAAGAAAAATGCG